>NZ_JBVIQR010000008.1:0-64828 GCF_055576875.1 Streptomyces sp. NPDC033229 | reverse complement strand
ATGGCGCAAGGGAAGCGACGAACCCCCCCCCCCCCCCTTCCTCCCCCCCCCCCCCCCCCCCCCCCCCTCCCTCCCCCTCCCCCCCCCCCCCCCCCCCCCGCCCCTCCCCCCCCCCCCCCCCCCCACGTCCGGACGACTGAACAGCGTTTGTCAGCGCCAAGCCCGAACGCGTCGATCAAGCTTGGTGGCAGACGCCTACCGCCCGTTGAACGCGTCCTTCAACCGCGAGAACAACCCCTGCTGCCCCGGCTTACCGTGCCGACCCGGGGGACGACCCCCGGACCCCCAGCCGGACGCCTACCGCCCGTTGAACGCATCCTTCAACCGCGAGAACAACCCCTGCTGCCCCGGCTTGAACTCGCCCATGGGGCGCTCCTCGCCGCGCAGCTTCGCGAGCTGTCGCAGCAGGTCCTCCTGCTGCGGGTCGAGCTTGGCGGGGGTGGTCACCTCGACGTGCACGACGAGGTCACCGCGGCCGCCGCCGCGCAGGTGCGTGACACCGCGCTGGTGCAGCGGGATCGACTGGCCGGACTGGGTGCCGGGCCGGATGTCGATCTCCTCGATGCCGTCCAGGGTCTCCAGCGGCACCTTCGTGCCGAGGGCCGCGGCCGTCATCGGGATGGTGACCGTGCAGTGCAGATCGTCGCCGCGCCGCTGGAACGTGCTGTGCGGGATCTCGTGGATCTCCACGTACAGGTCACCGGCCGGGCCGCCGCCGGGGCCGACCTCGCCCTCGCCCGCGAGCTGGATGCGGGTGCCGTTGTCGACACCGGCCGGGATCTTCACGGTCAGGGTCCGCCGCGACCGGACGCGGCCGTCGCCGGCGCACTCCGGGCACGGGGTCGGCACCACGGTGCCGAAGCCCTGGCACTGCGGGCACGGCCGGGAGGTCATGACCTGACCGAGGAAGGACCGGGTGACCTGCGAGACCTCGCCGCGACCGCGGCACATGTCACAGGTCTGGGCGGACGTGCCGGGGGCCGCGCCCTCGCCGCTGCACGTGGTGCAGACGACGGCCGTGTCGACCTGGATCTCCTTGGTCGTCCCGAAGGCGGCCTCGTCGAGGGTCACTTCGAGCCGGATCATGGCGTCCTGGCCGCGCCGCGTGCGCGACCGGGGGCCGCGCTGCGAGGCCTGTCCGAAGAAGGCGTCCATGATGTCGGAGAAGTTGCCGAAGCCCGCGCCGAAGCCGCCCGCGCCACCGGCGCCGCCCGAGGAGGACAGCGGGTCGCCGCCGAGGTCGTAGACCTGCTTCTTCTGCGGGTCGGAGAGCACCTCGTAAGCGGCGTTGATCTCCTTGAACCGCTCCTGGGTCTTCGGGTCCGGATTCACGTCCGGGTGCAACTCGCGGGCGAGTCGACGGAAGGCCTTCTTGATCTCGTCCTGCGAGGCATCACGCCGTACGCCCAGGACCGCGTAGTAGTCCGTGGCCACTTACGACTCCGCCAGGATCTGTCCGACGTAACGTGCCACTGCGCGTACCGCTCCCATCGTTCCGGGGTAGTCCATGCGGGTCGGTCCGACCACGCCGAGTTTGGCGACTGCCTCGTCGCCCGAACCGTAGCCGACGGCCACGACCGATGTGGAGGTCAGCCCCTCGTGAGCGTTCTCATGACCGATGCGAACGGTCATGCCCGAGTCCTTGGCCTCACCCAGGAGCTTGAGCAGCACGACCTGCTCCTCCAACGCCTCCAGCACGGGCCGGATCGTCAGCGGGAAGTCATGCCCGAAACGGGTGAGATTGGCGGTGCCGCCGATCATCAGCCGTTCCTCGGTCTCCTCGACCAGGGTCTCCAGCAGGGTCGCGAGGACCGTAGAAACGGTTCCTCGGTCGTCCTGCTCGAAGGACTCGGGAAGGTCCTGCACCAGCTGCGGCACATCCGCGAAGCGCCGCCCCACGACCCGGCTGTTGAGCCGTGCCCGCAGGTCCGCGAGCGAGGTCTCGCCGATCGGCGCCGGGCAGTCGACCATGCGCTGCTCGACGCGTCCGGTGTCCGTGATCAGCACGAGCATCACACGGGCCGGGGCGAGTGAGAGCAATTCCACATGCCGCACCGTCGAGCGGGTCAGCGACGGGTACTGCACCACGGCGACCTGCCGGGTCAGCTGCGCCAGCAGCCGGACGGTGCGCGCCACGACGTCGTCCAGGTCGACGGCGCCGTCCAGGAAGTTCTGGATCGCGCGCCGCTCGGGCGAGGACAGCGGCTTGACGCCGGCCAGCTTGTCGACGAAAAGGCGGTAGCCCTTGTCGGTCGGGATGCGGCCCGCGCTCGTGTGGGGCTGGGCGATGAAGCCCTCGTCCTCCAGCGCGGCCATGTCGTTGCGCACGGTGGCCGGGGACACGCCCAGCCGGTGCCGCTCGGTGAGGGCCTTGGAGCCGACGGGCTCCTCGGTGCCCACGTAATCCTGGACGATGGCGCGCAACACCTCGAGCCTTCGTTCGCTCAGCACCGCGCGCACCTCCCAGTCCAGCCGTCTCACGGGGTCGTCCCTGGCACTCGAAGGTCACGAGTGCCAAATCCCTCCCGCCAGTGTACGGCCGGGTACTACGGCCAGGGCAAGGGCCGTCCCGCCGCGCGCCTCCCTGGCGGGCAAACCGTACCGTGCTCCGGCTAGCGTCTCGGTATGGAAAATCATGGGCAATGGGGCGCGCGGGAGCGCTGGGAGCCGCTCGCGCCGGGGATCGCGCGCCGCAGGATGCCGGTCTGGGACTGCACGATCGGGGCCGTCGCCGGGCCTGACGGGGTGCTGCTGGTGGACACCGGCTCGTCCCTGCGGGAGGGCGCGGAGATCCGTCGGGAGGTCGAGGAGCTCTTCGGCCGCCGCGTGACGCATATCGCTCTCACGCACGCGCACTTCGACCATGTGCTGGGCACCGCCGCCTTCGCGGGCGCGCAGGTGTACGGGGCCATGGGCATCGACACGGCGCTCCGCGACGGGGAAGAGGTGCGCACGAGCGCGGTGCGGCAGGGGGTGGACCCCGATGCCGCCGAGGAGGCGGCCGATCTGCTCGTGCGCCCGCACCATCTGGTCTCCGGCGAGCTGACCCTGGACCTGGGCGGCGGCCGACGGGCGCTGCTCGCGGACGTGGGGCCAGGGCACACGGCGCACGATCTGGCGGTGCTGGTCACGGACTCCGGTGGCGCTCCGGAGGTCGTCTTCTGCGGGGATCTGGTCGAGGAGTCCGGTGAACCGCAGGCGGGCTCGGACGCGCTGCCCGAGCAGTGGCCCGCGGCGCTGGACGCGCTGCTGGCGCTCGGCGGCGAGGACGCGATCTACGTGCCGGGGCACGGCGCGGTGGTGGATGCCGGGTTTGTCCGTGCGCAGCGTGACGCGCTGGCGCTGCGTTTCGGCGTGTCGTAACGCCGGTAGCGCGCTTTTTCCTATGGTCGGGCTGGTGCGCGGCAGAGGTCGCGTGCTTCCGGGCACCCCCGGCCCCCGGATCCCCCGACCGGAACGGCTCCATGCGCAGCAGACAGTACGGCCCCGACCTGACCCCTCCGTGGAAGAAGACCGCCCCCGCTCCCGAGGTCCCGGCCGACCCCGACCTCGTGGTCGAGGAGGTCACGACGGGCTTCTGCGGGGCCGTGGTCCGCTGCGAGAAAACGGCGCAGGGCCCGACGGTCACCCTGGAGGACCGCTTCGGCAAGCACCGGGTCTTCCCGATGGAGCCGCGCGGCTTCCTCCTGGAGGGCCGGGTCGTCACGCTCGTACGCCCGGGTCCCTCAAGCCCCCGCGCGCCCCAGCGGACCGCCTCGGGCTCGGTGGCCGTGCCCGGGGCCCGGGCACGGGTGGCCCGGGCCGGGCGCATCTACGTCGAGGGGCGGCACGACGCGGAGCTCGTGGAGCGGGTGTGGGGTGACGACCTGCGCATCGAGGGCGTGGTCGTGGAGTACCTGGAGGGCATCGACGACCTCCCCGCCATCGTCCGCTCCTTCGCCCCCGCCCCGGACGCGCGCCTGGGGGTCCTGGTCGACCACCTCGTGCCGGGCTCGAAGGAGTCGCGGATCGCGGCGCAGGTCACGGGCGCGGACGTGCTGGTCGTCGGCCACCCGTACATCGACGTGTGGGAGGCGGTGAAGCCGTCCTCGGTGGGCATCGCGGCGTGGCCGCGCGTACCGCGCGGCGAGGACTGGAAGACGGGCGTGTGCCGGGCACTGGGCTGGCCGGAGAACACGGGGGCCGCGTGGCAGCGGATCCTGGGGTCGGTGCGCTCGTACAAGGACCTGGAGCCGCAGCTGTTGGGGCGGGTGGAGGAGCTGATCGATTTCGTGACGGCGCCCTGAGAATTCTCAGCCCGTCCGGCGATCGAGGGCCGGGGCCCGGGGCGGAGCCCCGGACCCCGGGGCCTCAGTCCACCAGGTCCCGCACCACGCCATCGGCGAGCAGCCGCCCCCGCAGGGTCAGGACCGCGCGGCCCTGCTCGTACGGGCCGGGGTCCAGCAGGCCGTCCGCCAAGGCACGCGCGGCCGCTGCCGCTCCGGCCGGCTTCAGCAAGGACAGCGGGCAACCGTCGATCAGTCGCAGTTCCAGCAGGATCCGCTCGACCCGCTGGTCCTCCTCCGGCAGGACCTCGCGGCCCGCCCCCGGGGAGCGTCCCTCGGTCAGCGCCTGCGCGTACGCGCCCGGGTGCTTGACGTTCCACCACCGCACGCCCCCCACGTGCGAGTGCGCCCCGGGGCCCGCGCCCCACCAGTCGGCGCCGCGCCAGTACAGCTCGTTGTGGCGGCAGCGGCCGGCCTCGGTGGTGGCCCAGTTGGAGACCTCGTACCAGCCGAAGCCGGCGGCGGTGAGCATCTCCTCGGCGATGAGATAGCGGTCGGCGTGGACGTCGTCGTCGGTCATCGGGACCTCGCCGCGGCGGATGCGCCGGGCGAGCTGGGTGCCCTCCTCGACGATCAGGGCGTAGGCCGAGACATGGTCCGGGCCCGCGCCGATCGCGGCGGACAGCGAGGCCCGCCAGTCGTCGTCGGACTCCCCCGGGGTGCCGTAGATCAGGTCCAGGTTGACGTGCTCGAAGCCGGCCGCCCGGGCCTCGGCGACGCATGCCTCCGGGCGGCCCGGGGTGTGCGTGCGGTCCAGGATCTGCAGGACGTGCGGGCGGGCGCTCTGCATGCCGAAGGAGATCCGGTTGAAACCGCCCTCGCGCAGCTCCGCCAGGTAGGCCGGGTCGACGGAGTCCGGGTTGGCCTCGGTGGTGATCTCCGCGCCCTCGGCGAAGCCGAACTCGTCGCGGATCGCGGCCAGCATCCGTACGAGGTCGGCGGCGGGCAGCAGGGTCGGGGTGCCGCCCCCGACGAAGACGGTCTCCACGGGGCGGGGGTCGTCGCCCAGTACCTTCCGCGCGAGCCGGATCTCCTCGGTGAGGGTCTCGGCGTAGTTGTCCCGGGAGGCCAGTGCGCCGCCGGAGCCGCGCAGCTCACTGGCGGTGTAGGTGTTGAAGTCGCAGTACCCGCAGCGTGTCGCGCAGTACGGCACGTGCAGATAGAACCCGAGCGGCCGTGCTCCCGCGCCCTCCAGGGCGTGCCGGGGCAGGGCCCCGTCCTCGGGCATGGGCTCACCATCAGGCAGTACGGAAGGCATGCGTCCATTGTCCGGCATGCCGCCGGTAGGCCCGCCCGGTGAGGGCGGGCCGGTGCGTCAGCCCTCCCTCGCCCCCTCGTACATCTCCTCGATCAGGGCCTTGTACTCACGCTCGACCACCGGCCGCTTGAGCTTGAGGCTCGGCGTCAGCTCGCCGTGCTCGACGTCCAGGTCACGCGGCAGCAGCCGGAACTTCTTGATCGTCTGCCAGCGCTGCAGGCCCTCGTTCAGCCGTCGCACATAGCCTTCGATCAGCTCCTCGGCCTCCTTGGTGGCGACCACCTCGGCGTACGACTTGCCCTCCAGGCCGTGCTCGGAGGCCCAGGTCATCAGCGTCGGCTCGTCGAGGGCGATGAGGGCGCTGCAGAAGTTACGGTCCGCCCCGTACACCAGGATGTTGGAGACGAACGGGCACACGGCCTTGAACTGGCCCTCGACCTCGGCCGGCGCGACGTACTTGCCGCCCGAGGTCTTGATCAGGTCCTTCTTCCGGTCCGTGATCCTCAGGAAGCCGTCCGGGGACAGCTCGCCGATGTCGCCGGTGTGGAACCAGCCGTCGGACTCCAGCACCTCCGCCGTCTTCTCGGGCTGGCCGTGGTAGCCCTCCATGACGCCGGGGCCGCGCAGCAGGATCTCGCCGTCGTCCGCGATACGGACCTCCGTGCCGGGCAGCGGCTTGCCGACCGTGCCGGTGCGGTACGCCTCGCCGGGGTTGACGAAGCTGGCGGCGCTGGTCTCGGTGAGGCCGTAGCCCTCCAGGATGTGGATGCCGGCGCCGGAGAAGAAGTAGCCGATCTCGGGGGCGAGGGCGGAGGCGCCGGAGACGCAGGCGCGCATCCGGCCGCCGAACGCCTCACGGATCTTGGAGTAGACGAGGGCGTCGGCGACCTTGTGCTTGGCGGTGAGCCCGAAGGGGGCGGTCTTGCTCCCGGTGCGGCGGAAATTGTCCTGCGAGACCTTGGCGTACTCGCGGGCGACCTCCGCGGCCCACTGGAAGATCTTGTACTTGGCACCGCCGCCCGCGCGGGCCTTGGCGGCGACGCCGTTGTAGACCTTCTCGAAGACGCGCGGCACGGCGGCCATATAGGTGGGCCGGACGATCGGCAGATTGTCGATGATCTTGTCGACCCGGCCGTCCACGGCGGTGACGTGTCCGACGCTGATCTGCCCGGCGGTCAGCACCTTGCCGAAGACGTGCGCGAGCGGCAGCCACAGATACTGCACGTCGTCGGGGAGCACCAGGTCGGTGGCCTGGATCGCCCGGGCCATGTACGACCAGCAGTCGTGCGGCAGCCGTACGCCCTTGGGACGGCCGGTGGTGCCGGAGGTGTAGATGAGGGTGGCGAGCTGGTCGGCGCGCAGGGCGCCGACGCTGTCCCGCACGGCGTCGGGGTGCTTGCGCAGGTGCTCGGCGCCCCGCCGCTCCAGCTCCGCCAGGGAGAGCACCCAGCCCTCGGGGTCGCCGTCGGCGGGGACGGCGTCCTCGGCGTTGATCACGACGACATGGGCGAGGTCGGGCAGCTCACCCCGGCGCTGCCGGGCCTTGGCGAGCTGAGCGGCGTCCTCGGCGATGAGCACCCGGCTCTCCGAGTCGGAGAGGATGAAGGCCGTCTCGTCGACGTTGGTGCTGGGGTAGATCGTGGTGGTCGCGGTGCCGGCACAGAGCACGCCGAGGTCCGCCAGGATCCACTCGACCCGGGTGGAGCAGGCGAGCGCGACCCGCTGCTCGGGGCGCACCCCGAGGTCGAGGAGGCCGGCGGCGATGGCGAAGACCCGCTCGGCCGCGCCGCCCCAGGTGAGCGAGGCCCAGGTGTCGGGACCCTCGCCGGAGGCGGCGGGCACCGGGTAGCGGTACGCCTCCGCGTCCGGGGTCGTCCCGACACGGTCGAGGAAGAGGGTCGCCACGGAGGGCGGCCGGCTCTCGATCAAGGTCTGTGTCTCGGTCACGGCATCCTCCGGGGGCCCGCACTTCACTGTGGTGACTCGTGAGTAACCTTCCAAACTGTGATCAGAGTAGAGCCCGCACCGCCACCACGTAAGGGGCTGTGGACGACGGGTTCAAGCTGTGACCACAGTGGTAAGTGTCATATGCACACACCACTCATGAGCAGCCCTTTTCCGGCCCGCATCAGGCGCGAATTCCGGTCCGTACCGGGGCGCGGACGCACCGAAAGGCGCCCGCCCCCTCCAGGGGGGCGGGCGCCTTCGGCCGGGCGGCGGGAGCCGCCGCGGCTACTTCCCGTGCACGCGGAGGCTACTTCTTGCCCTTCTCCGCGCCGTCGGAGTCCGAGGACAGCACCGCGATGAAGGCCTCCTGCGGGACCTCCACGCTGCCGACCATCTTCATCCGCTTCTTGCCTTCCTTCTGCTTCTCCAGCAGCTTGCGCTTACGGGAGATGTCGCCGCCGTAGCACTTGGCGAGGACGTCCTTGCGGATCGCGCGGACCGTCTCACGGGCGATGACCCGCGAGCCGATGGCGGCCTGGATCGGCACCTCGAAGTTCTGCCGCGGGATCAGCTCGCGCAGCTTGGCGACGAGCCGCACGCCGTACGCGTACGCCTTGTCCTTGTGCGTGATGGCGGAGAACGCGTCCACCTTGTCGCCGTGCAGCAGGATGTCGACCTTGACCAGGCTGGCCTGCTGCTCGCCGGTGGGCTCGTAGTCGAGGGAGGCGTAACCGCGGGTCTTGGACTTCAGCTGGTCGAAGAAGTCGAAGACGATCTCGGCGAGCGGCAGGGTGTAGCGCAGCTCGACGCGGTCCTCGGAGAGGTAGTCCATGCCCAGCAGCGAGCCGCGGCGGGACTGGCAGAGCTCCATGATCGCGCCGACGAACTCGTTGGGCGCGAGGATCGTCGACTTCACCACCGGCTCGTGCACCTCGGCGATCTTCCCCTCGGGGAACTCGCTCGGGTTGGTGACGATGTGCTCGGTGCCGTCCTCCATGTTGACCCGGTAGACCACGTTCGGCGCGGTCGCGATGAGGTCCAGGCCGAACTCCCGCTCCAGCCGCTCGCGGATCACGTCCAGGTGCAGCAGACCGAGGAAGCCGACGCGGAAGCCGAAGCCGAGCGCGGCCGAGGTCTCCGGCTCGTAGACAAGGGCGGCGTCGTTGAGCTGGAGCTTGTCGAGGGCCTCGCGCAGCTCGGGGTAGTCCGAGCCGTCCAGCGGGTACAGGCCCGAGAACACCATCGGCTTGGGGTCCTTGTAGCCGCCCAGGGCCTCGGTGGCGCCGTTGTGCAGGGAGGTGATCGTGTCACCGACCTTGGACTGCCGGACGTCCTTCACACCGGTGATGATGTAACCCACCTCACCGACGCCGAGGCCGTCGGAGGCCGTCATCTCGGGCGAGGAGACACCGATCTCCAGCAGCTCGTGGGTGGCGCCGGTCGACATCATCTTGATGCGCTCGCGCTTCTTCAGCTCGCCGTCCACGACCCTGACGTAGGTGACCACGCCGCGGTAGGAGTCATAGACCGAGTCGAAGATCATCGCGCGGGCCGGGGCGTCCTTGACGCCGACCGGGGGCGGGACCTGCTTGACGACCTCGTTGAGCAGCTCGTCGACGCCGACGCCGGTCTTCGCGGAGACCTTCAGCACGTCGGAGGGGTCGCAGCCGATCAGATGCGCCAGCTCGGCGGCGAACTTCTCGGGCTGCGCGGCCGGCAGGTCGATCTTGTTGAGGACCGGAATGATCGTGAGGTCGTTCTCCATCGCCAGGTACAGGTTGGCGAGGGTCTGGGCCTCGATGCCCTGGGCCGCGTCCACGAGGAGGATGCAGCCCTCGCAGGCGGCGAGCGAACGCGAGACCTCATAGGTGAAGTCCACGTGGCCCGGCGTGTCGATCATGTTGAGGATGTGGGTCTGCCCCGTGTCCTCGCCCTCGGTGGGCGCCCAGGGCAGACGGACCGCCTGGGACTTGATCGTGATGCCGCGCTCGCGCTCGATGTCCATCCGGTCGAGGTACTGTGCGCGCATCTGCCGCGAGTCGACCACACCGGTCAGCTGGAGCATCCGGTCGGCGAGCGTCGACTTGCCATGGTCGATGTGCGCGATGATGCAGAAGTTACGGATCAGAGCCGGGTCGGTACGGCTCGGCTCCGGCACGTTGGTAGGGGTCGCGGGCACGCAAGGTCCATTCGGTGACTTCGGCGTTTGAACGCGGTCTCGGCGGGAGTCGCGGTTTATACGTCCCCCCATCGTCCCATGACCGGCGACCTCGGTCCGGTTTGGGAGCCCGTCGTGGCTGCTGGTAGCCTGGTCCACTGTGCCTCGTGCCCTCTCGGGCCGGGGTGCTCATCGAAATCCGACGAAGCTGAAAAGGCTCTTTCGTGGCGAACATCAAGTCCCAGATCAAGCGGAACAAGACCAACGAGAAGGCGCGCCTGCGCAACAAGGCCGTCAAGTCCTCGGTCAAGACCGCTGTCCGCGCGGCCCGTGAGGCCCTGCTCGCCGGCGACGTCGAGAAGGCCACCGCCGCGGTTGCCGCGGCCGGCAAGAAGCTCGACAAGGCCGCCAGCAAGGGTGTCCTGCACAAGAACGCCGCCGCCAACAAGAAGTCGGCGCTGGCCAAGCAGGCTGCTGCCCTCAAGGCCTGAAGCCATTTCGGGGCGTGAGCCCCACCCCGTCGGTACGGACTCCGCGGACCCTCTCTACCGCGCCGTTCCGACACCCCATCGCAGCCAGGCTGCGATGCGCGCCGCACGCGGCCTGCGTTCGCCACGCGGGTGCGGCGCACTGAGCCTCACGGCTCGACGGCTCGATATCGAAGGCCCCGTGCCTGCCCTTCCCCAGGGCGGCACGGGGCCTTCGGCCGTTCGGGGCGGTGCGGGGCCATTCGGGGGATGCCGTGCCCCGGCCGGGGCGGGCATCGACCGGGGCGAACGGGGTGACGACGGGGCACGCAGGGCGGCCCGGCGGCCGCAGGCTCGCACCCCCTAGGAGCGGCTGCGGGCCGCCCTGGCGACGGCCACGACGGCCTTCTCCAGCGCGTACTCCGGATCGTCTCCGCCGCCCTTGACGCCCGCGTCGGCCTCGGCGACGGCGGTCAGGGCCGCCGCGACGCCGTCCGCCGACCAGCCGCGCATCTGCTGCCGCACCCGGTCGATCTTCCACGGCGGCATGCCCAGCTCACGGGCCAGATCGGCGGGGCGGGCGCCGCGCGGGGCGGAGGCCAGCTTGCCGATCGACCGCACGCCCTGCGCGAGCGCGCTCGTGATCAGCACCGGGGCGACGCCGGTCGACATCGCCCAGCGCAGCGCCTCCAGCGCCTCGGCCGCCCGGCCCTCCACGGCGCGGTCGGCGACGGTGAAGCTGGAGGCCTCGGCACGGCCCGTGTAGTAGCGGGCGACGACGGCCTCGTCGATGGTGCCCTCGATATCGGCGACGAGCTGCGCGCAGGCGCTCGCCAGCTCACGCAGATCGCTGCCGATCGCGTCCACCAGGGACTGACAGGCCTCGGGCGTCGCGGAGCGGCCCGTCGCCCGGAACTCCGACCGGACGAACGCCAGCCGGTCCGCCGGCTTGGTCATCTTCGGGCAGGCGACCTCCCGGGCCCCCGCCTTGCGCGCCGCGTCCAGCAGGCCCTTGCCCTTGGCGCCACCGGCGTGCAGGAGGACCAGGGTGATCTCCTCGGCGGGCGAGCCGAAGTAGTTCTTCACATCCTTGATCGTGTCCGCCGACAGGTCATGGGCATTGCGCACGATCACGACCTTGCGCTCCGCGAACAGCGACGGACTGGTCAGCTGGGCGAGCGTGCCGGGCTGGAGCGCGTCGGGCATGAGGTCGCGCACATCGGTGTCCGCGTCGGCGGCGCGGGCCGCCGTCACCACCTCCCGCACCGCGCGGTCGAGGAGCAGGTCCTCCTGGCCCACGGCGATCGTGAGGGGAGCGAGCGGGTCGTCGGTTGCAGTCTTCCTGGCCATCGCGTCCAGCATCCCACGCCCCACTGACACGCTCCCCGTGCGGCGGACCGGATATGACGCACAATGGGCGGGTGAGCAGCACTCCCATCTCTTTCCAAGCCTCCGATCCCGTCCGGCACCTGCTGGTGCTCCCCGACCGCGACGCCGCCGAGGAGGTGGCCGTCGAGACCGTGCAGCGGTTCGGTCTGACGGAGGAGCCCCCTGTCGTGCGTGACGCCCTCGCCGGGGAGGACGACGCCGAGGACGCCCAGTGGATCGTCGTCGTCGACGACCCGCGCGGCGCCCTGGACCCCGCCGCGCTGCGCGCGCTCGCCGAGGAGTACGAGGGCTGGCTCGAGGCGGAGTAGCGACGGGGCTGCCGCCTTCCCGGGCGCGGCGGCCTTCGCCGCTCGGTACCTACCGGGCCGACCGGGCCGACCGGGTGGCGCGCACTTCCGGCACCTCGTCCAGGTCGATACCGAAGTGCGTCCGGTAGGCGGGCAGGATCTCGTCCTCGGTCAGCGTCCGGTCCCGCCTGCCCGAAGCGCCGGTGATCACGAGCGTGCGGTCGCTGATCGTGACCCGCCCGTGCTCGGTGAGCCGGGAGCAGACCAGGTTCTGGGTGAAGTGGGACTTCGGCGAGGTGCGGTGCCACCAGCAGGCGCACTCGAACTCGGCCAGCTGCCGGGGGCGCTGCTCTATTCGGTACTGCAGCACGTCGTCGTGGAAGACGTCGAGGTCTCCTTCCTCGGTCTCGGCGATCCGGAACGTCCCTGCCGGGTCGCTCTGGTCGCCCCGCTCGGTGAGGCTCAGGGGGTAGTGGCTGTTCCGGCCGAAGCCGACGTCGACCAGCCAGGGCTCGGGTGTCTCGACGCGCAGCACCAAGTGGTCGTACGGCACACCGAGCCCCTCCTCGCCCATGACCCGCCCGGCGAGCAGCGTCACCGGGTAGCCGAGCGCGGTCAGCAGTTCGGCGAAGGAGCCGTTGAGTTCGTAACAGAAGCCGCCCCGGCGGCCGTGCACGATCTTGTCGACGAGGGCTTTGCCGTCGAGCACGATCTCCTCGCCGAGGTGGATGGACAAGCTCTCGAAGGGCACTGCTCTCAGGTGACGCAGGCACAGGTCGCGGAGGGCGTCCGCGTCGGGGGCGGCCGGTCGGGTCGCGTCGATCCGGCGGAGGTAGGCGTCGGTGTTGATGGCATCCATAGATCAGTTATGCCTCACGTGAGCTGATATGGCATCAGCCCACAGACCTACGTCCGACGGAGTCGTCCACACGGCGTCCTTGGGTCATCTCCGCCCCGCCGACCTCGCCTTTCCCCCTCCGACGGCGGTGGCCGCGCCGGTCACCGCGACCGGGCCGTCGGTGTCGGTCCGCAGGACCACCGCGCCCTGGGAGCGCAGGGCCGCGACTGTGCGGGGCGACGGATGGCCGTACGGGTTGCGGGCGCCCGCCGAGATCAGTGCCAGTCGTGGGCGGAGCCTGTGTATCAACTGCGGGTCCTGGTAGGCGGATCCGTGGTGCGCGACCTTGAGGACGTCCACCGGAGGCAGGTCCGGGTGGGTTTCCGACAGGGCCCGTTGGGCGGGCGGTTCGAGGTCGCCGAGCAGGAGGAAGGTGAGCCCGGCGGTACGGACGAGAAGGGTGACGCTGGCGTCGTTGGGCCCCTCCTCCGCCACGAAGGACGTGCCCCGGGGCGGCGGCCACAGCACTTCCCACGACAGGTCTCCCAGGCGGCGCCGCTCCCCCGGTGCCGCTGCGACGACGGGGACCCCCGCCCGCCCGGCCTCGCGGCGTACGAACGCGGCCTGGCCCGGCGGCTCGGCGAACGGCGTCGCCTGGATCACGCCGACCGCGCGGCCACGCAGCACGCCGGGCAGCCCGTCGACGTGGTCGGCGTGATAGTGGCTCAGCAGCAGGAGCGGCACCTTCTCGACGCCCAACGCGCGCAGGCAGTGGTCGACGGATCGCGGCTCGGGCCCGGCGTCCACGACGAGGGCGGTGCCGCTGCCCGCTGCGAGGACCAAGGCGTCGCCCTGGCCCACGTCACAGGCCACCAACCGCCAGTCGGGCGGCGGCCAGCCGGTGACGACCCGCGTCAGCGGGGCCGGGCGGACGATGGCGACCAGCAGGAGCAGGGCGCAGCCCGCGCACGCCCAGGGGCGGCGGATCAACCGGCGGGCGGCGAGCGCGGCGATGGCGGTGGCCGCGGCCAGCGCCAGCCCGCCCGGCCACCCGCCCGGCCAGCCGAGCTCCGCGCCGGGCAGTTCCGCACCGGTGCGGGCCACCGTGGCGATCCAGGACGCGGGCCAGCCGGCGACATGCGCGAGCCCCTCGGCGACGGGCGGGGCGAGCGGGGCCACGGCGAGTGCGGCGAAGCCGAGGACGGTGGCGGGGGCGACGGCCGGCTCGGCCAGGAGATTGCACGGGACGGCCACCAGGCTGACGCGTGCCGCCAGCACGGCGATCACTGGCGCGCACACGGCCTGCGCGGCCGCTGCCGCCGCGAGGACCTCCGCGATGCGGGCCGGGACGCCCCGTCGCCGCAGCGCGTCGCCCCAGCGGGGAGCGAGGGTCAGGAGGGCCCCGGTGGCCAGGACGGAGAGCAGGAAGCCGTAGCTGCGGGCCAGCCAGGGGTCGTAGAGGACGAGCAGCAGCACGGCCGCCGCCAGGGCGGGCAGCAGGCTGCGGCGCCGGCCCGTCCCGATCTCCAGCAGCGTGATCAGACCGCACGCGGCGGCTCGCAGCACGCTCGGCTCGGGGCGGCACACGATGACGAACCCGAGCACGAGCGCACCGCCCAGTACCGCCGTGAGCCGCAGCGGCACCCCGAGCCGGGCGGCGAGGCCACGGCGCTCGGCGCGGGTGGCCAGGTGCGGCGGCCCGATGAGCACGACCAGCAGGATCGTGAGGTTGCTGCCGGAGACGGCCAGTAGGTGCGTCAGGTCGGTGGCCCGGAACGCGTCCTCGAGATCGGGTGGAACGCGGGACGTGTCGCCGACGACCAGTCCGGGGAGCAACGCGCGGGCATCCGGCGCGAGTCCGCCCGTGGCCTCGCGCAGGCCCGACCGCAGCCGGGCGGCAGTGGCCTGGAGCGTGGAGGGGGGTGCGACGACCCGAGGGGGCTGGCGGCCTCCGACGCGAAGCACGGCGCCGACGCGGTCGCCCTCCCGGGCGGGCGGGGAAAGTCTGCCGTCGACGCGGAGCCGGGTCGACGGCAGCAGCCCGAGCCAGGAACGTGGCGCGATCAGCAGGACCGGCGTGCGGGTGGCGACGGTGCCGCGCGCGGTGACGACCCGGGTCGCCTCGGCCTCGAACACGACGGCGGGTGTGGTGCGGGCCGCTCCGCGCACATGCGGGCGGACGGGCCGTGGATCCGTGCCGACCGTCAACTCGACGGTGGCCTCCCCGTACCGCCGTGCCAGCTCCGGAAGCGGCCCCCGGTGCGTGTCGGCCGCCCGCAGGGCTGCCGCCGCGGCTCCGGCGGCAGCACACAGCATTACGGCTGCCACCGCGACCGCCGCACCCGCGCGGGCGGCCGCCCATCGCCGCGCCGCGGCCACCAGCGCCCCGGCGGCGATCACCGCCGTCCCGCAGACGACGGCGACCACGCTCCCGTCCGCTGTCAGAGCGCCCGCGGCGGCCGCCCATGCCGCGAGGGCGGGCACCATCAGCCGCAGATCGGCGGGACCGTCCGGACGGGCACGGGCTTGCCCGGCGGCGGGGGCGGGGGCCTGCCCGGTGGTCCGGGAGCGAGCCGCCCGGCGCCCCGTGCCTCGGGCTGGACCGCTGCCGGAGCCGGTGGGTGCGGCAGGCGAGGCGGTCGTCCGGGCCGGATGGGGCGTCCCAGGCGCGGCTCCAGGGTCGTAGCGGGTCGGCGGGCTCACGGCTGGACCAGGGGGCGGAGGTCGGTGAAGCGGCGGTTGCCGATGCCGTTGACCTGGCGGAGTTCGTCGACGGAGCGGAAGCCGCCGTGCCGGGTGCGGTAGTCGATGATGTGCTGGGCGAGGACCGGGCCCACGCCCGGAAGGGTGTCGAGCTGGTCGACCGTGGCGGCGTTGAGGCTGATCGGGCCGCTCGGGACCCCTGAACCGCCCGACCCGCCGGGCCCGCCCGCGGTCCCCGCCGCCCCGGCCGCCCCCGGCGCCCCCGCCGCCGGAGCGCTCGCGGTGGCGCCGACCACGATCTGTTCGCCGTCCGTGAGCACGCGCGCCCGGTTGAGGCCGGTGGTGTCCGTCCCCGGCCGGGATCCGCCCGCCGCGTTCAGCGCGTCGACGACCCTCGATCCGGACGGCAGCCGCTGGATACCGGGCCTGCGCACCTTGCCCGCCACATCCACCACCACGAGACCGCTCGGGCGGACGCTCGGCGGAGCCGCCGTCGGCATCGCCGCCTCGGTCGGGGCCGCCACCGCCGCGGGCATCTCACGGACGGGTGCCCGCACGGTCTGCGGACGCCCTGTCCAGAAGTGATACGCGGCGAAGACGCTCGCGGCGATCAGGACGACCGTCAGCGCGGCGAGGGTCCTGGGCTCCAGGCCGCACCGCAGTTGCACCCACATCGGCATCCGCTCCCCCACGGCGACGCGCCAACCGGCCCGCCGCCGGGCGGGATCGGGCGGATCCGGGCTGCCGTGCCCGGCAGGCCGCGACCCGAACGACCCACCCGCCCCTCTCCCCGATCCCGCACTCGCACCGACCGGGGGAACGCCACCGCTACCGTCCCCGCTGGAGGAAACGCGGCGCGAAACGCCCGCCGCCGGGCGCACACCGGACACCGCATCGCCGCTCCCCGCATCGGACGCCGCGTCAGAGCCAGGCCCGGCGAACAGCGCCGCCGCCCGTTGGTGCGGCGCGGGAGCAGAACCTCTGACAGGCACGGAAAGTGATCGAGTCGTCATGGAACGCGACCGTAGACGTCTTTGCGCGAGCCCGCTCCGACGTCCCAAATCCCGTGGATAACCCGCCGGTTGTGGAAAACCCCGCCACCCGAACAGGTGGCTCGATCCAGGCCGGGCCAGTCCGTCTCAGCCCGCGCGCTCAGCCCGCCCCAGACCGTGCCCGAGCTGCGCCCCCGGCGCTACCGCGCCGAGACCACCACCGCGAGCAGCCCCGGCCCCGTGTGCGCCCCGATGACCGCGCCGACCTCGCTGACGTGCAGGTCCACCAGCCCCGGCACCCGCTCGCGCAACCGGTCCGCGAGGTCGTTCGCACGCTCGGGGGCGGCCAGATGGTGGACCGCGACGTCGACCGGGGCGGCGGCCGCCCGCTCCACGGCGATCTCTTCGAGGCGGGCGATGGCCTTGGAGGCCGTACGCACCTTCTCGCGCATCTCGATCCGGCCGCCGTCCAGCTGCAGCAGCGGTTTCACGGCGAGCGCCGAGCCCAGCAGCGCCTGCGCGGCCCCGATACGGCCGCCCCGGCGCAGGTAGTCGAGGGTGTCGACGTAGAAGTACGCGGCCGTGCCCTGCGCGCGCTTCTCGGCGGCGGCCACCGCCTCGTCGAGCGTGCCGCCGGCGGCGGCGGTGTCCGCGGCGGCCAGCGCGCAGAAGCCGAGGGCCATGGCGACCATCCCGGTGTCCACGACCCGCACGGGTACGGGCGCCTCCCGCGCCGCGAGGACGGCCGCGTCGTACGTGCCGGAGAACTCGGCGGAAAGGTGAAGGGAGACGATCCCCGTGGCGCCCGCGTCGGCCGCCGCGCGGTAGGCGGCGGCGAAGACCTCGGGGCCGGGCCGCGACGTGGTCACCGGCTTGCGCTTCTGGAGCGCCTGCGCGACGGAACGGGCCGAGATCTCGGTGCCCTCTTCGAGCACCTGGTCGCCCAGGACGACCGCCAGCGGAACGGCGGTGATGCCGTGCCGCTCCATCGCCTCCTGCGGCAGGTAGGCCGTTGAGTCAGTGACGATCGCGACATGGCGGGACATGCTCCGGAGATTACCCGCCGGGACCCGTGGACGGCAGTGCGGGCCGGGGATCCGCGATCACTTCAGGTCGTGCTCTCGGGCCTGCGGGTCTTCTGCCAGGAGTACCCGGGCTGCCGCCACGCGTCCCGCGCGGTGATCGCGGGCCGCACCGGCTCCGCCTCGGGCGCCGTCACGCCCTCCGCACCCTCCGCGCTGACGCCCGCACCCGTGGCCGACGTCCGGGCACCGGATCCGGCCCCCGTGGGAGCCGCCTGCGGCTCCTCCTCCGTCGTCCAGTGCCGCAGCGCGCCGGCCTCCATCCGGATCTGCTCGCTGAGCACCGCCAGATCGTCGTCGGCGAACTGCCGCGCCCGGTCCTGCGCCGCCCACCGCAGCGAATCCGCCGAGTGCGTGACGCGCTCCACGCGCTCCCGCAGCTCGGGCAGGCTCCCGGCGACGCGGGCCTTGTCCGGCTCGGACTCCAGCCGCTTGAGGTCCGCGTCGATCTCCTGACCGTGCGCGCTGAGCCGCCGGAAGAGGGCCAGGGCCTCGGACAGCGACGGGTCGTCCGGCGCCGCGACCCGCAGGGCCTCCTGGGTGGCGCGCATCGACGTCCGCAGCGACAGGCGCAGCTCGGCGACCTCACCGGCCGCCCCGGGCTGCACGTACTGCTTGGCCTTCAGCCGGGTGTCCTCGACGGTGCGGCGGGCCTGGGTGACGGTACGGTCCACACCGCGCTTGACGGCGCGCACGGACCTCACCACGGCGATCACCCCGAGCGCGACGAAGACCGCGAACATCAGCGCGACGATCACGGCCACGGCTTCCATGAGCGCTCCTCAGCGGGGTCGGTCCGACCGATCTGCGTTACCCCTCCACCGTAAACGGAAAGGGCAGGCCGGGGGTTCCACCGGAACCCCCAACCTGCCCGTAGGGACAAACCCTCAGACCGCCCGTGACGACCGTGGACCGTCCCGGAAGGACCGCTACGCGGGAACGATGTTCACGAGCTTCGGCGCCCGCACGACGACCTTGCGGATGCCCGCACCACCCAGCGCCGCGACGACCGCCGGGTCCGCCAGCGCGATCTTCTCCAGCTCCTCGTCGGAGATCGCCGGGGGGACCTCCAGGCGCGCCTTGACCTTGCCCTTGATCTGGACGACGCAGGTCACGGCCTCGTCGACCAGGTACGCCGGGTCGGCCACGGGGAAGGCCTCGTGCACGACCGAGCCGGAGTGGCCCAGCTTGCGCCACAGCTCCTCGGCGATGTGCGGGGCCAGCGGAGCGACCAGCAGCACCATCCGCTCGGCGACGGAGCGGGGCACCTCCGGCAGCTTGGTCACGAAGTTGTTCAGCTCGGTGACCTTGGCGATGGCGGTGTTGAACCGCAGGTTCGCCATGTCCTGGCCGGCGCCGTCAATGGCCTTGTGCAGGGCGCGCAGCGTCGCCTCGTCGGGCTCGGCGTCGACGACGGTGACCTCGCCGGTGTTCTCGTCCACCACGTTGCGCCACAGGCGCTGCAGCAGCCGGTACTGGCCGACGACGGCACGGGTGTCCCAGGGGCGCGAGACGTCCAGGGGGCCCATGGCCATCTCGTACAGGCGCAGCGTGTCGGCGCCGTACTCGGCACAGATCTCGTCCGGCGTGACGGCGTTCTTCAGGGACTTGCCCATCTTGCCCAGGACCCGGCTGACCGGCTCACCCTGGTGGAAGAACTTTCCGTCGCGCTCCTCCACCTCGGTGGCCGGCACGGCGATGCCGCGGCTGTCGCGGTAGACGAACGCCTGGATCATGCCCTGGTTGTAGAGCTTGTGGAACGGCTCGTTCGAGGCGATGTGGCCCAGGTCGAAGAGGACCTTGGACCAGAAGCGGGCGTACAGCAGGTGCAGCACGGCGTGCTCGGCGCCGCCGACGTACAGGTCGACGCCGCCGTGCGGCTGTCCCTCGCGCGGGCCCATCCAGTACTGCTCGGCGTCGGCGGAGACCAGCTGCTCGCCGTTGCGCGGGTCCAGGTAGCGCAGCTCGTACCAGCAGGAACCGGCCCAGTTGGGCATGGTGTTGGTCTCGCGGCGGTAGCGCTTGACGCCGTCGCCGAGGTCCAGCTCCACGTTGACCCAGTCCTCGTTGCGGGACAGGGGGGGCTCCGGGGAGGTGTCGGCGTCGTCGGGCTCGAAGGTGCGCGGCGAGTAGTCCTCGACCTCGGGCAGCTCCAGCGGCAGCATCGACTCCGGCAGCGGGTGGGCGACGCCGGCCTCGTCGTAGACGATCGGGAAGGGCTCGCCCCAGTAGCGCTGACGGCTGAACAGCCAGTCGCGCAGCCGGAAGTTGATGGTGCCCTCGCCGATGCCGCGCTCGGTCAGGTGGGCGATGACGGCGCGCTTGGCCTCGTCGACGTCCATGCCGTTGAGGTCGATCTCGGCGTTGGCGGAGTTGATCGCCGGGCCCTGGCCGCCGTAGGCCTCGCCCTCCCAGCCCTCGGGAGGCTGGACCGTGCGGACGACGGGCAGGTCGAAGACGGTCGCGAACTCCCAGTCGCGCTCGTCCTGACCGGGGACGGCCATGATCGCGCCGGTGCCGTAGCCCATCAGGACGTAATCGGCGACGAAGACGGGGATCTGCTCGCCGGTCAGCGGGTTGAGGGCGTACGCGCCGGTGAAGACGCCGGTCTTGTCCTTGCCCTCGGTCTGGCGCTCCACGTCGGTCTTCGACTGCGCCTGCTTGCGGTAGGCGGCGATGGCGTCGGCCGGGGTGCGGGCGCCGCCGGTCCACGCGTCCTTGGTGCCCTGCGGCCACTCGGCGGGCACGATGGTGTCGACCAGCCCGTGCTCGGGGGCCAGCACCATGTAGGTGGCGCCGAAGAGGGTGTCGGGGCGGGTGGTGAAGACGGTGATCTTCTCGTCGCGGCCGGCGACCTGGAAGGCGACGCGGGCGCCCTCGCTGCGGCCGATCCAGTTGCGCTGCTGCTGCTTGATGGCCTCGGGCCAGTCCAGCGCGTCCAGGTCGTCGATCAGGCGGTCCGCGTAGGCGGTGATCCGCATGTTCCACTGGCGCAGCTTGGACTTGAAGACGGGGAAGTTGCCGCGCTCGGAGCGGCCGTCGGCGGTGACCTCCTCGTTGGCCAGCACGGTGCCCAGGCCGGGGCACCAGTTGACGGGCGCGTCGGAGGCGTAGGCCAGGCGGTACTCGCCCAGGACGTCGGCGCGCTCGGCCTCGCTCAGCTCGCTCCAGGCGCGCCCCGCGTCGACGGCGCGCTCGCCGGACTCGAACTGGGCGACCAGCTCACTGATCGGGCGGGCCTTCTTCGCATCCTCGTCGTACCAGGAGTTGAAGATCTGCAGGAAGATCCACTGGGTCCACTTGTAGTAGTCCGGGTCGATCGTCGCGAAGGACCGGCGCTTGTCGTGGCCCAGGCCCAGCCGGCGCAGCTGTGCCTTCATGTTGTCGATGTTGGCCTCGGTGGAGACCCGGGGGTGCGTACCGGTCTGCACGGCGTACTGCTCGGCGGGCAGGCCGAAGGCGTCGAAGCCGAGGGTGTGCAGGACGTTGTGGCCCGTCATGCGGTGGTAGCGCGCGTAGACGTCGGTGGCGATGTAGCCCAGCGGATGGCCGACGTGCAGGCCCGCACCCGAGGGGTACGGGAACATGTCCATGATGAACTTCTTGGGCCGGGCGACGGTCTCGGGGTCGCCCGCCAGGTCACCGGTGGGGTTGGGCGCCTCGTAGGTGCCGTCGGCGTCCCAGAAGTCCTGCCAGCGTGCCTCGATGTCAGCGGCCAGCGCGGCCGTGTAGCGGTGCGGGGCAGCCGGCTCGGCGGCGGAAGTGGTCTCGCTCATCGTCCTCAAAGCTCCATCGATCGTCGTCTCTGCATGCGGTCCGGGAAATGAAAAAGCCCCTCGCACAGGAGGGGACGCCGCGCCGATGCCGACCGGGCTGTCACCGGTCGGCTTTGATCAGCGCGGCCCGCTAAGCAGAAGGCGTACGGCACGCATGGGGCCAGGTTACCGCAGCGACCGAAGGCCCCGCGCAGACGGCCGCCGCGAGAGGCCCCCTGGGCGGGTGCGACGGGCCGCCGGGTTTATCCGGCGGAACACCGCAGAACGGACCGACGCTAGCAGTCACGAGGGCCCCGGTCGCCGAGGTTGCGCGAAGCGGAACGTACGCCCTACGCGCTCCCTAGCGTTCGGGGACATGGACCTGCACCGCTTCCTCGACCACACGGGCGGCGTCCTCGCCCTGGTCTCGCTCACCGCGACCGTCGCCTGGGGGCTCCTCGCCACCGACCGGCTGCTGCTGTCCCCGCGCGACCGGCTGCTCGCCCAGGGCGTGCACCGCGCGACCGGAGTCTGCGCGCTCGGCTTCCTCCTCGTGCACGTCACGCTCAAGGTGACGGACGCCCGGGTGGGCCCAGCCGCGCTGCTGCCCTTCCCCTCCGGGTCGGGCGGATCGGGCGGGTCGGGTGACAGCGGCGCTCTCATCGCGCTCGGCGCGCTCGCCGGTTACCTCATGGTGCTCGCCGCGGCGAGCGGTGCCCTGCGGAGCGCCTTCGCCGGGCGCGGGCGCGCCGCCCGCCGGTGGCGCGCCCTGCACGCCTGCGCGTACCCGGCCTGGTGCGCCGCCGTCCTGCACGGCCTCAAGTCCGGCCGCACCCCGTCGGGTTGGGTGACCGGCTGCTACGTGCTCTGCCTCGCGGCCGTGGCGGGGGCGCTCGTCGCGCGGTTCGCGCACGCCCGCCGCCGACGGCCCCGGGCGCCCCGGGCAACCGAGGCGCCCGCCCTCCGCCCGGCCCCGACGGGCGGCGCCCACGCCCGCCGCGGCGCACCGGTCGCGCCGCGCCCCCGCCCTGGGCACGCGCTCGGGCACGGGGCACCCGGCCCGGCGGCACCACGCTCTCCGCGACACCTGGCCCGCGAGGCCTCGGGCCGGAACCGATGACCGGCCCGGGGTCGGGCGCGCCGGCGGCCGTACGGGAGGCGGCGCGGGGGCTGCGCGGGGCTTGCGGGGCCCCGCCCAGGCGGTCGGCGCGCTTCGCCCTGAGCGCCCTGACGGCGTCGCGGACGATCTGACGGCCCACGGCCCGGGTGGCGGTCCGGAAAACGCCGAACGGGCCGCCCTATTCGGACGACCCGTTCATTCACTGTGGAGCTAAGGAGAATTGAACTCCTGACCTCCTGCATGCCATGCAGGCGCTCTACCAACTGAGCTATAGCCCCTTGTTTTGTTTTCCCGCCCGGTTCCCCCGGCGACATCGACTACATTACACGGACCTCCCCGCCATCTGCCAAATCGATGGCCCGTCAGCGCTTGAAACGCGCCCGCACAGGGTAGCGTCGTCCGTCTGATGACGATTTGTCCCGGAGGTTCCCGGAGCCGAGCCGCGTGACAGTCCGCCGTGGCACGCTGCTCGCCGCCGCGGGCTGCGTGGTCTCCTTCGGCTGCCTCTGGCCGGCCCAGTACCTCGCCCACGTCTCGATGATCGACCTGCTGGTCTACCGGGCGGAGGGCTGGACCGTACGGAACGGGGGCGATCTCTACGCGATGCGCGCCACCCACGCGCGCCTCCTCGCCACCTACCCGCCCTTCGCGGCGCTGCTGTTCACCCCCCTCACCCTGCTCGCCACCGCCCCGCTGCGCGTGCTCGCGACGCTCACCAACCTCGCGCTGCTCATCTCGCTGGTCCACCTCTCGCTGCGGCTGATCGACCGCCGCCCGCCGCGGGCGACCGTGACGCTCGCTGCCGCCGCCCTGTGCGTCTGGTGCGAACCGGTGTGGACGACGCTGCGCTACGGGCAGGTGAATCTGCTGCTCGCCGTGCTGGTGCTGTGGGATCTGACCCGGCCGGCGGCCCACCGCTGGGCGGGCGTGGGCACCGGTCTCGCGGCGGGCATCAAGCTCACCCCGGCGCTCTTCGTGGTCTTCCTGGCCCTGTCGGGCCTGGCGCGACGGCCCGGGGCGGGCCACTGGCTGCGGCAGGCCCTCGTCGCCACCGCCGCTTTCGTCGGCACGGTGGCCGCGGGCGCCCTCGTCCTGCCGCACGACGCGCGCCGCTTCTGGACGGGCACCGTGTTCGCCGCCGGGCGGGCCGGGCCCGCCGAGGACACCGCCAACCAGTCGCTGCGCGGCGTCCTCGCCCGGCTGCTGCACACCGGCGACCCCGGCCCGTGGTGGCTGGTCGTCGCCTCGGCCGTGGCCCTGCTGGGCCTCGGGGTCGCGGTCGGGGTGCGGCTGTACGGGCCCGCGCCGACCGCGCCGGCCTGGGGCGCGCTCTGCTGTGCCGCGACGGCGCTGATCGTCAGTCCCGTCTCGTGGTCGCACCACTGGGTGTGGTGCGTCCCGATGACGCTGCTGCTCGTCTCGGAGGCGGCCTTCCGGCGCAGCGCCGCGTGGTGGGCGGTGGCCGCGGGCACCGGCGCGCTCTTCTTCTCGTACGCCCTGTGGTGGGTCCCGCACGTCTCGGAGGCGCGGCTCGAACTGCACCAGAACGGCGGTCAGATGCTGCTGTCCGCCGGCTATCCGGCGTTCGGCGCGGCCTTCTTGGGGTTGGCGGCCGTCGTGGGGCTCACCGGCCGACGGCAGCCCCACCCCCGGTGCGCGCCGCCGACGGAGCCTCAGGCCCTGGCTGCGGGGTCTCAGGCCCGGACGGCCGAGCCTCAGGCTCTGGCGAAGGAGTAGAAGCGCTTCAGCGCGCAGTGCTCGTCGAGCAACCGGCCGTAGATCGGCTCGCCCTCGAGCTCACGGTAGGTCTCGATCGGGTCGCCTTTTATGATCAGCGCCCGCGCGCACTCCACACACCAGTACTGATACGCGGAGTTGAGCGGCTCCATGTCGCGGACGATCGGTGTTCCGCTGCCGCACCAGTCGCACTTCCGGCTGTGTGCACCCATCGGTCAGCTCCCCCTGTGGCGGCGGGCCGTGCGGAGAGAGTAATCGCAGCTGTGAACGCGTCCGTGAACGCGTCTGCGCGCGTCGTGCCCGTGGCGGGAAGCCGCGCCGCGAGGAACGTCGACCCCCTTGAGGACGCACAGCGACATGGCGCTTTCCCTCCCCTTCGGCCCCGTCCGCACCCGGCCGTCCGATTCTGCCATGGGAACGTGCCGCAACAGCAAACAATCCCGCCTCCCTCTGAGAGGGAGACGGGATCGTCCGGATTGTGGAGCTAAGGAGAATTGAACTCCTGACCTCCTGCATGCCATGCAGGCGCTCTACCAACTGAGCTATAGCCCCGCTGTTCTCAGGTCTTCCGGCGTTTCCCCCGGCGTTTCCCGCGAACAAGAAGAACTTTAGCCTGCGACCTGCCCAGATGTGAAATCCGGTCCCGGCAGGCCGCCGGCGTCGGTCCTTCGGCCCCGCTCAGTCGTCGTCGCCGAGCACCGGCTCGGGGAGCGTGCCGGCGTTGTGCTCCAGCAGACGCCAGCCGCGGGCGCCCTCGCCCAGCACCGACCAGCAGCAGTTGGTGAGGCCGCCGAGCGACTCCCAGGTCCCCGGCTCCAGGCCGAGCAGCCGGCCGATGGTGGTGCGGATCGTGCCGCCGTGGCTGACCACGACGAGCGTGCCGCCGTCCGGCAGCTTCTCGGCCGCGCCGAGCACGACCGGGGCGGCCCGGTCGGCGACCTCGGTCTCCAGCTCGCCGCCGCCGCGCCGCACGGGCTCGCCGCGCTTCCACGCCGCGTACTGCTCGCCGTAGGCCGCGATGATCTCGTCGTGCGTCAGCCCCTGCCAGGCTCCCGCGTACGTCTCGCGCAGCCCGGCGTCGGAGGCGATCTCCAGGCCCGTGACGGCGGCCAGCTCGGCGGCGGTGGCCATGGCGCGTCGCAGGTCCGAGGCGACGATGGCGTCCGGCCGCAGCGCGGCCAGCAGCCGGGCGGCCCGGCGCGCCTGGGCGACACCGGTGTCCGTCAGCTCGATGTCCGTGGAGCCCTGGAAGCGGCGCTCCAGGTTCCAGGCGGTCTGCCCGTGCCGCCACAGGACGATGCGGCGGCCACGGGCGGCCGGGACGGGTGCCGTGGTGCCGGTGTCCGCGCCGTTCAGCTCAGCTCACCGTCCAGGTCGGCCGCGGCGGCCTGGCTCTCGGCGTGCTCGGCGGCCTTGCCCCGGGTGGCGACGGCGTCGGCCGGCAGCTCGATCTCGGGGCAGTCCTTCCACAGCCGCTCCAGGGCGTAGAAGACACGCTCCTCGCTGTGCTGCACGTGGACGACGATGTCGACGTAGTCGAGCAGCACCCAGCGGGCGTCGCGGTCGCCCTCACGGCGGACCGGCTTGGCGCCGAGCTCCTTGTTGAGGTGCTCCTCGATCTCGTCGACGATCGACTTGACCTGGCGGTCGTTGGGGGCGGAGGCGAGCAGGAAGGCGTCGGTGATCGACAGCACGTCGCTGACGTCGTACGCGATGATGTCGTGCGCGAGCTTGTCGGCGGCCGCCTGGGCGGCGGCCTTGATCAGCTCGATGGAGCGGTCCGTGGCGGTCACAAGCCATGCTTTCGATAAAGAGGGTCAGTACCTCTCAAGGGTCTCACGACCCGCCAACCGCTTTCCGGGCCGTTTCGGACGGGCGCGGGGCCCGGTGGCCGAAACGGCCCGGAGCGGCGGCTCAGCCCTTGTAGTCCTTGCCCAGGGTGACGGTGATGTCGGCGTTGGGCGCGCCCGCCGCCTTCTTCACCGCGCCGGCCGGCAGGCCCAGCGTCTTGGCGACCTCCTTGGCCTCGGCCGCCCGCTTGTCGTCCGCGTAGGTCACCGTCGAGGCGGCGGCGGCCGCGGCCGTGCCGGCGTCGACGTGGGTGTAGCCGCTGTTGACCAGCGTGACCTGGGCGGACTGGGTGGCTGTCCTGCCTCCGGTGGCGTTCTTCACGCTCACCCGGGGCGTCGCGTCCGGGGCGGTGTTGCGGACGGTGCCGCCGAGCACGTCCTTGACCACGCTGTCGGTCGCCTGCGCGCTGAGCGTCCCGTCCTTCTGCACGGGCAGCACGGCGGTGTCGTACGAGCCGTTCTTGGCCTGGGTCGCGAGCTGGGCCAGCGAGGCGCCGAGCTCCTTGACCGACAGGGAGGGGTCGGGGATCTGGGCGAGCGAGTCCACCGTGGTGATGGCGGGGCCGGGGTCGTCGGGCATCTTCTTCAGCACGGCTGACATGACCTGGCCGAACCGGACCAGCTGCTTGTCCGGGCTCTCGCCGGGCGCGCGATGGGTGGCGTAGCCGACGGCCATCTGACCGCTGAGGTCCTGCCCCTTGCCCTGCCGGACCAGCGGGCGGTCGCCGGACTTCGCGCCGGGGACGGTGGCGTCGGTGTCGACGACGATGCCGCCGACCAGGTCGACGAGGTTCTCCAGGTAGGGGGTGTCCAGCCGCCAGCTGCCCTTGATGTCGGCGCCGAGCAGAGCGTTCAGGGCGTCCCGGGTGGCGCCGGTGCCCTCGTCCTGCACGGACTTGCCGAGCGTGGTGGAGCCGCCGCCCTCCTTGGAGACGGCCAGCGCGTTCGGCAGCAGGACCGTGGTGCCCTTCTTGGTGGTCTCGTTGTCGACGAGCAGGGCGGTGGAGCTGAGGCCGCCCTTCGTCTGCCGCAGATGCACCACGATCACGTCGCGCTTCTGCCCGCCGCCGCTCGCCGTCGTGCCCTTCTTCGCGTCGGACCCGCCGAGCACGAGGTAGCCGATCCCGCCGCCGAGCGCGAGGACGAGTACGACGACGAGGGCGACGACGCGGTTACGTCCCTTGCGTTTGCGCTCGTCGCGGCGCTCGGTGCGGCTCTCGCTGAACTTGAGCCAGTCGATGACGTCCTCGGAGTCCTCGTCCGGCTCCTCGATGAAGGAGAACTGCTCGGTGCGGTAGTCCGGCGCCGCCGGGGCGTCGGAGGCGTCCGGGGCCCGCCGGGGCTCCGGCATCGGCACCGGCTCCGGCGTCTGCTCCGCCTCCCGGTGGCCCGGCTCCTCGTGGACGGGGGCACCCGCCTGCCGGGGGATCCACTCCTGCTGCCGGGTCTGCGGCTGTGCGGCCGGGTACGTGTCGTAACCCTGCTGCCCCGTTGCGCCGTACGGGTCATGGCCGTAGCCCTGCTGCCGGCCCTGCTGTCCCGTCGCGCCGGCGCCGTACCCGTCGTCCTGCCCGTACTGCTGCCCGTCGGGGTGCCCGTACTGCTCCTGCCCGTACTGCTGTCCGCCGTCGTGCCCGTACTGCTCGTGTCCGTGCTGCTGGTGTCCGTGCTGCTGCGGGAGGGCCTGGCCGTACTGGTCGTACACGCGCTCCGGGGCGTTCGGCTGGTACACCGGCTGTCCGTAGGCGTCGTAGCCGTACACCTGCGGTTGCCGCGCGTACGGGTCGTGCGCGTACGGGTCCTGTCGGTCGTTCACCAGTGCCCCTCAGTGCCCTGTGGATCCGGGGTCGATCCGGATCAGCCGCTGTGCCGGTAGAGCTTGCGCTTGTCGATGTAGCGCACCACACCGTCGGGCACCAGGTACCAGACCGGCTCGCCCTGCGCCACTCGCGCGCGGCAGTCGGAGGAGGAGATGGCGAGCGCGGGCACCTCGACGAAGGAGACCCGGTCCTCGGGGAGCCCCGGGTTGGCCAGTATGTGGCCGGGCCGGGTGACGCCGATGAAGTGGGCGAGGGAGAACAGCTCGTCCGTGTCCCGCCAGGTCAGGATCTGCGCCAGCGCGTCGGCACCGGTGATGAAGAACAGGTCCGCGTCGTCGTTGAGGGCGCGCAGGTCGCGGAGCGTGTCGGTGGTGTACGTCGGACCACCGCGGTCGATGTCGATCCGGCTGACCGAGAACTGCGGGTTGGACGCGGTGGCGATGACCGTCATCAGATAGCGGTCCTCGGCCGGTGACACCGCCCGGTGGCTCTTCTGCCACGGCTGCCCGGTCGGCACGAAGACCACCTCGTCCAGGTGGAACTGCGAAGCCACCTCGCTGGCGGCGACCAGGTGGCCGTGGTGGACCGGGTCGAAGGTCCCGCCCATCACGCCGAGCCGCCGCTTCACGGGCCCTGTCTGCTCTCCCATGCGTGCAGACCCTACTGGGCGCGGCTCGGCGCCGAGCCCCCAGGGACCGGTGGGGTCAGCGGTCGCGGTTGAAGCGGGTGGTGATCCAGAGCAGGAGCAGCAGGATGACCAGGGCGGCGCCGCCGGTCATGTACGGGCTGATGCTCTCGTGGGTGTCGACGTGCTCGCCCTCGGAGGCGAGGGTGGCGACGGCGGCGTGGGCGGTGATGAGGTTCATCGTCGGCAGGACCTATCCGGGATGGGATCCGGGGATCGGGGATCGGGTGGAGACTTCTGCCACATCGTATGCGGGGGCCGTTCGCAACCCCACGCCGACTCCGGCGCGTCAGTCCTTGTTGCCGTAACCACGCAGCAGGAACCAGGCGAGGAGGGCGATGCCCACCACGCCGACGACGATGACCGTGCGCAGCAGTGCGCCCGGGCCCTGGTCGCCCTTGGACACGGCGAGCAGCTCGGTGAATCCGGGCTGCGTGGCGAAACCATTGATATGCGGCATGTCCCCACGGTAGCCATGCCGGTGCCACGGCCTAGGGTGGGGTCCGGCAAGCCGGGGGACGAGCCATGATCAGCCCATTGAGGGGGTCTCGATGAGTGACACCAGCTCCGACAACAGCTCCGACGACAAGGCCGGGCACGGCGCCGACGGCCGGGCCGAGGGCGCGAAGCGGTTGCCGGGCCGCGAGCGCCGGCGGTTCCCGGACATCTCCTCGCGGGCGTACGAGCACCCGGCGGACCGCTCGGCCCTGGTGGCCCTGCGCAAGCTGAGCGGCTTCGACACCGTTTTCAAGGCGCTCAGCGGGCTGCTGCCCGAGCGCAGTCTGCGGCTGCTGTTCCTGTCCGACTCGGTGCGGGTGAGCGACCAGCAGTTCCAGCATCTGCACGCGATGCTGCTGGACGCCTGCTACATCCTGGACCTGCCCAAGGTCCCGCCGATGTACGTCACCCAGGACCCACAGCCCAACGCCATGTGCATCGGCCTGGACGAGCCGATCATCGTGGTGACCACGGGCCTTGTCGAGCTGCTCGACGAGGAGGAGATGCGGGCCGTCGTGGGCCACGAGGTGGGCCACGCGCTGTCCGGCCACGCGGTCTACCGGACGATATTGCTCTTCCTGACCAACTTCGCCCTCAAGATCGCCTGGATTCCGCTGGGCAATATCGCGGTGATGGCGATCGTGACGGCGCTGCGCGAGTGGTTCCGCAAGTCGGAGCTGTCGGCGGACCGGGCGGGGCTGCTGGTGGGGCAGGATCTGCGGGCCTCCATGCGCGGCCTGATGAAGATCGCGGGCGGCAACCATCTGCACGAGATGAACGTGGACGCGTTCCTCGCCCAGGCCGAGGAGTACGAGGCGGGCGGCGATCTGCGCGACTCCGTACTCAAGATCCTCAATGTGCTGCCGCGTACCCACCCCTTCACGACCGTGCGCGCCGCCGAGCTGAAGAAGTGGGCCGAGAGCCGCGACTACCAGCGCATCATGGACGGCCACTACCCGCGCCGCGGGGAGGACAAGGACACCTCGGTGTCCGACTCCTTCCGGGAGTCCGCGAGCCACTACGCCGAGACGGTGCGCTCCAGCAAGGACCCGCTGATGGGCCTCGTGCGGGACATCGCGGGCGGGGCGTCCGACCTGGGCGGCCGGCTGCGGGACGCCTTCGGCGGTGGCCCTGGGCCCGCCCCCGAGGAAGGCCCCGGGGCGCGGCCCGGGAAGGGCCCGGAGGACCCCAACGAGCCGCGGCCCTAGCCGGGCCCGGCGGCTCTTCGGCTGCGGGCCGCTTTTGCCACCTGCGGCGGCGAGCGCCTCTCGCCTGGCCGGCGTCTTCTTCGGCTGCGGGCCGTCTTTGCCCCCTGCGGCGGCGAGCGCCCTGCGGGCGCGTCCTCAAACGCCGGACGAGCTGATTTGGCTGGGCTCAGCCGCCGAGCCCGTCCGGCGATTGAGGACTCAGCACAGCAGCCCGCTGGGGGCGATCGAGCTTGGTCAGGACGCCCGCGGCAGGCTCGGCTGGGCGCTGGGGGCCATGACGCCGCACAGGGCGGCCGACTCCCGGCCCGTCGCGTACGGGTCGGTGTCGGCCGGCCGGTCGGTGCCGGCCCGCTGCCCGGCCAGCAGTGGCCGCAGATAGCCCGCGTCGTCGGCCGAGCAGGACTGCGGTCCGGCCTGGACGTGACTCTGCAGGACCTCCACGTGATGCCCCTGCAGATCGTCACGGTCGAAGCGGAAGCGCAGCTGCCGCCGCACCGTGAACAGCGACGCCCGGTCCTCGCCCTGCCCCGGCTCCCCCGCGTGCTGCCCGCTGCCCGCCCGCACGGCGTGCACGGCGTAGACGAAGGTGTGGTCGGTGGCGACCTCCAGCGTGCCGGGCGTCGTCTCGGTGAGGGAGAACGTGCCCTGGGTCCGCACGGGCACGTCGGCGAGCGCGATCTGCGTGGGGTCGAAGCGCACCAGCCAGCCGGTGGCGGCATGCCGGCCGTCGTCGGCGGGCTTGGTGAAACTGCGGTCGAACTGGGCGAGTTGGGACGGGTCGAGCAACAGCCGGACGCCGCGCTGGGCACCGCCGGTGAGCGTGGCGCGGTCGAGCGCCGACTTCAGCGTGTACTCCTTGGCGGTGGCGAGCGCGGCCATCACCAGGCTCTCGGAGAAGTGCTGGGTGCGCCGGGCGGGCGGCAGATTGATCCCTTCCTCCCCGTCGCGGAACTGCGCCGCCGGGCTGTGGTCGAGCAGCTCCCGCGCCGAGATCCCGCCCGGTACGGGGTCGCGCGGCGCGAGGGGCACGAGGGTGGTGTGCAGCGCCTCGGCCGTCGGCGGCCCGGGCTCCTCGTAGGGATGGCGCAGGCCCATGTAGACGGCGGTGCCGAAGGCCATGGCGATCAGCAGTATCAGGACGAGGACCTGCCGGGACGCGCCGATGCGCGCCCAGAGGCGGCGGCTGCGGACGGGGTGCGCGTGGTCGGCCATCCGCTCCTGCGCCGAGAACTCCTGGAGCCGGGCAGCGCGCACGAAGGATTCATCGAAGACGACCGATCGGTACTCGTCGTCCCCGCTGCCCGGGGCGCCCTCGGGCGGCCCCTCGGGTGGGTCTCGCGGCCCGTCCATACTCCAAGAGTAGGTCCGCCGGGGCTTCGGTAAACGCCCTGGTACACGACAAGTTCCACGGATCGTTCGGATCGCCGGGCAGCGGGACCCCATGCCTTGGCCCATGCTTCGGCGACCGGTCACCACCCATCGGACGGTCACGCTGGGTGACCGTCCGGAGGCGTCAGCCCCGGCCCGGCGCGGCGGAGGCCACCGGTGGCTCGGAATCGGCGGACACCGACGGCAACGGGCCGGGCCGCCCGACCGCGGGAGCGTCCACGCCGGTGGTGGCCGGTGGTGGCGCCGGGTCCCCCCGGTCGCCGGAGGAGGCGCCGCGGTAGACGGCGGCGAAAGCCAGGGCGACCACGCCGATGCCCATCAGCACGGCGAGCAGCCAGGCCACCGGGCGGTGCCAGCGGGCGTGGCCGCGATACGGGCCCCGGGCCGTGCCGTAGCGCCCGTACGGGCCGTAGGCGTCGTCTGGGTCGAGGTCGTGGGCGAGACCGTGCCACTCCCCCGGCCGGGCCGAGGGCTGGCCGGTCGCGGGGCGCCCGTCGGGGCCGCGCCCGTCATGGCCGCCGTACCCCTCGTAACCCTCGAATCCCTCAAAGACGTCTTCGTCGGCGGGGCCGCCGCCCGCCCGGGCCCGGGCGGCGTCGGCCTCGGCGCGCGCCCGCTCGGCGGCGAGCATCCGCTCGGCCGCGGAGGGTTCGTGGACCGCGGCGGACCGCACGAACTCCTCATCGAAGACCACGGAGGCGAACTCTTCGTCCGCGCCTCCGTGGCGGTGGCTGTCGGGCTCTTCGCCGTCCGGGAACGGCTTGCCCCCCACATCGTCCGGCACCCGTCCAGATTAGACCCGAACCGCTCAATCCGCGCAGCCGCTACGGGAATTCAGGACGCGACGGGTCCGGCGCCGCCGCGCACATGGCCGTCACCCGTGACGATGTACTTGGTCGACGTCAGCTCCGGCAGCCCCATCGGGCCCCGGGCGTGCAGCTTCTGCGTGGAGATGCCGATCTCCGCGCCGAAGCCGAACTGGCTGCCGTCCGTGAAGCGGGTCGAGGCGTTGACGGCGACCGTGGTGGAGTCGACCAGCTGGGTGAACCGGCGGGCGGCGGCCTGCGAGGTGGTGACGATCGCCTCGGTGTGGCCGGAGGACCACAGCCGGATGTGCCGCACGGCCATGTCGAGGGAGTCCACGACGGCGGCGGCGATGTCGTACGAGAGGTACTCGGTCTCCCAGTCCTCGACGGTCGCGGGCACGACGGTCGCCGGGCCCCCTTCCGCCAGCGCCTGGAAGCGCTCGTCGGCGTGCACGGTCACGCCCGCCTCGGCCAGGGCGGCCACGGCCCGCGGCACGAACCGCTCGGCGATGTCCTGGTGGACGAGCAGCGTTTCGGCGGCGTTGCAGACGCTGGGGCGCTGCGCCTTGGAGTTGACGAGGATGTCCACGGCCATGTCGAGGTCGGCCTCGGCGTCGACGTAGACATGGCAGTTCCCGGTGCCGGTCTCGATCACCGGGACCGTGGACTCCTGGACGACCGTGCGGATCAGCGAGGCGCCGCCGCGCGGGATCAGCACGTCGACCATGCCCCGGGCGCGCATCAGCTCCCGAACGGACTCCCGGCTCTCGCCCGGCACCAGCTGCACGGCGTCGGCGGGCAGCCCGGCACCGCCGACGGCGTCGCGCAGGACCCGCACCAGGGCGGTGTTGGAGGCGTACGCGGAGGACGAGCCGCGCAGCAGGACGGCGTTGCCGGACTTCAGGCAGAGGGCCGCGGCGTCCACGGTCACGTTCGGCCGGGCCTCGTAGATGATCCCGACGACACCGAGCGGCACCCGCACCTGGCGCAGGTCGATGCCGTTGGGGAGGGTGGAGCCGCGGACGACCTCACCGACCGGGTCGGGCAGGGCCACCACGTCCCGGACGTCCTTGGCGATGGCCCGCACGCGCTCGGGCGTGAGGGTCAGCCGGTCGATGACGGTCTCGCTGGTCCCGGCGGCCCGGGCCTTCTCGACGTCCTCGGCGTTGGCCTCGACGATTTCCCGGGTACGGACCTCCAGCGCGTCGGCGATGGCCAGCAGCGCCTCGTCCTTCGCCGAGCGCGGCAGTGGCGCCAGGTCGGCGGCGGCGGCGCGGGCGCGGTAGGCGGCCCGCAGCACCGGGGACTGCGGCATGGGGTCGGCGAGGGGGGAGGGGAAGACACTGCTGCTCATGGCGGGCAGCCTAGTCGCGCGGGGCGCGGGAGCCACCCCGTATTCCACAGTGCGGGACGCCGTGCCGGCGGCTGGTCGACTCCCGGCCGGCCGGCCGAGCCGTGCGCACCACCGCTGCGCGGCGGTGTCCTCAATCGCCGGACGGGCTGGTTGGCCAAGCCCAGCCACTTCAAGCCTGTCCGGCGCTTGAGGACGCGCCCGCAGGGCGCTCGCCGCCGCAGGCGGCACAGACGGCCCGCAGCCGAGCATCCGCCGGCCAGGCGAGAGGCGCCCGCCGCCGCAGGCGGCAACGACGGCCCGCAGGCAAAGACCGGCCCGTAACCGACAAACCGCCAGCCAGGCGAACGGCCCCGGGGGGCACCCGTTCTAGAACGGATGGACACCCACCGGCGTCGCCGGCAGCGGACCATACCCCTCCGCGATGCGCTGGTGGTAGGTCTCGCGGTCGATGACCTCCAGGCCGACGATCTCCCAAGGAGGCAGCCGGGCGGTCGAGCGGTGCTCGCCCCACAGGCGCAGCGCCACGGCCGCCGCGTCGTGCAGATCACGCGCCTCTTCCCAGTAGCGGATCTCGGCGTGATCGTTGGCGTAGCGGCTGGTCAGCAGGAAAGGGTGGTCGTGGGCGAGCTGCTCGAGGGCCCGCCGCACCTCCGCCAGCGGTGCCTCGGCCCCCGAGACGCTGAGCGTGACGTGCCACAGCCGGGACACCTCGCCGCGGTCCCGCACGGTCTCGCCCGCTCCGTCCGGCCCGGCGGGCCCCGCCGTCCCGTCCACCGCGTCGCCCGTCCCGACGCTGGTCAGTGTCCGCTCCGCCGTCCCCCGGGGCGGCGCCCCGGGGCGCCCTCGTCTCACCACCGACGGCCTCCTGTTGATCGCTGCTCCGCGCACGCGCGGCGGAGCGGTGTGGTGCCGGTTCCCGCTCCGGGTCCCGCTGTGCCGGTCCGGCTGCCGGTGCTGCCGCCGGTCCTGGTGCTGGCCTGCTACTCGTCTGCCGGGTTGCTGCTCGTCCGGTGTTGGTGACCGCTGCTGGTTCAGGTGGTGCCCACCGCGTCCGGTGGTGCGGGCCACGTGCTGCCCGCGGGCACCGCCCGTCCGCGACGGCCCCCATGCTCAAAGTTGACCAGTCCGCAGGCGGCCGTGTGGCGGTTTTACAGAAGGTCTCCATGGAAAGGCTGGACTTACCTCACACTCTCGCCCCGGGATGACGGCCGTCAGGGGCGCAGCACGACCAGGTCATCGCGGTGGACGACCTCGCGCTCGTACGCGGGTCCGAGGTCCCGGGCCAGGTCACGGGTGGAGCGGCCGAGCAGCCGGGGGATCTCCCGGGCGTCGAAGTTGACCAGCCCCCGGGCGACGGCCCGCCCCGCGGAGTCCCGCAGCTCCACGGGGTCACCCGCGGTGAATTCACCCTCGACGGACGCGATGCCCGCCGGGAGCAGCGACGCGCGCCCGTCGACCACGGCCCGCACGGCGCCGTCGTCCAGCGTCAGGGACCCGCGCGGGGTGGAGGCGTGCGCGAGCCACAGCAGCCGGTCGGCGGAGCGGCGGCCGGTGCGGTGGAAGAACGTGCCGGCCGGCCGGCCGGAGAGGGCGTCCGCGGCCCGGCTTGCGGAGGTGAGGACGACCGGGATGCCGGCGGCGGCCGCGATGCGGGCCGCCTCGACCTTGGTGACCATGCCGCCGGTGCCCACGCCCGCCTTGCCCGCGCTGCCGACGGAGACGCCGTCGAGATCCTTCTCCCCGGTGACCTCGGCGATCCGCGTGGTGCCCGGGATGCTCGGGTCGCCGTCGTAGAGGGCGTCGACGTCGGAGAGCAGGACCAGCAGGTCGGCCCGGACGAGATGGGCGACGAGGGCGGCGAGGCGGTCGTTGTCGCCGAAGCGGATCTCGTCCGTGGCCACGGTGTCGTTCTCGTTGACGACCGGGACCGCGCCCATGGCGAGCAGCTGGTCGAGCGTCCGGTAGGCGTTGCGGTAGTGCGCGCGGCGGCTGGTGTCGTCGGTGGTCAGCAGCACCTGGCCGACGCGGCGGCCGTAGCGCGCGAAGGAGGCGGTGTAGCGGGCGACGAGCAGACCCTGGCCGACACTGGCGGCGGCCTGCTGGCGGGCGAGGTCGCGGGGGCGCCGCTCCAGGCCGAGCGGTGCGAGACCGGCGGCGATGGCACCGGAGGAGACCAGCACGATCTCCTTCTCCCCGCCGGCCTTGGCCAGCGTGTCGACCAGCGCGTCAACCCGGTCGGCGTCCAGCCCCCCGCCCGCGGTGGTGAGTGACGAGGATCCCACCTTGACCACGATCCTTCGGGCGTCCACGACCTCCCGCCGGAGCTCTTGACCGGCCTCCCGGCCGACCGCCCGACCGGCCTCTTGCCGCGTCCCTGCCCCTGTCACGTCCGTACACCCCTGTGATCGCCGCTGGTCTGCCTGCTTCCGGCCCGCAAATCTACCGCCTGAGGAATGTGGTCGTTCGGCCCTATTTTGCGATGATTGCCGTCGGGGAAGATTGCTCCTGGCCCAGCCGCCGTCATACGGTCGGTAGCCGACCGTTGTCCATCGCGGTCTCCCTCACCCCCTAGCCCTCCTGCCAGGAGCCCGCCCAGTGCCTTCTGCCGGATCCGTCTCCCGCCGAGTCGTACAGCTCGCGGCGCTGCTCGCGATGCTGGCGTTCTTCGCCGCTCAGCTCGTGGGCGCCCTGCTGCCCAATGTGCCGCTCTTCATCACCGCCTCGGCGGCGGGCCTCGCGCTCGATCTCTATCTCCAGCACCGAGACCCCGGTCTGCTCTCGCTGCTCGGCAAGGTCCGCTTCGACGTCACCGTGCGTCAGCTGCTGCGCGACATGCTGATCATGGTCGGGCTGCTGCGCGTGCACGGCGACGGCCCGCTGCACGAGTACACCCCGCTGTTCATCGGGCTGCTGCTCTTCTACGGCGCCCACTTCGGCTGCCAGGCCGTCGCGATCCTCGTGCGCCGCAGCCGCACCCTGCCGTTCCTGACCCGGAACGTCGACACCTCCGGCCTGCGCCTGTCGGCCGCGCCGCCGCGCCTGCTGGCCCGCCAGCAGGGCCGCCGGCTGCTGCGCTTCGCCGCCCCCGCCACCGCGGGCACGCTGATCACCGCGGGCACCGAGAAGGCCCTGTGGGGCGAGATCGGTGTCGGCATCGCCTTCGCGCTGTCCCTCGGCGGCGCCCTGTACCTGGCCACGTGGCTGCGCCCCAAGAAGCGCATCGCGAACGAGCAGCAGGCCCTGGAGTGGCTGGACACCTGGCTGACCGGCTACAAGCCCACCGTCGGCATGTACTTCTCCGGCGGCACCAGCTCGGCCTACCAGGCCAACATGTGGCTCTCGACCCTCGCCGAGCTGGACGGCAACCCCGTCATCGTGCTCCGCGAGCGCTTCATGGTGCAGAAGATCGACGCCACCGACGTGCCGATCGTCTGCATCCCCAAGGTCGTGCACCTGATGGCCCTGGAGAAGTCGTCGCTGAAGATGCTGCTGCACCCGGCGAACTCGGGCAAGACCTCGCAGGTCCTGCGCATGCCGTCGATCAAGCACGCCTTCACCAACCACGGCGAGAGCGACAAGCTCTCCAGCTGCAACCCGTACTCCAAGGCGTACGACGAGATCTGGGTCGCCGGCCCCGCCGCCCGCGAGCGCTACCAGCTCGCCGACATCGGCGTCGACGACCGTGACGTCGTGGAGGTCGGCCGCCCGCAGCTCGCGCCGATCCAGCCGTACACCGCGCCGCGCGGCAAGGCCGCCGCCGAGGGCTTCACCACCGTGCTGTACGCCCCGACCTGGGAAGGCTGGGACGGCCAGCCCGGCAACACCTCGGTGATGCTGGCCGGCGAGAACATCGTCCGCGAGCTGCTCGCCGACCCCAAGGTCCGGCTGCTCTACAAGCCGCACCCGATGACCGGCTCCGTCGACCCGCGCGCGGGCCGCGCCAACGAGCGCATCCAGGCCATGATCCGCGAGGCCAACGCCCGCCGCGGCGGTCCCCGCCCCGGCCCCGAGGCGGCCGCCGAGCTGGCGCGCCGCACGGCCCTGCTGGAGCGGCTCACCACGAGCACCTTCCGCCCCAGCGCGGACGAGGTCGAGCGCATGCTCCTCCAGGGCACTCCGGAGAAGGGCCGCGCGGCGACCGTGGCGGACGCCACCGCCGCCTGGGAGGCCGCGTACTGGGACTCGCTGCCGGTCTGGGAGCACCAGATCATCACGGCCGCCCGGCCCGCCCTCTACACCTGCTTCAACCAGTCCGACCTGCTGATCAGCGATGTTTCCAGCGTGGTCTCGGACTACCTGATCAGTGAGAAGCCGTACGCGGTGGCCAACACCAGCGGCATGACCGAGGAGGAGTTCCGCGCGGGCTTCCCGACCGTCAGCGCGGCCACGATCCTCAGCCCGGAGGCGGAAGGCGTCCGGGCGCTGCTCGCGGCCGTCCGCACCCCCGGCCAGGACGCCCTCGCGGCGGCCCGTGCGGAGCTGAAGGTCGAGCTGCTCGGCCCGTCCGACCCGCCGTCGCTGGTCCGCTTCAACGAGGCGGCCCTCGCGCTCTGCGCGAAGGCCGACGAGCGCCGCGCCCGGATGGAGGCCCGCATGGCGGCCGAGATCCCGGCCCAGCGCGAGACGCTCACCGCTGGGCCGACGGTCGGCGCCGTCTGAGCCGTCCACTGAGGGCATGGGGAAGGCCCCGGGAGGATTTCCTCCCGGGGCCTTCCCCATGCGCCGTACGGGGCCGTACAGGCCTGCACGAAGGCCCTCAGGCGCCGGGCAGGCTTGTCATAAGCCTGCCCGGCGCCTGAGGGCACCTACGCCTCGCGCGGCTGCCCGGACTCCGCCCGGACGCGGGGCGGCCTCACAGCCACCCCGCAGCCTCCGCTAGAACGGCTTGAACTTCTCGAACTCCTGGTCCGCCTCGTCCCGCTCCGCGTCGCGGTCGCGGCGGCGGACAGCGGCCGGACGGGGGGCGTCCAGGCGGTGGTCCTCGCCACGGCGGCCCAGCATCTCCGCACCGGCGGCCATCGACGGCTCCCAGTCGAAGACGACCGCGTTCTCCTCGCTGCCGATCGCGACGCCGTCACCGGACCGGGCACCGGCCTTGAGCAGCGCGTCCTCGACACCGAGGCGGTTGAGCCGGTCGGCCAGGTAGCCGACGGCCTCGTCGTTGTTGAAGTCGGTCTGCTTGACCCAGCGCTCCGGCTTCTCGCCGCGCACGCGGTACAGGCCGTCGTCCCCCAGGGTGACGGTGAAGCCGGCGTCGTCCACGGCCTTCGGGCGGATGACGATACGGGTCGCCTCCTCCTTCGGCTTCGCGGCGCGCGCCGCGCCGATGATGCCGGCCAGCGCGAAGGAGAGCTCCTTCAGGCCCGTGCGGGCCACGGCGGACACCTCGAAGACCTGGTAGCCGCGGGCCTCCAGATCCGGGCGGATCATGTCGGCGAGGTCCTGGCCGTCCGGGATGTCGATCTTGTTGAGGACGACGATGCGCGGCCGGTCGTCCAGGCCGCCGTACTGCTTGAGCTCCGCCTCGATGACGTCCAGGTCCGAGACCGGGTCACGGTCGGACTCCAGGGTCGCCGTGTCCAGGACGTGCACGAGCACCGAGCAGCGCTCGACGTGCCGCAGGAACTCCAGGCCGAGGCCCTTGCCCTGGCTGGCGCCCGGGATCAGACCGGGGACGTCCGCGATGGTGTAGACGGTCGAACCGGCCGTCACCACGCCCAGGTTCGGGACCAGCGTCGTGAACGGGTAGTCCGCGATCTTCGGCTTGGCGGCGGAGAGCACCGAGATCAGCGAGGACTTGCCCGCGCTCGGGTAGCCGACCAGCGCCACGTCGGCGACGGTCTTGAGCTCCATGACGATGTCACGGGTCTCGCCGGGCTCGCCGAGCAGCGCGAAGCCGGGGGCCTTGCGGCGCGCCGAGGCCAGCGCCGCGTTGCCGAGGCCGCCACGGCCGCCCTGGCCCGCGATGAAGGTCGTGCCCTCACCGACGAGGTCGGCGAGGACGTTGCCCTGCTTGTCCAGGACGACGGTGCCGTCCGGCACCGTCAGGATCAGGTCCTGGCCGTCCTTGCCGGAGCGGTTGTCACCGGCACCGGGCGCGCCGTTGCCGGCCTTGCGGTGCGGGCTGTGGTGGTAGTCGAGGAGCGTGGTGACCGACTGGTCCACGACCAGGATCACATCGCCGCCACGGCCGCCGTTGCCGCCGTCCGGGCCGCCCAGCGGCTTGAACTTCTCACGGTGAACGGAGGCGCAGCCATGGCCTCCGTTACCCGCGGCGACATGCAGCTCGACGCGGTCCACGAAGGTGGTCATTGCGGTGCCTCCAGATGAATACGGGGATGTCTCTGTTACTAAACACGCCGAGGGCGGGCCGGCTTCCCCGTCACCGGAAAAAGCAGGCCCGCCCTCGGAAAGGTGTTATGTCGTGCCGAAAAGCTGATTACTCAGCGATCGGGACGATGTTCACGACCTTGCGACCACGGTGGGTGCCGAACTGCACCGCACCGGCGGCCAGCGCGAACAGGGTGTCGTCGCCACCGCGACCGACGCCCGTGCCCGGGTGGAAGTGGGTACCGCGCTGGCGGACCAGGATCTCACCGGCGTTGACGGCCTGGCCGCCGAAGCGCTTGACGCCGAGCCGCTGAGCGTTGGAGTCGCGACCGTTCCGAGTGGACGATGCGCCCTTCTTGTGTGCCATGTCTCAGTCCCTTACTTCGCAGCCGTGGGGATGCCGGTGACCTTGATCGCCGTGTACTGCTGGCGGTGACCAATGCGCTTGCGGTAGCCGGTCTTGTTCTTGTACTTCAGGATGTCGATCTTGGCACCCTTGTGGTGGTCCACGATCTCGGCCTGGACCTTGATCCCGGCCAGCACCCACGGGTCGCTGGTGACGGACTCGCCGTCGACCACGAGCAGCGTGGAGAGCTCGACAGAGTCGCCCACCTTGCCGTCGGAAATCTTGTCAACCTCGACGATGTCGCCGACAGCAACCTTGTGCTGGCGACCACCGCTACGCACAACTGCGTACACGCGGATCTCACTCTCTCGCTGGTAATCGGGACCTCTGATGCCAGCCGCTCACGCGGGCGTGAAGCCCGCGTATATCCGAATGGACGAGCGGCCTCTCCCGGAATTCACCGGAAGGGATGTGCTCAGGGGTTGGCGTACAGACGCCGAAGGACAAGGTTACGGGGCCCTGTCCAGGGGGTCAAACCGGGGCCCGGGCCCCGTAAGGGACCCGGACCCCGAACGCATCAGTCCTCGGCGGAGGAGGAGGCGGCTGCCGTCTTCTTCGCCGCCCGCTTCGCGGGGGCCTTCTTGGCCGTCGCCGTCTTCGCGGCGGTCTTCGTGGCCTTCTTGGCGGTCGTCGCCTTCTTGGCAGTCGTCGTCTTCTTGGCCGCCGTCGCCTTCTTCGCGGTGGTGGCCTTCTTCGCCGGTGCCTTCTTGGCGGCCGTCTTACGGGCCGTCTTCTTGGCGGGCGCCGCCGACTCGGCCTCGTCAGCGGACTCGACGGGCTCGACCGGCTCGGCCTGCTCGACCGGGGCCGCGGGCTCCTCGGCCCGGACGGGCTCCGGCTCCGGCTCGGCCACGGCCTTCGCGGGCGTCTCCACGACCATCACGGCCGCTTCCTCGGCCGCCTTGGGCGAACCGGCCGGGGACGTCGCCTTGCGGACCGCACGACGGCGCGTACGGACGGGAGCGGCCGGGGCGGCTGCCGTCCCGGCCTCCGCCGGGGCCTCGGCCTTCGCCTCGGGGGCCGGCTCGACGACGGGCTCGGCGACGGACTCCGCGACCGGCTCGGGGGCCGGGGCCGGCGCGACCGGCTCCACGACGATCTCGGGCTCCGGCTGCTCGGCCGCCTTCGGCGAACCCGCCGGGGCGGACGCCTTGCGGGTCGCCCGACGGCGCGTACGACCACCGCGCGAAGCCGCGGCCTTCGCCTCGGTCGGGCTGCCGAACCACTCCTCGTCACCGCCGACCGACGGCTGGAGGTCCGCCTCGGTCACCGCGACGGGCTCCAGCTCGGGCAGCTCGTCCTCGGCCTCGGCGGACGGGGCCGGCTCGGCCGGCTCCTCCACCGCGTACTCGTGGACGTGGTCGTGCTCGGGCTGACCGGCACCGGCCTTGCCCTTCTTCTTGCCGCGCTTGCCACCGCCGCCGCCGCCACCGACGGACGTCGGCTGGTCCATGTGGACGATCACACCGCGGCCGTTGCAGTGCACGCACGGCTCGGAGAAGGACTCCAGCAGGCCCTGGCCGACCCGCTTACGGGTCATCTGGACCAGACCCAGCGAGGTCACCTCGGCGACCTGGTGCTTCGTCCGGTCCCGGCCCAGGCACTCCAGCAGACGCCGCAGCACCAGGTCCCGGTTGGCCTCCAGCACCATGTCGATGAAGTCGATCACCACGATGCCACCGAGGTCGCGCAGCCGCAGCTGGCGCACGATCTCCTCGGCCGCCTCGAGGTTGTTCTTGGTGACCGTCTCCTCCAGGTTGCCGCCCTGGCCGGTGAACTTGCCGGTGTTGACGTCGACGACGACCATCGCCTCGGTCCGGTCGATCACCAGCGAGCCGCCGCTCGGCAGCCAGACCTTGCGGTCCAGCGCCTTCATCAGCTGCTCGTCGATCCGGTACGTGGCGAAGACGTCGACGTCCGACGTCCACTTCTGCAGCCGGTCGGTGAGGTCCGGGGCGACGTGCGCGACATAGCCGTGGATGGTCTCCCAGGCGCCGTCACCGCTGACGATGACCTTGGAGAAGTCCTCGTTGAAGATGTCGCGCACGACCCGGACGGTCATGTCCGGCTCGCCGTACAGCAGGGTCGGGGCGTTGCCGCTCTTCGCCTTCTTCTGGATCTCTTCCCACTGCGCCTGCAGCCGCTGCACGTCACGGGCCAGCTCGTCCTCGCTCGCACCCTCCGCGGCGGTACGGACGATCACGCCCGCGTCCTCGGGGACGATCTTCTTGAGGATCTGCTTCAGCCGCGCGCGCTCGGTGTCGGGCAGCTTCCGGCTGATACCGGTCATCGAGCCCTCGGGCACGTAGACCAGGTAGCGGCCGGGGAGCGAGACCTGGCTGGTCAGGCGGGCGCCCTTGTGACCGATCGGGTCCTTGGTGACCTGCACCAGCACGGACTGGCCGGACTTCAGCGCGGACTCGATGCGGCGCGGGCCGTTGCCCATGCCGAGCGCCTCGAAGTTGACCTCACCGGCGTACAGGACGGCGTTGCGGCCCTTGCCGATGTCGACGAACGCGGCCTCCATCGACGGCAGCACGTTCTGGACCTTGCCCAGGTATACGTTGCCGACGTAGCTGGTGGCCTGCTCCTTGTTGACGTAGTGCTCGACGAGGACGTTGTCCTCCAGCACGCCGATCTGGGTGCGCTCACCGCTCTGGCGCACGACCATGACGCGCTCGACGGCCTCACGGCGGGCCAGGAACTCGGCCTCGGTGATGATCGGCACGCGACGGCGGCCCTGCTCGCGCCCCTCACGGCGGCGCTGCTTCTTGGCCTCCATGCGGGTCGAGCCCTTGATGGACTGCACCTCGTCGAAACCGGTGCCGGGCTCGCGCTCCTCCCGCTTGCGGGACTCACGCGGCTCACGGACCTTCACGACCGTGCGCTCCGGGTCGTCGCCGGTGACCTCGGCCTCCGCGGCGTCGCCACTGCGGCGACGGCGGCGACGGCGACGGCGGCTGCTGGAGGAGCCGTACGCGTCGTCGTCCTCGGCGTCGGCCTCGGCGGACTCGGTCTCCTGCTCGGCCTCCGGCTCCTGGTCGGCCTCGGCGCGGCGCTCGGACTCCTCCTCGCCCTCGCCCTCGGCGGACTCACCACGGCGGCGGCGACGGCCACCGCGACGGCGACGGCGCGAGGGGCGGTCGCCCGACTCCTCGTCGTCCTGCGCCGCGTCCTCGGCGTCCTCGGCGTCCTCGGCCTCGGGGGCCTCCTGGACGTCCTCCACCGGCTCCGCGACGGGAGTGCGCTCCTCGGCGACGACCGGCTCGGCCTCGGCGGCCTCACCACGACGGCGGCGGCGACGGCGACCGCGCTCGGCGGCGGGCCGCTCGGTCTCGGCGCGCTCCTCCTCGGGCTGCTCCTCCGTGGGAACGGAGGCGGCGGCGGCCGCGGCGGCGGTCTCCGGGGTCTGGAACATGGGCTCGGCGAACACCGGCGCCTGGAACACGGCGGTCGGCGGGCGCACGGCGCGGCGACGGCCTCGCGCGGGAGCCTCCGGCTCCGCGTCCGCGGCGGCGGCACGGCGACGGCGGCCACCGGTGGCGGCGGGCTCGGCCTGCTCGGCTGCGGGCTCCGTGGCCTCGGCGGCGCGGCGGCTCTCCGCCTTCGCGGCCTCGAGGGCCTGGTTGGCGGCCTCGGCGTCACCGGGGGCGACGCGACGGCGGCCGCGGGCGGCACGGGCCGGCTTGGCGGGCGCCTCCTCGGCGACCGCCTCCACGGCGGCTTCCTCGGTCTCCTCCTCGGCCTCTTCGGCCGCGTCCTCCGACACGACCGGTGCCACGGCCTCGGCGGGCTGCGCCTCCGGTGCGGCGGCGGAGCCGGCCTTACGGGTGGCGCGGCGGCGCGTACGGGCCGGCTTCGCGGCCGGGGCCTCCTCGGCCGGGGCTTCCTCGGCCGGGGCGGCCGACTCGGCGGCGGCGTCCATGGCCAGCGGCACGGGGACCTCGGCGAGGACGACGGGCTCGGCGGGCGTCTCAGCGGACTGCGGGGCACCCGCCGGGGCGGTTGCCTTGCGGACCGCGCGGCGGCGCGTACGGACCGGCTTGCTGTCCGGGACCTCGGCCGCGGGCTCCGCGAGGGGCTCGGCGGCGGCCGGGGCCTCGGCGACGGCGGCGGCCGGAGCGGCCTCCGGTGCGGCGGTCTCCGCGGCAGCGGCGGCACGCGGCGAACCGGCCGGAGCCGTCGCCTTGCGGGTCGCACGGCGACGGGGACGGGCCGGGGGTGCCGCCTCGGTGGCGGCGGGGGTCTCGGCGACGGGCGCGGCCTCGACCGGAGCGGCCTCGGGCGCGGCGGCCGTCACGGCCGGCTGCGCGGCGGCGGTCTCCGCCACCGGCGGACCGGCCGGGCGGGACGCCGCACGGCGGCGGCGGCGCGGCGGCAGCGTGTCGCTGGGGCTTGCGTCGGAGTTGTTCCCGGGTGCGCTGGGCGCGTTCTCGGGCTCGGTGGGCTCAATAGATTCGAGCATGCGGGCGGTTCTCCCGTCACGCTCCCGGGCGCCGCGTCGTGATCCGACCCGGCGGTCCGCGTGTTGTGCGCGGTACCGCCGTCCGGGGCGCGGTCGCCGCACGGGAGCTGTCGTCTCGCTCGCCGGGGCCGAGTTGTCGGCACCGGCGAAAGTCTCCTGGTCAGTGCGCCTGCCGGACCCGGGTGGCTCCCTGGTGGATCGGCGGCGCTACGACGGCCGTCCTACGCGGAACCTTCCGGCACCTTCGCGGCGCTCGGCCCGGCGGCCGTGGATGGAGCGGCCGGGGCGGCGTCGCGGTCGGGCGCGAGCGGATCGGTCACCGTGCCGGACTCCTCATCGAGCAGCCCCTGCGCCAGCCTGGTCACCGCAGCGGGGACCGGCGGCGCCAGGTCGGCCGTAGCGCGGAGACCGGACAGGACGTCGTCGGGTCGCACGGCAGGTGTCAAATGCCGAACAACCAGCCGCAGTATCGCACAGGGACCGTCGCCGGGCCTATCGGCCGGGGCCTGCCGCGCTTCGAGTCGGGCCACCGCGCCACGGGCGTCGAAGGTTCGCAACCCGTTTTTCGTCCGGCGCTGGACCTCGACGGTCTCCGCGGCGAGGAAGGCCGCCACGGCCCGCTCGGCGTCCGCCACCTCGACACCGTCGAGCCGCAGCTCCCAGAGGGAGGCCTGCAGCCGGTCGGCGAACGAGGAGGTGTGGGCCTCCACCGCGTCCGTGATGTCGAGCCCGTCGGGCAGCGACTCGTCGAGCAGCTCCCTGAGCTGCCCCGGGTCGCGGAACTCGGCGAGCTGGATCTCCAGGAACTCGGCCTCACTGCCCGTGCCGGTGGGTGCGGCATTGGCGTACGACACCTTGGGATGCGGGGAGAAGCCCGCCGAGTACGCCATGGGGACGTCGGCGCGGCGCAGGGCCCGCTCGAAGGCGCGCTGGAAATCGCGGTGGCTGGTGAACCGAAGGCGGCCGCGCTTGGTGTAGCGCAGACGAATGCGCTGCACCACAGGTGCGGGCGGCGGACCTTCGGGCTGTCGCTTGCCCAGTGTCGTTCAGTCCTTCGTGAGAGCGGTCGTACTGCTACCTAGAGTACGTGCCCCACGCGGGAGCGCGCCCCGGTGGGTCGGAACGCGTGAAGGCCCCGCCGGTGCGGCGGGGCCTTCACGGGGCGCTTTCGCGTGCTACTTGACGACCGTGAGCGGCAGGAGTTTCTTGCCCGTCGGGCCGATCTGGATCGAGGTGTCCATCTGCGGGCAGACACCGCAGTCGAAGCACGGCGTCCAGCGGCAGTCCTCGACCTCGGTCTCGTCGAGCGCGTCCTGCCAGTCCTCCCAGAGCCAGTCCTTGTCGAGACCGGAGTCCAGGTGGTCCCAGGGCAGGACCTCCTCGTACGTGCGCTCACGCGTGGTGTACCAGGCGACGTCGACGCCCTGCGGGGGCAGCGTCTTCTCGGCGGACTTGATCCAGCGGTCGTAGGAGAAGTGCTCGCGCCAGCCGTCGAAACGGCCGCCGGACTCGTAGACCTCGCGGATCACGGCACCGACGCGGCGGTCGCCGCGCGAGAGCAGGCCCTCGATGATGCCGGGCTTGCCGTCGTGGTAGCGGAAGCCGATGGAGCGGCCGTACTTCTTGTCGCCGCGGATCTTGTCGCGCAGCTTCGCCAGGCGCGCGTCGGTCTCCTCGGCGGAGAGCTGCGGGGCCCACTGGAAGGGGGTGTGCGGCTTGGGCACGAAGCCGCCGATGGAGACCGTGCAGCGGATGTCGTTCTGCCCGGAGACCTTGCGGCCCTCGGCGATGACGTTGACCGCCATGTCACCGATCTGGAGGACGTCCTCGTCGGTCTCGGTCGGCAGGCCGCACATGAAGTACAGCTTCACCTGGCGCCAGCCGTTGCCGTACGCGGTGGAGACCGTACGGATCAGGTCCTCTTCCGAGACCATCTTGTTGATGACCTTGCGCATGCGCTCGGAGCCGCCCTCGGGGGCGAAGGTCAGGCCCGAGCGGCGGCCGTTGCGGGTCAGCTCGTTGGCGAGGTCGACGTTGAAGGCGTCCACGCGGGTCGACGGCAGGGAGAGGCCGATCTTGTCCTCTTCGTAGCGGTCGGCGAGGCCCTTGGCGATGTCACCGATCTCGGTGTGGTCCGCGGAGGACAGCGACAGCAGGCCGACCTCCTCGAAGCCGGTCGCCTTCAGGCCCTTCTCCACCATCTCGCCGATGCCGGTGATGCTTCGCTCCCGCACGGGGCGCGTGATCATGCCGGCCTGGCAGAAACGGCAGCCGCGGGTGCAGCCGCGGAAGATCTCCACCGACATCCGCTCGTGGACGGTCTCCGCGAGCGGGACGAGCGGCTGCTTGGGGTAGGGCCACTCGTCGAGGTCCATGACGGTGTGCTTGGAGACCCGCCACGGCACGCCGGAGCGGTTGGGCACCATACGGGCGATACGGCCGTCGGGCAGATACTCCACGTCGTAGAAGCCCGGGACGTAGACGCCGCCGGTCTTGGCGAGGCGCAGCAGCAGCTCCTCGCGGCCGCCGGGGCGGTCCTCGGCCTTCCAGGCCCGGATGATCTCGGTGATCTCCAGGACGGCCTGCTCGCCGTCGCCGATGACCGCGCAGTCGATGAACTCCGCGATCGGCTCGGGGTTGAAGGCCGCGTGGCCGCCCGCGAGGACGATCGGGTCGTCGATCGTGCGGTCCTTGGCCTCCAGCGGGATGCCCGCGAGGTCCAGGGCGGTGAGCATGTTGGTGTAGCCCAGCTCGGTGGAGAAGCTCAGGCCGAAGACGTCGAAGGCCTTGACCGGGCGGTGCGCGTCCACGGTGAACTGCGGGACGCGGTGTTCGCGCATCAGCTCTTCGAGGTCGGGCCAGACGCTGTAGGTGCGCTCGGCGAGCACGCCCTCGCGCTCGTTGAGGACCTCGTAAAGGATCATGACGCCCTGGTTGGGCAGTCCGACCTCGTAGGCGTCGGGGTACATGAGCGCCCATCGGACGTCACAGCTGTCCCAGGGCTTAACGGTGGAGTTCAGCTCTCCACCGACGTACTGAATGGGCTTCTGCACGTGCGGGAGCAGGGCTTCGAGCTGTGGGAAGACGGACTCGACAGACATCTCGACCTTCGGGAGCTGGCAGGGGGCGACTCTCTAGCGTACGCGAGGACCGGTACCCGCTCTCCCACAGCGAACGGGCACCACCATCGGGGGCCGGTCACGCCCGCAGCGCGGCCCGGTGCCGCTGCGCGGACGCCTTCTGCCACACATCCGGCAGCTCACGCTCGTACGCGGCGGCGAGGGCTTCCTCGCGGCCGTGCAGCAGCCCGAGCGTGTAGGTGCTCTCCCCCGCCGCGTGCGCCTGGATCGCGAGGGCGCGCAGCGCTTCGCGGGCCATGACGCTGTCCTGGTGTTCGCCCAGCAGGCTCTGGACGGACTTCATCCGCCGCGCGAAGCGCTTCGCGGGCTTGCCGAGGGCCGGTTTCGCGGCCTCGGCGGCGTAGCGGACGCGCTTGGCCGCCTTGCGGGCCTCGTGCAGGGCCGTGTCGCGGCCGGGTCCGGCCTCGGTGGCCAGGGCGTGCTCGACGCGGCGGGCGAGGCGGCGGTAGTCGCGCAGGACGGCCTTGGCGATGGTCTTGCGCGGGGCGTCGCTGGCGGCGGGGAGCAGGGGCGGGTCGGCGAGGAGCGCGTCGAGGGTGTCGAGGAGGGTGAGGTAGCGCTCGCTGTCGAGGACGGAGTCCAGGCGTCCGCGCGCGCCCGCGTGGCGGGCGGCGGCCCAGCGGCGCAGCCGGGCGCGGACGGGGCCGAGGACGAGGGTGTCCGGGACCTCGTCGACGCGTTCACGCAGGCGGGCGGAGAGGACTTCGCGGTCCCGGTCGACACCCAGTTCTCGGGCGAGCCATTTGAGCTCCGCCCCGATCGGGTCGGTGACCTCGCGGTCGAGCACCTTGCCGAAGGTGCGGAAGGCACTGCGCAACCGGCGGGTGGCGACGCGCATCTGGTGGACGGAGTCGTCGACGTCGCGCCGGACGTCGAGGTCGCCCGTGACGACGGCTTCGGCCTGGGTGCGGACGTAGGCCAGGACGTGGTCACCGGCGGTGGGCTTGCCGGGCCGGTCCGGGCGTCGCTTCCGTTTTTCGGGCACCGGAGGTTCGGGGTCGGTCTCGGCGAGAGCGCGGGACAGCTTGGAGGGGGCCTTCGAGGTGTGCAGGCCCGCTGCCCGCAGATGGGGTTCGACGGTGTCGAGGAAGCCGGGGTCGGTGTCCTTGCCGAGCTCCAGCTCGAATTCCGTCCAGTGGGCCGTGCGGCCGCCGTCGGGGAGCCGGGTGGCGGTGACCGCGTCGGCGCTCGCCTCGGCGAGGACCCCGCCGTGCTCGTCGAGGAGGAGGTGGACCTCGCGGCGGGAGACGATCCGCACGAGGGGGGCGAGCCGCGCGTGGCGGGTCCGGGAGCGGACGAGGGCGGCGAGGGCGCGGGGGACGTCGGGTGACAGGGGGGCGCGGATCTCGTCGCGGGTACCGGGGGCGACGGGGAGCTTGAGGTGCCACCCCTCGTCGGTGCCGCCCGTGCGGCGGCGCAGGGTGATGCCCGCGGCGGCCAGTCGGCGGTCGTCGGTGTCGTAGTAGACGGCGTCCAGCTCCGCCGGTTCCTGCTCGGCGACGGTCGCGACGCCCGCCACCTCGCTGAGGTCGGGCAGCCGGGGCGCGGCCGCGCTGTCTTCGGCTTCGTATTTCCGCTCGATCTCTCGCACGGTGTCCGCCATGAGGCGAATCTAATGCGTGGGGGGCCGGGCCGACAGGCCGCGGGCATGTCCGGCGGGACTTCGGCTGCCGACCGCTGTGCCGCCTGCGGCGGCGAGCGCCCTGCGGGCGCGTCCTCAAACGCCGGACGGGCCGGTTTCAGCTGGGCTCAGCCGCCGAGCCCGTCCGGCGCTTGAGGACACCGCCGGTCAGGCACTAGGCCGATACGGGACGTTGCACCTTGATGGACTGCAGGAGTCCGACGGCGATCCAGGCGGCGAACATGGACGAGCCTCCGTAGGACACGAAGGGCAGGGGCAGGCCGGTGACGGGCATGATCCCCAGCGTCATGCCGATGTTCTCGAAGGACTGGAAGGCGAACCAGGCGATGATGCCGGCGGCCACGACCGTGCCGTACAGCTCGGTGGTGTCGCGGGCGATGCGGCAGGCGCGCCACAGGATGACGCCGAGCAGGGCGATGATGAGTCCCGCGCCGACGAAGCCGAGCTCCTCGCCGGCGACGGTGAAGATGAAGTCGGTCTGCTGTTCGGGCACGAACTGGCCGGTGGTCTGGCTGCCGCGGAAGAGGCCGGAGCCGGTGAGGCCGCCGGAGCCGATGGCGATGCGCGCCTGGTTGGTGTTGTAGCCGACGCCCGCCGGGTCGAGGGCGGGGTTGGCGAAGGCGGCGAAGCGGTTGATCTGGTATTCGTCCAGCACGCCGAGCTGCCAGATGAGGACGCAGCCGAGGACGCCGGTGCCGAGCAGTCCGGCGATCCAGCGGTTGGAGGCGCCGGAGGAGAGCAGCACGGCGAGCACGATCACCACGAGGACCATGACCGAGCCGAGGTCGGGCATCAGCAGGATGATGACGATCGGGAGCGCGGCCAGGCCGAGGGCTTCCATCACGGTGCGGTGGTCGGGGTGCAGCCGGTCGCCGGCGTCGACCTTGGAGGCCAGCAGCATCGCCATCCCGAGGGTGATGGTGATCTTGGTGAATTCGGAGGGCTGGATGGAGAAGCCGCCGCCGAGCTGGATCCAGGACCGGGCGCCGTTGATGGTCGCGCCGAGCGGGGTGAGCACGGCGGCGGTGAGCAGCACGGAGATGCCGTACAGGATGGGGACGGCGCCGCGCAGGGCGCGGTGGCCGAGCCAGACCGCGCCGACGGCGAGCGCGAGCCCTATGCCGGTGTTGAGGATGTTACGCAGCAGGAAGTAGTACGGGTCGCCGTGGTTGAGCTCGGTACGGCCGCGGGTGGCGGAGTAGACGAGCAGGGTGCTGATGCCGGACAGGGCGAGCGCGGCGAAGAGCATGACCCAGTCGAGCCTGCGGACGACGGAGTCGCGGGCGGTGAGCTTGCCCCAGGTGCCGCGCTCGGGGCTGTAGCGGCGGACTTTGTAGCCGTCGGTGGTGCTCACTCGTCCTGCCCCCCTGCCGCCGCCGGGTCGGGCTTCTCCGTGGAGTCGGGGTCGTCCGGTTTCCGGGCGGAGTCCGGGTCGTCCGGCTTTTCCGTGGAGCCCGCCGCTGCGGGCTTCTGTCCCGTGCCGTCCTTCTCTTCCTCCTTGCGGGCGGGCGGGCTCGGAATGGCCTGGGCCTCGATGGTCCCGTCCTTCTGGATCTTCGGGAGCTTCGCCTCGGGCCTGGGCAGCAGCGCCTTCTTGGCGTCGATCCCGCCCTTCTCGTCGACGCCGTAGAGCGCGTTGTAGATCTTGCGTACGGCCGGGCCGGAGGCGCCGGAGCCGGTGCCGCCCTGGGAGATCGTCATGACGATGGTGTAGTCCTCGGTGTACGTCGCGAACCACGAGGTCGTCTGCTTGCCGTAGACCTCCGCGGTACCGGTCTTGGCGTGCATCGGGATCTGCTTCTGCGGCCAGCCGCCGAACCGCCAGGCGGCGCTGCCGTTGGTGGCGACACCGGCCAGGGCGCGGTCGAGCTGGTCGCGGGTCTTGCGGTCGAAGGGCAGCTTGCCGTGGGACCGGGGCTTGATCTCCTCGACCCGCTTGCCGTCGGGGCTGACGACGGCCTTGCCGACGGTGGGGTTGTAGAGGGTGCCGCCGTTGCTGATGGCGGCGTAGATGGTGGCCATCTGGACGGGGGTGACGAGCGTGTCGCCCTGGCCGATGGAGTAGTTGACGGAGTCACCGGCGCGCATCCGCATGCCGGACTCGCAGTTCTCCTTGGCGATCTTCCCGGCGTAGCTGTCGTCGTCCTTCTTGCCCTGCTTGCACCAGGCGTCCTTGTTGGACTTCCAGTAGTTCTTCTTCCAGTCGCGGTCGGGGACGCGGCCGCGGACCTCGTTGGGCAGGTCGATGCCGGTCTGCTTGCCGAGGCCGAACTGGTGGGCGGTCTTGTAGAACCAGTCCGCCGGGTGCTTGGGGTTGTTGCCGCCGTCCTTCTGCCACTGGCGGTAGGCCAGGTCGTAGAAGACGGTGTCGCAGGAGACCTCCAGGGCCCGGCCGAGGTCGATGGGCCCGTAGCCCTTGGACTCGAAGTTCTTGAAGACCTGGTTGCCGATGCTGTACGAGCTGGAGCAGTTGTAGTTGTCGGTGAAGGAGTAGCCGGCGTTGACGGCGGCGGTCGCGGAGATGACCTTGAAGACCGAGCCGGGGGCGGCCTGGCCCTGGATCGCCCGGTTGAGCAGTGGGAAGTTGGAGTCCTTGCCGGTGAGCCCCTGGTAGTCCTTGGCGGAGATGCCGCCGACCCAGGCGTTGGGGTCGTACGTCGGGTTGGAGGCCATGGCGACGACGCGGCCGGTCTTGGACTCCATCACCACGACGGCGCCCGCGTCGGCCTTGTAGTTGACGCCGGTGTTGCGGTCCATCTCCTTGCGGGCGTCCTTCATCGCCTGGTCCAGTTCTCGTTCCGCTATGGCCTGCACACGGGCGTCGACGCTGGTGACGATGTTGGCGCCGGGCTCGGCCTTGTCGCTCTTGGCCTTGCCGATGACACGGCCGAGGTTGTCGACCTCGTAGCGGGTGACGCCGGCCTTGCCGCGCAGCTCGGTGTCGTACTGGCGCTCCAGACCCGAGCGGCCGATCTGGTCGGAGCGCAGCAGCGGGGAGCGGCTGTCCTTGGCCTTGGTGATCTCGTCGTCGGTGACGGGCGAGAGATAGCCGAGGACCTGGGCGGTGTTGGAGCCGCCGGGTCCGGCGTAGCGGCGGACGGCGGTGGGCTCGGCGGTGATGCCGGGGAAGTCCTCGGCGCGCTCGCGGATCTGCAGGGCCTGCTGGGTGGTGGCCTCGTCGGTGATGGGGATGGGCTGGTAGGGCGAGCCGGCCCAGCAGGGCTGGGGGGTCTTGGCGTCGCAGAGCCGCACCTTGGCGGCGACGTCCTCGGGCTTGAGTTCGAGGATGCCCGCGAGGCGGGTGAGGACGCCCTTGCCCTTGTCCTTCATCTTCATCAGGTCGGTGCGGCTGGCGGAGACGACGAGGCGCGTCTCGTTGTCGGCGAGGGGCACGCCGCGGGCGTCGAGGATCGAGCCGCGGGTGGCGGGGGCGACGACCTGCTGGATGTGGTTGTTGGCGGCTTCGGCCGTGTACTGGTCGCCGCTGCGGATCTGGAGGTACCAGAGCCGTCCGCCGAGGGTGAGCAGGAGGGAGAAGACGAGGACCTGGATGACGACGAGCCGGATGGTGACGCGCGAGGTGCGCCCGGTCTCGGGGAGGTTGCTCATGGGGTCCCCGCCTCCCGCCGGCTGCCGGTGAATCGCTGCGTCACAGTCGCTTGACCCCCTTGATGCGTCCGGACTTGTTCTTCGCCGACTTGGTCAGCAGCCCGCCGCGCTGGCTGCCGATGCGGTTCGCCCGGCCGCCGGAGAGCCAGCCGTAGGAGCCCTCGCCGCCCGCGGGGGAGCCGTCGCCGGCGAGCGGGTCGTTGTGGGTGCGGCGCGCCAGCGCCATGATCAGCGGCACGGTGAAGGGCGCGAGCAGCAGGTCGTACAGGGCGGCGGTGAGGACGAGGCCGGTCAGCCCCACATGGCGGGCGGCGGTGTCGCCGACGAGGGAGCCGACGCCCGCGTAGAGCAGGGTGGAGCCGACGGCCGCGGCGAGGACGACGAGCATCGGGACGGTGGCCGACCGCATCCGGCCGTTCTCGGGCCGGGCGAGGCCCACCGTGTAGCCGACGAGACACAGCACGAGGGCGTAGCGGCCGGTGGCGTGGTCGGCGGGCGGTGCGAGGTCGGCGAGGAGGCCCGCGGCGAAGCCGATGAGGGCGCCGCTGGTGTGGCCGTAGACCAGGGCGAGGCCGATGACGACGAGGAGCAGCAGGTCGGGGACGGCTCCGGGGAGGTGGAGCCGGGCGAAGACGCTGACCTGGACGACGAGGGCGACCACCACGAGCACGGTGGAGAGCAGGATCCGGTTGAGGCGCATCGGTCTTCAGTCCCTGGGCTTGGCGCTCGCGGAGGGGGTGACCGTGACGGTCACCGTGGGGGCCGGCTTGGGGGCTTCCGGCTTGGGCGGCAGGACGGTGTCGCGCGGGTCGGTGCGGGGCGGCTGGACGACGACCCCGACGACGTCGAGCTTGCTGAAGCCGACGAAGGGGCGGACCTGGAGGGTGCGGGTCAGTCCGCCGCCGGCGGGCTCGACGCGGGTGACCCGGCCGACGGGGACGCCGGGCACGAAGGGCTTGTCCTTGCTGGAGCCGAAGGTGACGAGCCGGTCCCCCTCGCGCACGGCGGCCTTGCCGTTGAGGAGTTCGACGCGCAGGGAGCGGTCGCCCTGGCCGTTGGCGAAGCCGATCTCGCCGGTCTTCTCCATCCGGGTGCCGACGGTGAACTTGGGGTCGTTGGCGAGGAGGACGGTCGCGGTGGACGGTCCGACGGTGGTGACCCGGCCGACGAGTCCGTCGCCGTTGAGGACGGTCATGTCGCGCTTGATGCCGTCGTTGGCGCCGGAGTCGATGGTGACGGTCCAGGAGAAGCCCTGGGCCGCTCCTATGGCGATGACCTGGGCGCCCTTGATGCCGTACTGGCCGGCTCCGGCGGTCTTGAGCATGGCGTCGAGGTCGCGGACCCGGCCGCGGTTGCGGTCGTCGCTGCCGAGCCGCTGCTTCAGAGCGGTGTTCTCGCGCTCCAATTCGCTGATCCTGGTGTGGCGTTCGCCGGAGTCGCGGACGGCGGCGACGGCGTTGCCGACCGGGTCGACGGCGGAGGCGACGCCCTCCTCGACCGGGCCGAAGACCGAGGCGGCGGCATGCCGGGCACCGTCGAGCGGGGACCGCTCGCCACCACGGATGTCCACCGTGATCAGCGCGAAAGCGATGGCGACCAGCAGCACCAGCAGCAGCCGGCTCTCTCGTGTGTCCCTCACGTGCGGCGGCGTGCCCTTCTCATCGGACCGGCCGGGCTGCGGGTCCGGGCCGGTCATCGGGAGCGTTCTGCCTGTATATCAGGTTGTTTCCCGGCGGTGCCGGTGCGCCGGGACGCGGTCGGCCGAAGACCTTCGGCGCCTTCGGGCCGTACCCCCCGAAGGTCCCCGGTGGCCCCCGGCAGAGGGGTCCGGGAAGCCGCTCCGGGGGCGGAGCAACGTTCCTCCCCCGCTCCCGGGCGGGGGAGGTCTCAGCCGTGCGTCAGCGGCGCGGCTGGGCGTCGAGCACCTGCTGGAGCGCCTCGAACTCCTCGACGCACTTGCCCGAGCCGAGGGCGACGGAGTCCAGCGGGTCCTCGGCGATGTGGATCGGCATGCCGGTCTCCCGGCGCAGCCGCTCGTCGAGGCCGCGCAGCAGGGCGCCGCCGCCCGTGAGAACGATGCCGCGGTCCATGACGTCACCCGACAGCTCGGGCGGGCACTTGTCGAGGGTGGTCTTGACCGCGTCGACGATGGAATTGACGGGCTCCTCGATGGCCTTGCGGACCTCCGCGGCGGAGATCACCACGGTCTTCGGCAGCCCGCTGACCAGGTCGCGGCCACGGATCTCGGTGTGCTCGTCCTGCTCCAGGTCGTACGCCGAACCGATGGTGATCTTGATCTGCTCGGCGGTGCGCTCGCCCAGGAGGAGGCTGTACTCCTTCTTGATGTGCTGGATGATCGCGTTGTCCAGCTCGTCGCCCGCGACGCGGATGGACTGCGCGGTGACAATCCCGCCCAGCGAGATGACGGCGACCTCGGTGGTGCCGCCGCCGATGTCGACGACCATGTTGCCGGTGGCCTCGTGGACCGGCAGGCCCGAGCCGATCGCGGCGGCCATGGGCTCCTCGATGATGTGCACCTGCCGGGCGCCGGCCTGGGTGGAGGCCTCGATCACGGCGCGCCGCTCGACGCCGGTGATACCGGAGGGCACACAGACCACGACGCGCGGACGGGCCATCCAGCGCCGCTTGTGGATCTTGAGGATGAAGTACCGGAGCATGCGCTCGGTGATCTCGAAGTCGGCGATGACGCCGTCCTTCAGCGGGCGGACGGCGACGATGTTGCCCGGGGTGCGGCCGATCATCTTCTTCGCCTCGGAGCCGACCGCGAGGATGCCGCCGGTGTTGGTATTGATGGCGACGACGGACGGTTCGTTGAGGACGATTCCGCGACCTCTGACGTACACCAGCGTGTTGGCGGTCCCGAGGTCGACAGCCATGTCACGGCCGATGAACGACATGTTGTTCCCCATGAGGATACGTCTGGCCTTCCCAGCTGGAGCGAATGCTTACTTGAGGTCGGCAGGTGTGGTGCGCTGCGGGGCGCGGAAGCTTCATCGTAGTCTCGACCGCTCGAACGCGGTGCGAGGGTTCCTCCGCCATTGTCGGCGGAACACGAGCGCGCCCCAGTAATGGTGACGTCGTGTCGGAGTGAGAGGTTCCCTCGTTCGCCGCGCATATGCCAGAGGGCGACCGAAAAGAAATCGGTCGCCCCTGATCAGAATGGGCGCGGGCCTGATGCGGTATCAGGCGAGGCCGGGAAAGAAAATCTTGATTTCCCGCTGGGCGGACTCCTCGGAGTCCGAGGCGTGGATGAGGTTCTCCCGGGTGATGGTGCCGAAGTCGCCACGAATGGATCCCGGGGCCGCCGCGATCGGGTCGGTGGGACCGGCCAGCGCGCGGACGCCCTCGATCACCCGCTCGCCCTCGACGACCAGCGCCACGACCGGGCCGGAGGCCATGAAGCCCATCAGCGGCTCGTAGAACTCACGACCGACGTGCTCGGCGTAGTGCTGCTCCAGCGTCGCCCGGTCCAGGGTCCGCAGCTCCAGCGCGCTGATCGTCCAGTTCGCCTTGCGCTCGATCCGGCCGACGATCTCGCCGATCAGGCCGCGGCGGACCGCGTCGGGCTTGAGAAGGACGAGGGTGCGCTGGCTCATATTGCGGCTCCTTGCAGGCAGGGTGTGGTGCGGCAGAGAGTACAGGGGCGCGGGTGCGCTCCCGAACCAGGCCCGGGCCGGCCCGTGCACGGCCGGTGCTGTGTCCTCAAGCGCCGGACGGACTTGGCAGCCGAGCTCAGCCACATCAAGCCCGTCCGGCGCTTGAGGACGCGCCCGCAGGGCGCTCGCCGCCGCAGGCGGCAAGACGGCCCGCAGCCGAAGATCCGTCGGCCAGGCCTACGCCGCGGCCTGGCCCGCGAAGCGGGCCTTCGCCTCGTCGACCTTGCGGCCGAAGTGCACCGAGGCCCACCACAGGCCGGCGAAGACCACCCCGAGGATGAACATCATCGGGACCACGAAACCGCTCGCGATCAGGCCGATCTGCAGCAGCCAGCCCAGCTGTACGCCGCCGGGCCGGGTGAGCATGCCGCACAGCAGCACGCTCAGCAGCATCGCGGTGCCGCTGACCGCCCAGACCGTGCCGGTGGACAGGTCGGAGGTCTGCATGGCGACCAGCCCGGCGAAACCGATGACGAAGAATTCACCGATCAGGGTGCTCGCGCACAGCGTTCTCATGTCAGCCCTTTCCCAACAGCAGCCGGGCCTCGCCGACCGTGATCACCGAGCCGGTCACCAGCACACCCGCGCCGGCGTACTCGGCCTCTTCCTCCGCGAGGGTGATCGCCGCCTCCAGCGCGTCGTCCAGACGGGGCTCGACCTGCACCCGGTCCGCGCCGAAGACCTCGACGGCCACGCCCGCCAGCTCGTCGGGGTCCATGGAGCGCGGGGTGGAGTTCCGGGTCACCACGATCTCGTTGAAGATCGGCTCGAAGGCCTCCAGGAGACCGCGGACGTCCTTGTCGGCGCTGGCGCCGACCACACCGACAAGTCGGCTGAATCCGAACGCCTCGCTGACCGCTTCGGCCGCGGCGCGCGCGCCCGCCGGGTTGTGCGCGGCGTCCAGCACGACGGTGGGGCTGCGGCGCACGACCTCCAGACGGCCCGGCGAGGTGACCGAGGCGAAGGCCCTGCGGACCGTGTCGACGTCGAGCGTGCGGGCGTGCTGGGAGCCGATCCCGAAGAACGCCTCCACAGCGGCCAGGGCGACCGCGGCGTTGTGCGCCTGGTGTGCCCCGTACAGCGGAAGGAAGACGTCCGGGTATTCGCCGCCCAGGCCGCGCAGGGTCAGCAGCTGCCCGCCGACCGCCACCTCGCGGGCCGTGACGCCGAACTCCATGCCCTCGCGGGCGACCGTGGCGTCCGCCTCGACCGAGCGCTTGAGCAGCACCTGCGCCGCGTCGACCGGCTGCTGGGCCAGCACGACGGTGGCATCGGTCTTGACGATCCCGGCCTTCTCCTCGGCGATCTCGCCGGGGGTGGAGCCGAGCCGGTCGGTGTGGTCGAGGGAGATGGGGGTGACCACGGCGACGCCGGCGTCGATGACGTTGGTCGCGTCCCAGGTGCCGCCCATGCCGACCTCGACGACCGCCACGTCCACGGGCGCGTCGGCGAAGGCCGCGTAGGCCATCGCGGTGAGCACCTCGAAGAAGGACAGCCGGTACTCCTCGCGGTCGTCGACCATCTGGACGTACGGCTGGATGTCGCGGTACGTCTCGATGAAGCGCTCGGCCGCGATCGGCGCGCCGTCGAGGCTGATCCGCTCGGTGACGGACTGCACGTGCGGGCTGGTGTAGCGGCCGGTCCGCAGGTCGAAGGCGCCCAGCAGGGCCTCGATCATGCGGGCGGTGCTGGTCTTGCCGTTGGTGCCGGTGATGTGGATCGAGGGGTAGGCGCGCTGCGGCTGGCCCAGGATGTCCATCAGGGCCTCGATGCGCACCCGCGACGGGTCGAGCTTGGTCTCACCCCAGCGACCCGCCAGCTCGGCCTCCACCTCGCGGAGCTCCCGGTCCACCTCCGGGTCGGCCGGGCGGGCCGGCACGCCGTCGCCCTGCGGCTGCCCGCCCTGGGCGCGCAGGGTGCGGCTGCCCGCCTCGATCACGGCGAGGTCGGGGTCGCGGTCGGTCTCGGCTTCGACGATCTCGGCGAACTGGTCGTTTCCGCCAGATGCACCGGGTTCCGTGTCGCCATGGTCGTCGTTCAGGGGGCGCTCGCTCACGCCGACCAGTCTACGGAGCCGGGGCGGCGCGCGGGGCCGGGGACGGGCTGGCGCGGCAGGGGTCACACTCGCCGGGAGCGCCCCGCGCCGCCCGACTGGCCGCCGCCGGGGGCCGGTTCACACCAAGCGGGGCCGGGATTCGTGACATACGGTTTTTCCGAAATCTCCGGTGACCGCAGTACGGGCCCCGCCCGAGGAGAGCTGGGTGAGCGACATGGCGTCCGAGGACCGGGAGCGGCTCGGGGCCGTCCTGGAGGCGCTGCCCCCGGGCGCGCTGCTGCAGAGCCCGGACGACCGGGTGCTCGCGGTCAACCAGAAGTTCGTCCGCATGTTCGATCTGGCGGGCCGGGCCGACCTCTCCCCCGGCGCCCCCGTGCGCCCGCTCCTCCCCCTCGTACGGGCCTTCTTCACCGCCGACCACACCGGCCCCCGCGCCCTCGACGGGCTGCCGGCTCACGGCCGCATCCACCGGGTGGCCGAGATTCCCCTCGACGACGGGCGCGTCATCCGCCGCGAGGTCGAACCGCTGCGCCACGAGGGTGCCTACCTCGGGGCCCTGTGGCTCTTCGACGACATCAGCGAGCGCAAGCGGCGCGAGCGCGATCTCGAGCGGGACAACCTGGCCCTCACCGAGCTGGCCCGGCAGCGCAACGCCTTCACCGCCGCCGCCTCCCACGAACTGCGCACCCCGCTCTCCTCCATCAGCAGCTTCTGCGAGCTGCTCACCGACCCGGCCTTCGGGGAGCTGACCGGTGACCAGCGCTCCTTCCTCGACGCCATCGGGCGCAACGCCGAGCGGATGCAGCGGGTGATCTCCGATCTGCTGCTCACCACCCGGATGCGGGCCGCCGGGCCACACCTGGAATTCGGCCCCGTGGAGGTGGGCCGGATGCTGGAGGACGCCGTGCTGGACCGGTTCGGCACGGGCCGGGGGCCGGGCGTGTTCACCGTGGTGGACTGCGCCCCGGGCCCCGTTCTCCGCGGCGACCGGCACCGGCTGCGGCACGTGCTCGTCAATCTGCTGGAGAACGCCGCGAAGTTCACCCCGCCGGACGGCCGGATCACCGTCACGGCGGCGCCCCGGGGCGACCACTGGGAGATCGAGGTCGCCGACACCGGCATCGGGATCCCCGAGCGGTACCGCGAGGAGATCTTCACCGGCTTCGTCCGGGCCCCCAACGCGCAGCACGGCGGCTACCCCGGCACCGGCCTGGGGCTCGCCATCAGCCGCACCATCGTCCAGCTGCACGGTGGCACGATCACGGCGGGTGGCCGGGAGGGCGAGGGCGCGGCGTTCCTGATCCGGCTGCCCGTCGCCGGTCCCGGGCCGGACGCCCCGGCCGCTCCGGTCGCTCCGGTCGCTCCGGGAGAGACTGCTGCCGGAGGGGCCGCTACCGGAGAGGCACCGGCATGACGCGCGTACTCGTCGTCGAGGACGACGCCGACCTCGCCCTCGCCCTGCGGACCCTCCTCAGCCAGGCCGGCCACGAGGTCATCCACGCCGACAACGGCCGCGACGGGCTGCGGCTGCTCTTCGCCGAGCGGCCCGCGCTGATGGTTCTGGACATCGGGCTGCCGCAGCTCAACGGCTGGGAGGTGCTGGAGCGCACCCGGGACCTGAGCGATCTGCCCGTACTGCTGCTCACCGCCCGCGGCGCCGAGAGCGACCGGGTCCGGGGCCTGCGGGCGGGCGCCGACGACTACCTGCCCAAGCCCTTCGGCAACGACGAGCTGCTCGCCCGCGTCGAGGCCCTGCTGCGCCGCAGCGCGCCCACCCGCTGGGCCGGCGACTCCTTCGACGACGGGCTGCGGCTGGTGCCGGACCGCCGCTCGGCGGTCTGGCAGGGCCACGAGGCGCGGCTCAGCGACATCGAGTACCGGCTGCTCCAGGTGCTCGTCCGCAACCGGGGCCGGGTGATCACCACCGATCAGCTGCTCGACCGGGTGTGGGACGACCCGCAGGGCACGGGCCGGGAGCGGGTGAAGTTCGCGGTGTTGCGACTGCGGCGGAAGCTGCGCCAGGCGGCCGGGGACGAGGCGGCGGACCCGCTGGAGGCCGTCCGGGGGCTGGGCTACCGCTACCGCGCGAACGGGGAGGGTGAGGGCGGGCCGGACCCGGAGGGGCCCGAAGGGCCCTGACCCGCGCGGGCCAAAAGTCCCGGGTCCGTACGGGCCCGAAGTCACCACTCGCCGCCCTCACGGCGCTCGCAACCGTCCGGCAACCGACGACCGTCCCGACGCGCAACCGACACACCACAGGCTCTGGAGCTGTCACCGCCTGCCAGCCCCAGGAGTCCTCTCGTGTCCCTGCCCCCGCGCAGCATCGCCATCGTCCTCGGTACCCGCCCCGAGCTGGTCAAGCTCACCGACCTCGTGCGTCTCCTCGGCCCCGCCGCGCACCTCGTCCACACCGGGCAGCACTACGACGAGGAGCTGTCGGGCCGCTTCCTGACCGAGCTGGGCCTGCCCGAGCCGACCTTCCTGACCGGCATCGGCGGCCGCCCCCGGGCCGTGCAGATCTCCGCGGCGCTCGCGCAACTCGACGCCCTCTTCGCCGCCGAGCCGCCGCTGGCCGTCGTCGTCCAGGGCGACACCAACGCCGCCCTCGCCGGTGCGCTCGCCGCCAACGCCCGCGGCATCCCGCTGCTGCACGTCGAGGCCGGTCTGCGCAGCCACGACCGGAACATGCCCGAGGAGCACAACCGCGTCCTCATCGACCGGATCGCGGACGTGCTGTGCGCGGCCACCGGGGACAACCGCGCCAATCTGCTCGCCGAGGGCATCGCCGACGAGCGGATCGCCGTCACCGGCAACACCGTCGTCGAAGCCGTGCGCAACCAGCTCCCCGACGCCCCCGAGCGGGCCGCGCTGCTGGCCCGCCACGGGCTGCGCGCCGACGGTTTCGTCCTGGCCACCGTGCACCGCCCGGAGAACACCGACTCCCCCGAGGCGCTGCGCGCGATCCTCGGTGAGCTGGGTGCCCTCGCTGCCGACATCCCCGTCGTCCTGCCGCTGCACCCGCGCACCCGGGCCCGGATCGCCTCCGCCGGGCTGGCGGAGCTGCTGGCCCCGCTGTTCGTGACCGCGCCGCTGGGCTACGCCGAGTTCCTCGCGCTGGCCGCGCACGCCGCGCTGCTCGTCTCCGACTCCGGCGGCATCCAGGAGGAGTGCACGGTCCTCGGACGCCCGCTGGTGGTCGTCCGCCGCTCGACCGAGCGCCCGGAGGCGATGGCGGACTTCGCGGACCTCGTCGAGCCGGGGACGGAGATCGGGCGCGCCGCCCGGCGCCGCCTGGCGGAGGGCCCGGCGGGCCTGGAGCGCCTGGCGGCCCTGCCGAGTCCCTTCGGGGACGGGTCGGCTTCGGAGCGGATCGTCGCGCTGCTGACGGCGGTCACCGCGCCGCGGCAACTGGCCGCCGCGGCCTAGGCCTTCTCCCCCGCCCCGCCCCTTCCCGTACCCGGGGCTCCGCCCCGGACCCCGGTCCTCAAGCGCCGGACGGGCTGCCCCCCCAGGAGCTTCCCCCACATGTTCGACAACCCCCTCCTGCTCGTTTTCCCCTTCTTCCTCCTGCTCTGCTTCCTGCTGTACTGGGCCGGCGCCCGCCACGCGTACACGCGCCGAGCCGAGGCCGGCATCGGCGACCCCGCGAGCCACGACTGGCACTTCTTCGTGCCGTGCCGCGACGAGGAGGCCGTCGTCGCCACGACCGTCGGCCGGATGCGGAGCGACTTCCCCGGCGCCCACGTCTGGGTCATCGACGACGACAGCGACGACCGGACCGGCGCGATCGTCGCGGAGCTGGCCGAGACGGACCGCCGGGTCCACCTCGTGCGCCGGCACCGCCCGAACGCCCGTACCGGCAAGGGGGCGGCGCTCAACGCCGCGTACGACGAGCTGAACCAGTTCCTGGGCGGGAACACCGACCGCGAGCGGGTCGTCGTGTGCGTCATCGACGCCGACGGCCAGCTCGACCCGCAGGCCTTGGCCCGGGTCAGCGGCCCGAGCGGCTTCGGCGACCCGGAGATCGGCGGCGTGCAGGTCAGCGTCCGGATGCGGAACACCGAGGACCCGCGCCCGCTGCCCGACCGCGGCCGGGTCCGCAATGCCTTCGCCCGGCTGCTGGTGCGCATGCAGGACATGGAGTTCTCCGTGTCCAACGCCGGGATGCAGCTGTTGCGCGGCCGCACCGGCTCCGTCGGTCTCGGCGGCAACGGCCAGTTCACCCGGCTCTCGGCCCTGGACCGCATCGCGGCCGCCGAGCGCCGCCCGTGGCAGCGCGGTGCCCTGCTGGAGGACTACGAGCTGGGTCTGCACATGATCCTGGGTGGTGACCGGATATCCCACATAGCCGACACCTGGGTCTCCCAGGAGGGGCTGCCGCACGGCCGCCGGTTCCTCACCCAGCGCACCCGTTGGGCGCAGGGCAATCTGCAGTGCGTCCGCTACGCGCCGCGCATCGTCTCCTCGCGCCACTACAGCGGCAAGGGCGTCCTGGAGACGCTCTACACCTTCCTCCAGCCGGTCGCCCACCTGGTCACGCTGGCCCTGTGCGCGGTGATGTTCGTCTTCCTGGGGCTGTCCATGGCCGACGAGGGCGCGGGCGAGACGCTCGGCGGCATTCTGGCCCGGTGGCCGTGGAGAGCTGACGGACCGTTCTACGGACCGTCACCGGCAAACCATGAGGTGAGTCACACAGCCCGCGCACAGCACAACCTCCCGTCCCCCGTCGTCATCTGACGGCCGGGGACTCATGCCCGGAGCCGTTCCGGGCGGCGGACACGGGAGCGTTGTGCGGATACCTGAAGTCAGCACAAGGATGCATCTGCTGCTGCTCACCGCGTGGACCGTCCTGTGGTTCGCGGTGGTGGAGCCGAACGGCGGGTTCTCCTGGCACTACCTGCGCACCGGCGGCGAGCTGATCTACCAGGGCTCGTCGGGCGACGGCACCGGCGGGCTCAATCTCTACGCCCACCACCCCGAGCTCCAGATGGGTCCCATCAGCTTCCTGGTGGCGGGGCTGTTCAACCCCTTCTCGGAGCACACGGGCCAGTTCCTGGCGGCGGCGTTCATGTCCGTGCTGGGCCTGGTGATCCTGGTCCTCGCCGGGCGCAGCGCCGCGACGCACTTCCTCGGCACCGGCACCAACCATCAGCGGCTGCGGCAACGCGTCCTGATCGCGGGGCTCGCCTTCATCCCCATGTGGATCGAGGTGTCGGTCCGCTTCGGCCACCTCGACGACGTGCTCGCGCTGTTCTTCACCGCGCTGGCCGTGTGGTTCCTGACCCGCTGCAACCCCGCCGCCGTCGGCGCCTGTCTGGCCCTGGCCATGGACTCCAAGCCGACCGCGCTGGCGTTCCTGCCGCTGATCCTCGCCCTGCCCAGGGACCGCTGGCTGCGCGCGGTGCTGTGGTGCGCGGGCCTGGTGGCCGTCGCCTGGCTGCCGTTCTTCCTCGTCGCCCCGGACTCCTTCGCCGCCGCGAAGTTCACGATCCCCAACAACCCGGCGTCCGCGCTGCGCTGGCTGGGCGCGAACGACCCCGAGACGCCCGACTGGGCCCGGCCGGCCCAGGCCGCGCTCGGTCTCACGCTCGGCGCGGTCGCGGTGTGGCGCGGACGCTGGGCGGGGGTCGTCCTGCTGGGCGCGAACGCCCGCATCCTCCTGGACCCCAGCGTCTACACCTACTACACCGCGTCGGTGCTGCTCGGCACCCTGCTGTGGGACGTGTGCGGACAGCGGCGGCTAGGGCGCGTATTCGGTTGTGATCAAGGGCTGGTCCGGGTGAGGTCCTTGATCCAGATCAATGAAGCGCGCAGGTGGAGGCCGGCGAGGTAGCT
>NZ_JBVIQR010000007.1:152576-232897 GCF_055576875.1 Streptomyces sp. NPDC033229 | reverse complement strand
CTTTCCTCCGGGCGCTTCCCTTCGGTATTTCGTGTTCCGACTCTATCAGATCCTTTTCCGTGCCGTTCCCGGCTCGAATTTCGTTTCCGATCCCCGTCGAAGGGGGTTTGTTTCGCGCCTTTCGGCGTGTCCACTACGTTAGCGGATTTCCCTGGTGGCTCCTAATCGAGCCGATCGCGGTCTTATTTCGGGGTAGCGAAACAGGACCCCGATCCGGGGTGCGTCCTCGTAGTAGTGGTTGTGCCACCCAGCGGTCCACGCACATGGCGCTGTCCGTCTCAAGCGGCTCGGGCCACGTTAGGCGCTCGGTGCTTCAGAGTCAAGCACCCTCAACGTTACTCCTGCTTGCCCCGGTGACGCGGCACATGAGCCCGGTAGGGACTGACGGTCGGATCCCCGTCGGCCCAGAAGCGCCAGGGGTGAGCCGCGCCGTCACCGCCGACGCCCGTGCGGGGGCCGCTGCGGATGTGAGCGGTGGGGACCGGGGTGCCGGTGAGGACCGAGAGAGGGGCCTCCGGGCCGGCGCAGATGTCGATGCCGTTCAGGGTGCGGTCGATGTCGAGCGCGGTGGCGAGCCGGGCCGGGCCCTGGGCCAGCTCGCGGTCCTTGCGCGCCTTGGGGCGTCGCTCGCGGGCGAGGTCGGCACCCTTGATCACCTCTGCCCCGCGCAGGAGGACACCGCTCGCGGTGCCTTCCGGGCCACAGACCAGGTTGAGGCTGAACCACATGCCGTAGATGAAGTAGACGTAGGCGTGCCCGGGCGGTCCGAACATCGAGGCGTTCCGCTGGGTACGGCCGCGGTAGGCGTGGGAGCCGGGGTCCGCCTCACCCGCGTAGGCCTCGACCTCCGTCAGGCGGACCTCGATCGGCCCGTCCGGTGTCATGCGGACGAGGGTCCGCCCGAGGAGGTCCGGTGCGACCTCCAGGACAGGACGGTCGAAGAACTCCCGGGTGAGTGGCATACGGTCAGGCGCGTCGATCATGCCGATCGAGCGTAACGGAAGGGCTCGGGAAACGGGGCCCGGGGAGGAAGAGCATGGGTTTCAAGAAGTTGCTGGCGAGCCTGGGTGCCGGAGGTGCTTCCGTCGAGACGGTGCTGTTCGAGGAGAACGTCGTCCCTGGTGGGGTCGTGCAGGGCGAGGTGCGGATCCAGGGCGGCTCCGTCGCGCAGCGGATCGAGGGGCTGAGCGTGGGCCTCCAGGCGCGGGTCGAGGTGGAGGGCGGGGACAGCGAGTACAAGCAGGACGTCGAGTTCGCGCGTCTTCAGCTGGGTGGTGCCTTCGAGGTGCAGGCCGGTGCGGTGCACTCGGTGCCGTTCGCGCTGGAGATCCCGTGGGAGACGCCGGTCACCACGTTCATGGGTCGGCACCTGACCGGGATGGACGTGGGCGTGACGACGGAGCTCGCGATCGCCCGCGCGGTGGATTCCGGCGACCTCGATCCGGTGAACGTCCACCCGATGCCGGCGCAGCAGGCCATCCTCGACGCCTTCGGTCGGCTGGGCTTCTCGTTCAAGAGCGCGGACCTCGAGCGTGGCCACATCCGCGGGACGCGGCAGCGGCTGCCCTTCTACCAGGAGATCGAGTTCTTCGCCCCGCCGCAGTACCGGGGGCTGAACCAGGTCGAGCTGTCGTTCGTCGCGGACGACCGTGAGATGGACGTCGTGCTGGAGATGGACAAGAAGCCGGGGCTCTTCACCGAGGGCAGCGACTCGTACCGCTCGTTCACCGTCGATCTGCAGTCGTTCGCGCAGACCGACTGGGCGGCCTACCTCAATCAGTGGCTCGCGGAGGTCGGCGGGCAGCGCAACTGGCTGTGATCGGCCGAGGGGCGCGCGCTCGGCGCGCCCCTCGCCCGGCGGTGGTGCCTGCCGTCAGGGCCTGTCCGGGGCGTCGTCAGGCGAGCAGCACCGTCAGCGGGGACTCGCTGTCGGCCCAGTAGTCGACGGCTTCCCCGAAGATCGTCTGTGCGGTGCGGGCGGCCTCGGGGGCCGCCTTGCGGAAGGCGTCCCAGTCCACCGCGATGAGCAGACAGCCGCGGACCTTGTTGCCCTCGCGCCACCAGGAAAGATCCATGAGGCAGTCGGCGAGGGCGTCCCAATTGCGGCCGAACCAGTCGGGGAAGTCGAGGTCGGCCGCGCACCGGTCGAGGAACGCAGTCTTGTCGGTCACGCCCTCCAGGCGCAGGGGCGCGGCCCGCCAGTCGGCGTCGGTGGCGAGCGTCAGGACGCGGGCGGGAGCCTCGGTGGGCGGCAGGTCGTAGACGCCCGGCGGGGTGGAGCCGTGGAGGAGCGCGGAGAGGCCTGGTGCGGGCAGCGGGCCGGTCATGGTTGTACCACCGCTTCGAAGGTCTGGTAGTGGTCGCCGGTGTAGTAGCGCTCGGCGTGGTCGCCGGTGATGATGCGTCGGGCGCCGCGGGTGCGGGCGCCCGGGGTGGGGACGGTGTACTCGTGGTAGTACCCGCGGGTCTGCTTGGGCAGCCGGTTCTCGTAGTTGCCGAAGACGGTGCCGTCCTTGTCGTACGGGAAGGGGCCGCCCCTGTCGATGAGTTCGAGGGTACGGCGGGCCTCGGCCGGCAGCCGGTCCCGAGTGACGGTCTTCATGCCCTTCGCCCAGGCGGGGATCGCGGTGGGCGCGGCGGAGGTCCTGGAGGAGGACGCGGGCGAGGTCTTGTCGGCCTTGGAGGCGCCGGAAGAGCAGGCCGGCAGCATGAGCAGGGGGAGCGAGGCCAGCAGCACGGTCAGTGCGCGCCAGGGCCTGCCCGGCGGGTGTCCGTGTCGTCGTCCGTTTTGTCGAAGCACACTCCGTATGGTCGCAGCCGGTGCCGGTCACGGCCTCGTTAGGCTGGGCACTTTCACTGATCCGCGCGTACAGGAGGTGTTGAGGTGTCCGAGCACAAGAGGCGGCCGCTCCCCCACGATTTCCACCCGGCGGTGCCGTCGTTCACGGTGGTGAGCGATGACGTGGCACAGGGCGGGACGCTCGGGGAGGCCCAGGTGCAGAGCGGGGGCAACACCTCGCCGCAGTTGCGCTGGGAGGGCTTCCCCGAGGGCACGAAGAGCTTCGCCGTGACGTGCTTCGACCCGGACGCGCCGACGGGCAGCGGGTCTGGCACTGGTCGCTGTTCGACATCCCGGTGTCCGTGACGGAGCTGCCGGCCGGTGCGGGGAGTGCCGGGTTCAAGGGGCTGCCCGAGGGTGCGGTGCATGTGCGCAACGACTACGGGACGCGGGACTTCGGCGGGGCCGCGCCGCCGCCCGGGGACGGGCCGCACCGCTATGTGTTCACCGTGTACGCCGTGGACCGGGAGAAGCTGGGCCCGGACGAGGATGCCACTCCGGCGGTGGTGGGCTTCCATCTGCGGTTCCACGCGCTGGCGCGCGCCGAGCTGATCGGCGAGTACGAGACTCCCGCCTCGGCCTGAGTTCCTGCGGTCCGGGCGCGGTCCATGGGCCGCGGCCGGAAATTCCGTTGCGCCCGGCCGCCGCGAACCGCACAGTGGTGCATGGCTGACGGCTCTCATTCGGCCGTCGGGCAGCAGATACCGCAGTGGCGGGGGCGGCGGGGCGCGAGCAGCGCCCGTCGTCTGCCGGAGCCCGGCCCACGCCGGGTGCCCGCGTCCGCTGCCGTGCGCTCCGGGCCCGTGTTCGTACGGGGGAAGGGCCCGGAGCGTTTCCCCCTTCCCATTCTCCTGACGTTCCATCAACTTCCTTTCGGGCTGCGGAAATTGCGTTGTTCCCAGCCATTGCTCCCGGCACAGTTGAGCCATCTTTGCCGCTGGGGCGGGGACGGGCCGGGAGGTGGACGGGATGCGGGAGACGTTGGTTCTCAATGCGAGCTTCGAGCCGCTGGCGACGGTGTCGCTGCGCCGGGCGGTGGTGCTCGTGATGCAGGACAAGGCCGTCGTCGAGCAGGCCCATCCCGGTCTGCGGATCCGCGCGTCGGCCGTCGAGGTGCCGGTGCCGCGGGTGATCAGGCTCTCCCGGTACGTACGGGTGCCGTTCCGAAGACAGGCGCCGTGGACCCGGCGGGGGGTGCTGGTGCGTGACCGGCACCGGTGCGCGTACTGCGGACGGCGGGCGACGACGGTGGACCATGTGATGCCGCGCTCGCGCGGGGGTGCGGACAGCTGGCTGAACACGGTCGCGGCGTGCGCGGAGGACAACCACCGCAAGGCGGACCGTACGCCCGAGCAGGCCGGAATGCGCTTGCTGACCCGGCCTTTCGAGCCGACGCCGTCCGAGTCGCTGTTGTTCTCGCTGGGGGCGGACAGCCGGGCCTCCCTTCCTCAGTGGCTGGCCCGGTCGGCGTAGGCCGGGGGGCCCGGGGGCCGCCCTGACGGGACGGCCCCCGGGTGCCACGTCAGTCGAGCAGGAGCTGGACGATCGCGACGATGCCCACGGTGACGATGACGCCGCGCAGGGCCGTCGGCGGGAGCCGGCGGCCGACCTTCGCACCGATCTGGCCGCCGATGGCGGATCCCACCGCGATGAGCACGACGGCGGTCCAGTCGAAGTCGGCGACAAACAGGAAGAAGAGCGCGGCGACGCCGTTGACGACGACGCCGAGGATGTTCTTTATGCCGTTGATGCGCTGGAGGTCGTCGCGGAGGAGCAGGCCCATGAGGGAGAGGTAGAGGACCCCTTGGGCCGCGCCGAAGTAGCCGCCGTACATGCTGGACAGCAGCAGGCCGACGAGCAGGGCGATGCCGCCGTCGCCGCCCGCCTCGGTGCCGTTGCGCTCGCGGCGGCGGGCGAGGGCTCTGGCGAGCCGGGGCTGGAGGACGACGAGCACGAGAGCGATGGCGATGAGGGCGGGCACGATTCCGTCGAATGCCTTCGACGGGAGTGCGAGCAGCAGGATCGCTCCGATGAGGCCGCCGATCAGGGCGGTGACACCGAAGCGGATGACGCGGCGGCGCTGACCGCGCAGTTCACGGCGGTAGCCCAGGGCGCCGCTGATGTTGCCGGTGACGAGGCCGAGCGTGTTGGAGACGTTGGCCGTGATGGGCGGTAGTCCGGTGGCGAGGAGCACCGGAAAGGTGATCAGGGTGCCGGAGCCGACGATGGTGTTGATGGTGCCGGCGCCGATGCCGGCCGCGAAGACCGCGAGTGCTTCCCAGATGGACAAGGCCATCTCCTTTGGTCAGTGTGTCGCCTCCCCGCCGGTTAAGGGGTCGAGGGGCCACACTGATCATGCACCAGGACGGATCTTCGTCAACAGTCGACGGGGCTTCGGCCCAAGTCGACGGGGCTTCAGTCGATGGGCGGCTGCTCGCGGCGCGGGGGCTCCTTGGTCTCCTTCGAACCCCGGCTCATGGGGCCGAAGTTGCCGACGGCGCCACTCAGGCCCTTGAGGGCGTCGCCGATTTCGCTGGGCACGATCCAGAGCTTGTTGGCGTCGCCTTCGGCGATCTTCGGGAGCATCTGGAGGTACTGGTAGGACAGCAGCTTCTCGTCGGCGTCGCCCGCGTGGATGGACTCGAAGACCGTGCGGATCGCCTGGGCCTCGCCCTCGGCGCGCAGCGCGGCGGCCTTGGCCTCGCCCTCGGCGCGCAGGATCGCGGACTGCTTCTCGCCCTCGGCGGTCAGGATCTGCGACTGGCGGATGCCTTCGGCGGTGAGGATCGCGGCGCGCTTGTCCCGGTCGGCGCGCATCTGCTTCTCCATCGAATCCTGGATGGAGGTCGGCGGCTCGATGGCCTTGAGCTCGACACGGTTGACGCGGATGCCCCACTTGCCGGTGGCCTCGTCGAGGACGCCGCGCAGGGCCGCGTTGATCTCCTCGCGGGAGGTGAGGGTCCGCTCGAGGTCCATGCCGCCGATGATGTTGCGCAGGGTGGTGACAGTGAGCTGCTCGATGGCCTGGATGAAGCTGGAGACCTCGTAGGTGGCGGCCCGGGCGTCGGTGACCTGGTAGTAGATGACGGTGTCGATGTTGACGACCAGGTTGTCCTGGGTGATCACCGGCTGCGGCGGGAACGGCACGACCTGCTCACGGAGGTCGATGCGGTTGCGGATGGAATCGATGAACGGGACGACGATGTTCAGGCCCGCGTTGAGGGTGCGGGTGTAGCGGCCGAAGCGCTCGACGATGGCGGCACTGGCCTGTGGGATCACCTGCACCGTCTTCATGAGGGCGATGAAGACGAGCACCACCAGAATGATCAGGACGATGATGATCGGTTCCATCGTGGCTCCCCGTGCCTTGGTCGTGATGTCGGGTGTGGTCGCTCGGGCCGTCGGTCCGGGCAGTCGTTGATCGACTCCATGAAGTCTTTCAGAACCCCCCGCCGCCGTGCAGGCGTTGGGCCCACATCGTGTGGATCGCTCACATCACAATGGCCGTCGCGCCGTCGATCTCGATGACGTCGACCTGCTGCCCGGCCTCGAAGCTCCGCTCGGTGTCGTACGAGCGGGCCGACCAGATCTCACCGGCGAGCTTGATGCGTCCGCCGCCGGCGTCGACCCGCTCGACCACGACGGCCTGACGGCCCTTGAGGGCGTCGACTCCCGACATCAGCTCGGGGCGCTGCGACCTGTGCCGGGCGGCGATGGGGCGCACCACGGCGATGAGGGCGACGGAGACGACGGCGAAGACGATGAACTGCGCCACGGTGCCGCCGCCGAGGGCGGAGGTGACGGCGGCGGCGACGGCTCCGACCGCGAACATGCCGAATTCGGGCATCGCGGTGACGACCAGCGGAATACCCAGCCCGACGGCGGCGACGAGCCACCACACCCATGCGTCCACCCGTTCATGGTAGGCGCGGGGGCGTCGGCGGGACAGGGCGCCGGGGGTGCCCTTCGGGGCGGCTCCCCCGGTCCTCGGGCGTGGGCCGGGGGGCAACGCGCCCGGCAGGCGCGGTGTTGCCTACGAGAGCGGCAGGCCCTGGGCGGTCCAGCGGTCTCCGTTGCGCTCGACGATCAGGGGGAGGCCGAAGCAGTGGGAGAGATTGCGGGAGGTGAGCTCCAGTTCGACGGGGCCGGCGGCGAGCACCTTGCCCTGACGGATCATCAGGACGTGGGTGAAGCCGGGCGGGATCTCCTCGACGTGGTGGGTGACCATGACCATCGAGGGTGCGAGCGGGTCCTTGGCGAGCCGGCCGAGGCGACGGACGAGGTCCTCGCGACCGCCGAGGTCGAGGCCCGCGGCGGGCTCGTCGAGCAGCAGCAGCTCGGGGTCGGTCATCATCGCGCGGGCGATGAGGGTGCGCTTGCGCTCACCCTCGGAGAGGGTGCCGAACTTCCGGTCCAGGAAGTCCGTCATGCCGAGCACGTCGAGGAAGGCGCGGGCGCGCCGCTCGTCGACCTCCTCGTAGTTCTCCTGCCAGGTGGCCGTCATGCCGTACGCGGCGGTCAGCACCGTCTCCAGGACGGTCTGGGCGCGCGGCAGCTTGTCGGCGAGGGCGATGCCCGCCATGCCGATGCGGGGGCGCAGCTCGAAGACGTCCACCTTGCCGAGCTTCTCGCCGAGGACCGTGGTCGAGCCCTTGGTCGGGAAGAGGTAGCTGGAGGCGACATTGAGGAGAGTGGTCTTGCCGGCCCCGTTGGGGCCGAGGATCACCCAGCGCTCCCCCTCCTTGACCGACCAGGAGACCTGGTCCACCAGAGCCCGGCCCTCGCGGACCACGGATACGTCCACCAGTTCCAGCACATCGCTCATGAGCGCGTTGTCTCCCATTGCAGTCTCGTCGTCGCTTGCACCTGTCGGCGCAGTCCCCAAGGAAAACCTACGCCACCGGCTGTCGGTGCCAGTCCTTAGGCTGGTGGCCATGCTCGATGAACATCGCTCAGGACGGCTCACGGCATGGGGAAATGCCCTGATTGCCGGATTTGCCGCGCCCGATGACGCCGCACACCACATCACCGGGGACGACGTTGTGCATCGCGTCACCGGTCTGCCCGGGGAATCGGGTCCGGTCGGGCTCACGCTCGCGCTCGGCCGGCTGCGCGCGCTCGGGGCGAGGGGCCTGCGGCTCGCGCTGCCCGCGCCGGGCCACCCGCTGGGGCTCAGCGGCCCGCCGGAGTTCAACGCCCGCGCGCTGGAGGCCGAGGAGGCGGTCGTCGCCTCCGGCGTCGCGCTCGGGCTCGTGCCGGAGGTGTACGAGGCCGGGCCCGAGGGCGATGTGCATGTGGAGGTGCTGTGGCACTGCCTGCCCGTGCGGGACGCGCCGCCCGCTGACGTCCCCTCGCTCGGGGAGGCCGAGCGGGAGCTGGCCGAGGCCCTGCGTGACGCGACGGAGGTGCTCTCCCGGCTGGACGTGGCCGGTTCGGGCCCGGTGGCACAGGCCGCTCTGGACGCCTACCGGGCACGGGCCGAGCGGGGGCGCGAGGTGCTCGCGCCGGGATATCCGCCGCGCGCGGTGCGGGTCCTGGAGCTGGCGCAGCGGGTGGGCGCGCTGATCGCGATCGCCTACGAGCCGGGCGACCGCGAGGGCCGCGAGCACGGCGGAGCGGTGAGCGCGTCGGAGATCGCCGCGCGGGCCGAGGCGCTGCGGCCGGTGGAGCGGACGGCCCGGCGGGCCCAGGTGGCCGCGTACAACGCCATGGTGGAGGAGCGGGACCGGCACTGAATCCGTGCCGACGTGCGAGAAGGCCCTGCGGACCGACGGTCCGCAGGGCCTTCTCCGACGCTCGGGGTGAGACGGGGTGCGTCAGGCGTTGACGCAGGTGTTGCCGAACGTGGGGTTGAGGATGCCGAGGAGGATGTCGACGGTGTTGCCGCAGATGTTCAACGGGATGTCGATGGGCACCTGGATGACGTTGCCCGAGACGATGCCCGGCGAGCCCTTGGTCACACCATAGGCACCGGCGCCGTGATGGCCGTCGCGACCCTTGTGGTCGTCGTTCGCGGAAGCGGCGCCGACAGAGCTACCGACGACGACGCCTGCCGCGGCCAGAACGACGACGGCCTTTTTGGCACTGTTCATGAGGTGTCTTCCTTTTGCTGATGTCCCTGTGGCGACCCCGACCGCGGGGTCGCGTACTGATGAACGTCAGCGAACCGCCGATGGCACGGCCATCGGCGGTCTTGCCCTCGTTCGGACGATCGCTCGCCCCCGGGACCCGGCTCCGTCGGAACGGAGCCGGGCGGGCGGAACGCGCCGGAATTACTTGTTGATGCAGACGTTCCCGGCGGCGGGGTTGAACAGACCCACCACGCTGACGGTGTTGCCGCACAGGTTGACCGGGACCTTGACGGGCACCTGGACGACGTTGCCGGAAGCGATACCCGGGGAGTTCTGCGCGTTGCCGTCGGCCTGACCGTGCGCGGAGGCCGCACCGGCGCCGGCGAGGGCGAGACCGCCGACGGCGATCGTGACGGCTGCGGCCTTCTTCATGTTCTTCACTTCTTGATGACCTTCCTGAAACGTTGCCACGGCCAGCCGCCGCGGTACGCATGGAGAACGGGTCACCGCCGGTCCGGATGCGGGGCCGGGCCTACGACCACACGACCGTATGAATCTCTGATCAGAAGACGACGTTCCGTTATGACGGACTCAAGCCCCGATCCCGTGGCGTACCGCCCAAAGCGCCGCCTGGGTCCGGTCGGAGAGATCGAGCTTCATCAGGATGTTCGATACGTGGGTCTTGACAGTCTTCTCGGAGAGCACCAGGGCACGGGCGATCTCCCGGTTGGAGCGACCGTCCGCGATCAGCGCGAGCACCTCGCGCTCCCGCTCGGTGAGCCCGTTGCCCCGCCCGTGGCCGCCACCCGTCTCCTCCTGGGCCAGCAGGGCCCCGGCGACCTCGGGCTGCAACAGCACATGCCCGGCGTGCACGGACCGGATCGCGCCGGCGAGGGCATCGGGGTCCACGTCCTTGTAGACGTAGCCGGCCGCCCCGGCCCGGAGCGCCGGGACGACGGTGCGCTGCTCGGTGAAGCTGGTGACGATCAGCACCCGGGCGGGGTTGGCCAGCTCCCGCAGCTTGCGCAGCGCCTCGATGCCGTCGGTGCCGGGCATCTTCACGTCCATCAGGACGACGTCGGGGCGCAGCTCCTCGGCGCGGGCGACGCCCTCGGCACCGTCCGCCGCCTCGCCCACCACCTCGATGTCGTCCTGGACCTCCAGGAAAGTCCGCAGCCCCCTGCGCACGACCTGGTGGTCGTCGACCAGCAGGACCCGGATAGCCCGCCCGTCGCCCGCCACCACCCTTCGGCCGAAGCGCTCCGCGCTGCCCCTGTTTGATTCAGACACCCGGCACCTCCATCTCGATCGTGGTGCCCTTGCCGGGCTCCGATGTCACGGTCAGCCTGCCGCCGACGCCGCTCGCCCGGTCCCGCATCGAGACCAGGCCGAGGTGGCGGCCGGCGCGGCGGACGGCGGAGGGGTCGAAGCCCTGCCCGTCGTCGGCCACCCGCAGCGCCACCACCGGTCCGACGCGGCTGACGACGACCTCGACGCGCTCGGCGCCGGAGTGGCGCAGGGCGTTGTGCAGGGCCTCCTGGGCGACGCGCAGCATCGCCTCCTCCTGGGCGGCCGGCAGGGCCCGCACGCCGTTAGAGGCGAAGGTGACGTGAGCGGCGTGGGCCCGGTCGAGGACCTTGACCTGGGTGCGCAGGGTGGCGACCAGTCCGTCCTCGTCGAGTCCGGCGGGGCGCAGCTCGACCACCGCAGCGCGCAGCTCGTCGGCCGCCTCGGCGGCGAGCTGGGCGACCTGCTGCAGCTCGCCCTTGGCACGGGCGGGGTCGCGGTCCACCAGGGCGGTGGCGGCCTGGGCGGTCAGCCGCAGGGAGAAGAGCTTCTGGGCGACGGCGTCGTGCAGCTCGTGGGCGAGGCGGGCCCGCTCCCCCGCGATGGTCAGCTCACGGCTGCGCTCGTACAGGCGGGCGTTGGTGAGGGCTATGGCGGCGTGCTGGGCGAGCACGCCGAGCAGTTCCTCGTCCTCGGCGGTGAAGGCGCAGCCGCCGGGCCCGTACGGGGGCTGCCGCGCGGCGGTCCTCTTGTTCGCCAGGAACAGCGCGCCGAGGATCTCGTCGCCGTCGGCGACGGGCATGCCGAGGAAGTCGCTCATCTCGGGGTGGGCATCGGGCCAGCCCTCGAAGCGGGGGTCCTCACGGACGTCGGCGAGGCGCTGGGGGGTGGCCTCCTGGAGCATCGCGGCGAGGATGCCGTGCTGGCGCGGCAGCGGGCCGATGGCCTTCCACTCCTCGTCGCTGATGCCGTCGACGACGAACTGGGCGAAGCCGCCGTGGTCGTCGGGGACGCCGAGCGCGGCGTACTCCGCGTCCAGCAGCTCGCGGGCGGAGACGACGATCGTCTTGAGGACGTCGCGTACCTCCAGGTGCCTGCTCATGGCGAGCAGCGCGGTACTCACGGCAGTGAGGCCGGAGCGTGGGCCATAGGTCATGGCCTCACCGTATCGACGGGTGGGTAGGGGCGTATCGGACCGGCGGGCGGCCGGAGGTAGGTCTCGGGGCCTAGGTCCTGCGCTGTGTCCTTCGCCGGACGGGCTGCTGTGCTGTGTCCTCAATCGCCGGACGGGCTGATATCAGCCCGTCCGGCGACCCCGGACGCGCCCGCAGGGCGCCCGCCGCCGCAGGCGGCAACGACGGCCCGCAGCCGAAGCCCCGCCGGCCAGGCCCTCGTACCCCAAAAACGACATATGGGTTCATCGCCTATATAAGGGGACGGAAGGATGTGACCGCTCGCCCCCCGCAGGGGAAGTGTGGTCACCGATATCCGGGGCACGAGTTCCGCCATGTGCCCCTCATCGCGCCCGGCCGGGGACCAGACTCGGGATATGTCTATACCAACGACACAGTGGAGCCCCACCCACGGCGACCCCTACCGGCCGGTGCCCTACCGCCCGGAGCGGATGCCCGCCGAGGAGTCCCTCGCCCGCGCCGCCGAGCTGCGGGAGCGGATGGACCGGCGGCGGACCGTCCGGCAGTTCTCGGCCGACCCGGTGCCCGAGCAGGTGGTGCGGGACGCGATCGCATGCGCGGCCACCGCGCCGTCCGGTGCGCACCAGCAGCCGTGGACGTTCGCGCTGGTGAAGGACCCCGACGTGCGGCGGCAAATCCGGGCGGCCGCGGAGGAAGAGGAGCGGATCTCCTACGACGGCCGGCTGGGCGAGGAGTGGCTGGCGGCGCTGCGGCCGCTGGGCACGGACGAGGTCAAACCGCACCTGACGGACGCGCCCGCGCTGATCGTGGTCTTCCAGCAGCGCTACTGGCTGGGCGAGGACGGCGGCAAGCGCAAGCACTACTACGTGGACGAGTCGGTCGGCATCGCGGTCGGCATGCTGCTCTCGGCCCTGCATCTGTCGGGGCTGGCGGCGCTGGTGCACACGCCGAGCCCCATGCGGTTCCTCTCCGAGGTGCTGGGCCGCCCGGCGAACGAGAAGGCGTTCGCGGTGATCCCGGTGGGGTACCCGGCGGCGGACTGCCGGGTGCCGGATCTGGTCCGCAAGAGCCTCGATCAGGTGCTGGTCGAGATCTGAGACGCCTCTGCGAGGCCCCGGACGCGCATATCCGCGTACGCGAACGGTCACACCGGGCGACCGGCGGGGGTTTCCGGTGTGACCCCGCGCATAGGACCCACATCACTTACGACCTCGGCTAGTGGACGGATAAGACCGCTGTAAGCGGGTAGCCGGGGCGATTTCGGTGCCCTCCGCACCCCCCGTCGCAACGAAGCGGGATAGTACGTCACACCTTTGCCACAGGATTTTGCAGCCGCTAACAATTGCCCAGTCGCACGGCGCCGTGGAACGAAAAACGGCGCTCACCGCGCCAGTCCGGCCCTTGCGACTTACGCGATTGGAAGAGGTTCAGCTCACTCATGCGCTCCCCCATCTCTGGTTATAGCCGCCTGACCAAGGCCCACAAGCTCTCCGTGGCCGGTATCGCCGCGGTCGGCGCCGCCTCCCTGGCCTTCGCCGTCGTCCCCGGTGCCGCCGCCGACGAGGACAAGCAGTCCGTCGCCGTCAAGCCGGTCGCCTGGAGCGCCTCCGAGTTCGGTACGGAGCACCAGCAGAACGAGCTGACCAAGCAGTCCGACAACGCCGCCAAGGCGGCGAAGGCGCAGGCCGAGGCCAAGAAGAAGGCCGACGCCGAGGCCGCCAAGGCCAAGGCCGACAAGGAGCGCGCCGACAAGGAAGCCGCGAGCCGTTCGGCCGCGCGCAAGCCCGCCCCGGTCCCGCCCGCCCCGGCGAAGAAGACCTACGCGAACAACCTCGACGGTTGGATCAACGAGGCGCTGGACATCATGCGCGCCAAGGGCATCCCCGGCTCCTACGAGGGCATCAAGCGCAACATCATGCGTGAGTCGACCGGCAACCCCCGGGCGATCAACAACTGGGACATCAACGCCGTCAACGGCGTGCCCTCCAAGGGCCTGCTCCAGGTGATCGACCCGACCTTCAAGGCGTACCACGTCGAAGGTACCTCCTGGGACATCTACGACCCGGTCGCCAACATCACCGCGGCCTGCAACTACGCGGCCGACAAGTACGGCTCGATGGACAACGTCAACTCCGCCTACTGAGTCGACGGACAGCACCTACGCCGAAGGGCGGCACCCGATCCGGGTGCCGCCCTTCGGCGCGCTCCGCCCGTACCCGGGCGCGGGTACGAGCGGGACTAGTTGCGCATGACCTCCGGCTCGTGGCGGCGCAGCAGGCGTGCGACCGCGAAGCCGCAGATGACGCCGAGGATGATCAGCACGGTCATGTCGATGCCCCACTGGGCGGCGGTGTGCTCCCAGAGCGGATCGAGGTTCTTCGGGTCGCCCTTGTCCATCGGGGCCATGATGTGCGAGAGGTCCAGCGTGGCACCGGCGGCGCCGATGGCCCAGCGGGACGGCATCAGCCAGGCGAACTGCTCGATGCCCGGCGAGTCGTAGATCTTGAACATGATGCCGGTGAAGACGACCTGGACGATGGCGAACATGACCAGGAGCGGCATGGTCTTCTCGGCGGTCTTCACCAGGGCGGAGATGACCAGGCCGATCATCATCGAGGTGAAGCCGAGCGCGATGATCACCAGGCAGAGCTCGGCGGCCGGCAGGGCCTTGAGGATCAGCCCCTCCGCCGGCAGCTCACGGACCGAGAAGCCGATGGCGGAGATGATCACACCCTGCACCGCGGTGATCAGACCGAGGATGATCACCTTGGACATCAGATACGCCGACCGGGAGAGGCCGACGGCGCGCTCCCGCTCGTAGATCACCCGTTCCTTGATCAGCTCACGGACGGAGTTGGCCGCGCCGGAGAAGCACGCGCCGACCGCGAGGATCAGCATGATCGTGCCGGCGTCCTGGTTGAAGTGCCCCTTGCCGGGGGGTGCCAGGCCGAAGTCGGAGGGGATGACGCAGCTGACGCCGCCGAGCACGGCGGGCAGGATGAGCATCAGCCCCATGAAGCCGCGGTCGGAGGCGATGACCGAGACGTACCGGCGCATCAGCGTCCACAGCTGGGATCCCCAGCTCTGCGGCTTGGGCGGGCGGACCATCTGGGGCTGTACGTGTACGGACTGCGGGGCCACGGCGTCGAGGTCCGCGGCGTACATCTGGTAGTGCTGCGAGCCGCGCCAGCGGCCCGACCAGTCGTAGTCCCGGTAGTTCTCGAAGGCGGAGAAGACATCGGCCCACGTCTCGTAGCCGAAGAAGTTGAGCGCCTCCTCCGGCGGGCCGAAGTAGGCGACCGAGCCGCCGGGCGCCATGACCAGCAGCTTGTCGCAGAGCGCCAGCTCGGCGACGGAGTGGGTGACCACGAGGACCGTACGGCCGTCGTCGGCGAGGCCGCGCAGCAGCTGCATGACGTCGCGGTCCATGCCCGGGTCGAGACCGGAGGTCGGCTCGTCCAGGAAGATCAGCGACGGCTTGGTGAGCAGCTCCAGGGCGACGGAGACACGCTTGCGCTGACCGCCGGAGAGGGAGGTGACCTTCTTGTCGGCGTGGATGTCGAGCTTCAGCTCGCCCAGGACCTCGGTTATGCGGGCCTCGCGCTCGGACGCCGCGGTGTCGCCGGGGAAGCGGAGCTTGGCCGCGTACCTCAGCGCCTTCCGGACGGTGAGCTCCTTGTGCAGGATGTCGTCCTGCGGGACGAGACCGATGCGCTGGCGCAGCTCGGCGAACTGCTTGTACAGATTCCGGTTGTCGTAGAGGACGTCGCCCTCGTTGGCCGGGCGGTAGCCGGTGAGCGCCTTGAGCAGGGTGGACTTGCCGGAGCCGGACGGGCCGATGACCGCGATCAGCGACTTCTCGGGGACGCCGAAGGAGACGTCCTTGAGGATCTGCTTGCCGCCGTCGACGGTGACCGTGAGGTGACGGGCGGAGAAGGAGACGTCGCCGGTGTCGACGAACTCCTCGAGGCGGTCGCCGACGAGACGGAACGTGGAGTGACCGACACCGATGATGTCGTTCGGGCCGATGGTCTGCTGGCGGACCGGCTGACCGTTGACATACGTGCCGTTGTGGCTGCCGAGGTCGACGATCTCGAAGCGGCCGTCGTGCGTGGCCCGGAATTCGGCGTGGTACCGGGAGACCTGGAGGTCGGAGACGACCAGCTCGTTCTCCAGGGCACGACCGATGCGCATCACCCGGCCGAGCGCCATCTGGTGGAAGCTGGTGGGGCTGCGGTCGCCGTGGGCGGGCGGGGCTCCGGCGCCGCCGCCGGGCGCCTGGTACGCGGGCGACTGCTGCTGCGGGACGTACGCCTGCTGGTTCTGCGCCTGCTGGGGCTGCTGGTACTGGGGCTGCTGCCAGCCGCCCTGCTGCTGCGCGGGGTCCTGATACTGCTGGGGCTGCTGCCAGCCCATGCCCGGCTGCTGGTGCTGCGGCGGCGCCGGACGGCCCTGTACGGGCGCGGCCATCGCGGTGTGCGCGTTGTAGATGTCCGCGACCGGTGCGGAGGCGCCGGCAACGGTGAGATTCAGCCGCGGACCGTCCGTCGCGTTGCCCAGGTTCACCGCCTGGCCGGGGCCGATCTCCATCTGCTGGATCCGCTGGCCCTGTACATAGGTGCCGTTGGTGCTGCCGTGGTCCTCGATGACCCAACTGTGCCCGCCCCACCGCACGGTGGCGTGCCGCCACGAGACCCGGGCGTCCTCCAGCACCATGTCACCCTGGGGATCGCGCCCCAGGGCGTACGACCTGGACGGATCGAGCGTCCACGTCTGTCCGTTCAATTCCAGTACGAGTTCCGGCACTCCATGCCCCACTACTTGTCCCCCGATGCACCCCTCGCGCAGGAAGTCTGCACAGGGAGTCTAGGGATGGCGAACATCGGGTGGAACTATTTCAGGCCCAGTCGCCGATCCGAAACTCGGGGACTGACGCAGTCCTGTAACAGGCACCGTTGACTCGGCCGAAACTCGCCCGGAGAGTAGTAACCGCCCATGGATGCGTACGGAACGTGCGCTTCCGGGGCAAGGGGTCGGGATCGGGGGGCCGTGATGACCATCGGCAGCGGCAGCCGCCGCCTGCGCGGCGCACAGGTACTGCTCACCGCGATAGCGGCGGTGAGCTGGTCTTTTCTCGCCATGGCGGGGGTGGCGGCGGCGGGCTTGCATCTGCTCGGGGCGGACGGGGCGGGCGCGCTCGGCCCGATGACGGCGGCCGCGATCGTGCTCGCCGTGGGGGGATCCGTCACACCTTCGGGCGATGTAGAGGCCTTTGGTCTGCAGGCGTCCGGCGCGTACACCGCGATCGACATCGCGCCACTGGGGGTGAGCCTGGCGGGGGCGCTGCTCCTGGGCTGGATCTTCGCCCGGTCGCTGCGAGCGGCCGGGGGCGTCCCCCGCCCGGCCGAGCTCCTCGCCCGGGTGGTCGCGGTGGCCGGGCTCTTTCTGCTGCTGCTCGCCGGCCTCGCCTGGGCGGGCGAGGACACCGTCACCATCGACGGCAAGGAGCTCGGCCTCGGCGGCGGCCCGGGCGGGGGTCCGCATCTGGAGATACCCGGCCTCGGTGACATCGGCGGCGGCCTGCCGGACCGGCTCGCCGACCTCGCGGGCGCCAAAGCGGCGGTCGGTTTCAGCGTGCGGACCGGGCCCTCGCTGCTGGCCGGAGCGGTGTGGGTGCTCGCCGTCCTGGTGATCGCGCTGCTGGCCTCGCGCCGGGCGCCGCTGCCGAGCGGCTGGGGCGCGGTGGACCGCGCCGTGCGCCCGGCGGTCTCGGCGCTGTGCGCCGTGCTGGTGCTGGCCGTCGGCGCGGGCCTCGCCGCGGCGGCGTACGCGGCGACGAGCGACGGCCATCCGCGGCGGGTGCTGGGCGCGGCCCTGCTCGGGGCGCCGAACGGGGTGTGGCTGGGGGTGCCGCTGGGACTGCTCGTCCCCTGGCGGGGCTCGGCGAGCGGGGCACTCACCCAGGTGCTGCCCGCCCCGCTGGACGAACTGCTGGGAATGCGCGCGGACGAGACGGTGACCGTGGGCCGACTCGCGGAGTTCGACAGCCGGGTGTGGCTGCTGACCGTGGCGTGCGCGCTGCTCATGCTCACGGCCGGGCTGCTGACCGCGGTCCGTACGCCGCGCGGCGGGGCCGGGCCGGTGGGCTTCACCGCCCGGTGCGCGCTACGGCTCGCTCTCGCCTCGGCGCTCGTACTGCCGCTGCTGGTGCTGCTGACCCGGGTGAAGGCGGACGCGAGCCTGTCGGTGCTCGGCTTCGACGCCTTCGGGGCGGGGCTGGAGCTGAGCGGGAACATCCCCGTGGCGCTGGTGCTGGGCGCCGCGTGGGGAGGCGGCGCCGGGGCGGGCGGGGCGCTGCTGGCCCTGGCCACGGGCGCGGCCGGGCTCCGGGCCACCGCGGGCGCGCCGGGGGCGGGCGCGGCCCGCGCGTACCCCGATCCGGCCTGGCTGCCGGGGCCGTACAACCCCTCGTCGGCGTACCGCCCCTCGCACGGGGACACCAATCCCTATCTGCGGCCGGTCGTAGGCGACCCGATCCGTTCCCCCGAGCCCGGCGATCCGGGCGCCCAGACGCAGACCTGGGCGGGGCAGCCACCGCTGCCGCCCCGCCCCCGTCCCCGGTACGGAAGGCCGTTCGGGACGCCGCCGGAGGAGCCGCCACCGCCGGGGGTACCGGGACGACGGCGCTGACACCCGAGGGGGCCGGGGCGGTGGTGCTGACGCGCCGGGGGCCAGGCGGTGGCGCTGACGCGCCGGGGCCGGGGGCCGCGGCGCGCTGACGCCCGGCGGCACGGACCGGCGCCTTCGCCCCGTCCGGCGCCCCCATTCGGCGCCCCGTCCGATCACCGGGACACATGTGCGGCTCCGGAGGGGCGCCGGATAACGTAGGGGTCACCATGAGCGCATCGCAGACCCCGCCTGGCACAGCCGCACTCGGCGACGACGACCCGACCCTCCTCGTCAAGATCTTCGGGAAGGACCGCCCAGGCATCACCGCCGGGCTCTTCGACACCCTCGCCGCCTACGCCGTGGATGTCATAGACATCGAGCAGATCGTCACCCGGGGCCGGATCACCCTGTGCGTCCTGGTCACCGCCCCCGAGGGAGGCCCCGGCGTCGAGGGTGGGCTGCGGGCGACCGTGCACAGCTGGGCGGAGTCCCTGCGGCTCCAGGCGGAGATCATCTCCGGCCGGGGCGACAACCGGCCGCGCGGCACCGGCCGTTCCCATGTGACCGTGCTCGGACACCCGCTCACGGCGGAGTCGACGGCGGCCATCGCCGCCCGGATCACCGGTACAGGCGGCAACATCGACCGTATCTTCCGGCTGGCCAAGTACCCCGTGACGGCGGTGGAGTTCGCGGTCTCGGGCGCGGAGACGGAGGCGCTGCGCACCGCGTTGGCCACCGAGGCGGCCGCGCTCGGTGTCGATGTGGCGGTCGTGGCGGCCGGGCTCCAGCGGCGGGCGCAGCGCCTGGTCGTGATGGACGTCGACTCGACGCTGATCCAGGACGAGGTCATCGAGCTGTTCGCGGCGCACGCGGGCTGCGAGGCCGAGGTCGCGGAGGTGACGGCCCGGGCGATGCGCGGGGAGCTGGACTTCGAGCAGTCGCTGCACGCCCGGGTGGCGCTGCTGGAGGGGCTGGACGCGTCGGTGGCGGAGAAGGTGCGCGCCGAGGTCCGGCTCACGCCGGGCGCCCGGACGCTGATCCGGACGCTGAAGCGGCTCGGCTATCAGGTGGGTGTCGTCTCCGGCGGTTTCACCCAGGTCACGGACGATCTGCGGGAGCGGCTGGGGCTGGACTTCGCCTCCGCGAACACGCTCGAGATCGTTGACGGCAAGCTGACGGGCCGGGTCACCGGCGAGATCGTGGACCGGGCGGGCAAGGCCCGGCTGCTGCGCCGGTTCGCCGCCGAAGCGGGGGTTCCGCTCTCGCAGACGGTGGCCATCGGGGATGGCGCGAACGATCTGGACATGCTCAACGCGGCGGGCCTGGGCGTGGCGTTCAACGCGAAGCCCGTGGTGCGCGAGGCGGCGCACACCGCCGTGAACGTGCCGTTCCTGGACACCGTGCTGTATCTGCTGGGCGTCACCCGCGAAGAGGTCGAGGCGGCCAACACCCACGACCACGAGTGAGCGGGCGCGGGGCTGTGGTGTGTGCACCTCCGCTGCGCGGCGGTGTCCTCAAGCGCCGGACAGGCTTGATTCGGCTGAGCTCAGCCGATGGCAGCCCGTCCGGCGCTTGAGGACGCACCCGCAGGACGCCCCGCCGCAGACGGCACATCCAACCCCACCGACGGAGGGCGACCCAAGGACGCACACCCCGCCCAGCGGGTGCGGTGTGGCCGAGCTCAGACACAACAAGCCCGTCCGGCGCTTGAGGACGCGCCCGCAGGACGCCCCGCCGCAGACGGCACATCCAACCCCACCGACGGAGGGCGACCCGAGGGCGCACACCCCACGCCCGGCCGGCAGGCCTACTCGTGCGGCGGCCAGAAGGCGACCAGCTTGCCGGTGCCGTGCTCGACGCTCTTCCAGGGTCCGCTGAAGGTGAGCACCGCGATCGCGGCGGTGGGGAATCCGGAGCGGTTCAGCCGGGGCAGGAGATCGCTCTCGGCCTCGCCGGCCAGCGCGTCGGCCAGGGCGTGCATGCCGGGGTTGTGCCCGACGAGCAGCAGGTCGGCCACCTCGTCGGAGGTCTCGTTGATCACCGCGATGAGCTCGCCGAGGGATGCCTCGTACAGCCGGTCCTCATAGACCGTGCGGGGACGCTGGGGCAGCTCGTGGACGGCGAGCTTCCAGGTCTCCCGGGTGCGGGTGGAGGTCGAACAGAGGGCCAGGTCGGGGATGATGCCGGCGGTGGCGAGCCGGCGCCCGGCGACCGGGGCATCCTTGCGGCCGCGCTCCGCGAGCGGGCGCTCATGGTCGGAATCGTCGGACCACTCGGCCTTGGCGTGCCGGAGAAGAACAATCCTGCGGGTCGGTTCGGCGCTCATGTTTTCCAGCTTCGCATGAAACGGACCGCGAGGCGCGGGGTGTTGGGAGGCTTGCCCCGAGGGGGTACTCCGGCCCCGCCCGGCTCAGCTCTGCAGGGCGTGCCGGACGAATTCCACCGCGCGGGAGACCGTGCCCTCGCCGAAGGCCGTGGTGCCGGTGTCGGCGGAGGCGGGCGAGGCCAGCAGGACGAACAGCGCCACGAAGGCGGCGGCGGGCAGCACGAGCGCCCACCACGGCAGGCGGGTCTGCGCAGTGGTGCCGGAGGTCCGGGGTCGGGTACCGGCGGACATGGGATCGCCTCCGAGCGGTTCGGTGCACCGCCGCGTCGCGGTGTACTACGAACCTACGGAGACGGGCGCCCGGCCCCCATCCGGTGTGCCACCCACTTACCCCTGACACTGGCCCCCTAGGGGATGGTGGGGCCAGCCCCACCATCGGGCGACGGCGCGGGCGCCGGGCGTCCGCGCCGAGGCGGTGTCAGGGCGAGGCGAGTGTCGCGATGACGGCGATGACGACGGTGATGCCGAGCATCACGCCGAGGATGGTGACCAGGGTCTTCTGGCCGTTCTTGGGGTTCGGGTCGAGCACGCTCATGGCACCAGTGTCGCACCCGCTCACGCGGTCGGGGCGGCGGGCCCGGTCTCGTCCTCGACGGTCCGGTCGCGGCCGGCCAGCACGCCCGCCACGGCCTGAGGCACCATCAGGGCGGCCATCAGGGCGATCGGCAGGTCCCAGCCGCCGGTGCGCTCGTAGAGGGCGCCGACGAGCAGCGGGCCGGGGATGGAGATGAGATAGCCGGTGCTCTGGGCGAAGGCGGACAGCCGCACCACGCCGGCACCGGACCGCGCCCGCATCCCGATCATCGTCAGGGCCAGCGGGAACGCGCAGTTGGAGACGCCGAGCAGCAGCGCCCAGACCCAGGCGCCGGCGGCCGGGGCCAGCCACAGCCCGGTGTAGCCGGTCATGCCGAAGGCGGCGAGGACGAGGACGAGGACGCCCTGGTGGGGCAGCCGGGCCGCCAGCCGGGGCAGCACGAAGGAGAGCGGCACCCCCATGAGCATGGTCATGGCGAGCAGGACCCCGGCGGTGGAGGCGGAGACCCCGGCGTCCCGGAAGATCTGCGGCATCCAGCCCATGGTGATGTAGGCGCCGGTGGCCTGGAGGCCGAAGAAGACGGCCAGGGCCCAGGCGGTGGGGCTGCGGGTGATGCGCACGGCGGCAGCGCCGGGCGCGGTGCCCGCGCCCGGCGTGGCGCGCTTGTCGGCGGCATGCGTCGTCCGGGCCGTACGGCTGCGGGCGACGGCGAGCCAGACCAGCGCCGCGGCGGCGCCGAGCAGCGCCCAGATGCCGAGGCCGAGCCGCCAACTGCCGCCCAGCGCGTCGGTCATGGGCACGGTGGCGGCCGCGGCGAGGGAGGTGCCAGCGGACATGGCCATGGAGTAGATGCCCGTCGTCGGACCCACCCGGTCGGGGAACCAGCGCTTGACGATCACGGGCATGAGGATGTTGCTGACCGCTATGCCGGCCAGCGCGAGGGCGCTGAGCGCGAGGAAGCCGACGGTGCCGCCCGCGTACGGCCGGACCGCGAGGCCGACGGTGATCGCCACCATGCCGGCGCAGACGACCGCGGCCGGGCCCCAGCGGCGGGCCAGCCGGGGCGCGGTGAGACCGAAGACCGCGAAGCACAGGGTGGGCACGGAGGTGAGCAGCCCGGCGAGGGTGCCGCTCATGCCGAGGTCGTCGCGGACCTCCTTCATCAGCGGGCCCAGGCTGGTGATGGCGGGCCGCAGGTTGAGGGCGGCGATGACGAGCCCCACGAGCAGCAGGAGACGCTGCCGGCCCCCGGTACCCGGCTCCGGCGCGGCTTCGGCCGCCGGTCTGCGCGCGGTGGTACGGGTGGGTGCGGCGGTGTCGGCCGCCGCGCGGTCTTCGTCTGCCCTGGGTGCCATGAAGACCATCATAGAATCATGGGATGAATCGTCGAAACGGAATTCCATGCCACTGAACTCGCCCCGGCGCTCCCCGCTCGTCGACCAGGTGATCGCCGGGCTCCGGAACCAGATCACTTCCGGCGAATGGCCGGTCGGCTCGCGCATCCCCACGGAGCCCGAGCTGGTCGAGCAGCTCGGGGTGGCCCGCAACACCGTGCGCGAGGCCGTGCGTGCCCTCGCGCACAACGGGCTGCTGGACATCCGGCAGGGCTCGGGGACATACGTGGCCGCCACCAGCGAACTGGCCGGCGTGATGCGCCGGCGCTTCGCCCAGGCGGACCCGCTGCACGTGGCGGAGCTGCGCAGCGCGCTGGAGACGAAGGCGGCGGGATTGGCGGCCCTGCGCCGCACGGAGGCGGACCTGCGGCAGCTGGACACCCTGCTGGAGCGGCGCGAGCGGGCCTGGGACTCGGGGGACGCGGAGCGGTTCGTCGAGGCCGATGCCACGTTGCACTCGGCAGTGGTCGCGGCGGCGCACAACGAGGTGCTGGCCGAGCTGTACGCGGACCTGGGCTCGGTGGTCCGCGACTTCCTGCGCGCGGACGTCGGCCCCGAGCTGCGGCCGGAGGCGCACACGGACCACGCACGGCTGGTGGCGGCGATCAGGGCCCGGGACGAGGCGACGGCGTCGGCCGAGGCGGGCGCCCATCCGTTCGGTTGCCGTCAGGGCGACGAGGGGGCCTGAGCGGGCTGTCAGCCCGGGGTGTGCGTGACCCAGGCATGCCGTATCTCCAGCCAGCAGCGCTGGGCGAGGGAGACATGGCGGGCGGGGTCGACGGTGACCGGGGCGGTGTCCATGTCCGGGTCCCACCAGCGGGCGCACTCGACGTGCAGCTGGACGCGATCGGGGCGCGCGTGCCCGTTGAAGCAGACGGCGGTGGCGTGGGAGCCGTGTATCCGGGTGCGGCACTCGGCCTCCTGGGGCTCCGCGGGGGCCGCGGCCGCCATGGGGGCGAGGGAGCCGGCGAGGGCGGCGGCGGTGAGCAGCAGCGCCGCCGTACGGCGGATGGGTGCACGCACGCCCGTACCTCCTCCCCAGCGGTGCGCCGGGAACCTCCCGGTTCCTCCCAGTGTGCGGGCGGTGGGCGCGGTTCTCGACTCGGCGGAACGCGAAGGCCGCGTGACCCGTCCGAGGGACGGGTCACGCGGCCTTGGTACGCCGTTATGCGTACGCCGTTATGCGGGGCTCAGGCCCCCATCATGTGCACGCCACCGTCGACGTGGACGATCTCACCCGTGGTGCGCGGGAAGAAGTCGGACAGCATGCCGACGATGCTGCGGCCCGTGGGCTCCGGGTCGGACAGGTCCCAGCCGATCGGGGCACGGTGGTTCCAGACGTCCGCCAGCTCCTCGAAGCCCGGGATGGACTTGGCGGCCATCGACTTGATCGGACCGGCCGAGATCAGGTTGCACCGGATGCCCTTGGGACCCAGGTCGCGGGCGAGGTAACGGTTGGTGCTCTCCAGGGCCGCCTTGGCCACGCCCATCCAGTCGTACTTCGGCCAGGCGATCTGCGCGTCGAAGGTCATACCGACGACCGCGCCGCCCTCCTGCATCAGCGGCAGGCAGGCCATGGTCAGCGACTTGTAGGAGTACGCGGAGACCTGGACCGCCGTGGAGACGTCCTCCCAGCCCGCCTCCAGGAAGTTGAAGGCGCCCTGCGGGCCGAAGGCGATGGAGTGCACGATGCCGTCGAGACGGGCGTCGTCGCCCTGCAGCTCACGGACCTTGTCCGCCAGCCCGTCGAGCTGCTCCTGGTTGGTGACGTCCAGCTCGATGACCGGCGCGGGCTTCGGCAGCCGCTTGGCGATGCGCTCGACGAGCGAGAGCCGCCCGAAGCCGGTCAGGATGACCTCGGCGCCCTCGTTCTGGGCGACCTTGGCGGCCTGGAAGGCGATCGAGGACTCCGTGAGGACGCCCGTGATGAGGATGCGCTTGCCTGCGAGGATTCCACTCATGACGTTCAGTGACCCATGCCCAATCCGCCGTCGACAGGAATGACGGCTCCAGTGATGTATGCGGCCTCGTCGGAGGCGAGGAAGCGGACCGAGGCGGCGATCTCCTCGGGCTGCGCGTAGCGCGCGAGCGGAACCTGCTTCGTGATGCTCTCCCGCTGCTCGTCGCTGAGCACGCGGGTCATGTCGGTGTCGACGAAGCCGGGGGCGACGACGTTGACCGTGATGTTGCGGGAGCCCAGCTCGCGGGCGAGCGAGCGGGCGAAGCCGACCAGGCCGGCCTTGGAGGCGGCGTAGTTCGCCTGGCCCGCCGAGCCCAGCAGGCCCACGACGGACGAGATCAGTACGACACGGCCCTTGCGGGCGCGCAGCATGGCCTTCGAGGCGCGCTTGACGACGCGGAAGGTGCCGGTGAGGTTGGTGTCCACCACGGAGGTGAAGTCCTCCTCGGACATGCGCAGCAGCAGCTGGTCGCGGGTGACGCCGGCGTTGGCCACCAGCACCTCGACCGCGCCCTGCTTCTCCTCGATCTCCTTGTACGCCTGCTCGACCTGCTCCGGGTCCGTGATGTCGCACTTCACGGCGAGGCAGCCCAGGTCGGTGAGCTCGGCCGGCGGCTCACCCGACCGGTAGGTGAAGGCGACCTTGTCGCCGGCCTCCGCGAAGGCACGGGCGATGGCGAGGCCGATGCCCCGGTTTCCTCCGGTGACGAGAACCGAGCGGCTCAAAGGATCACCCTTCCGTTTCCATGTGCATAGGTCGTGCTCGACTACACCGAAACGTATCGGTAGAGGTCACCCAAGAGACACTCGACCTGCGACAGGGGGGACGGGCAGTCGCTGTTGGATCTCTACAGAACGGCTCGGGCGGGGCGGGAGATGAGCATCGGAAGGCAGCTCGGCCGGGGCGCCTCATGCGAGCGGGCAGGGTGGCGCCGCCCGGCGTCCCTACTGCCCTCGGGTGGCAGCCGACGGCCCACCCCCGAACCGCCCGGAGTACCGACGCCCGTCGGGGGCGACGTCCATATCGACCATCCGCTGCACGGTCTGCACCTCAAGAGCACGGACCACAAGGGCGCCGGTGACGCCGTTCTGCACCGCCCCTGGAGCAAAGAGGACCAGCCCAGCGGTCACTGGAAGTTCGGGACCGCCTCATGCGGCAGCCACTCATTACCAACACCGCCATGTGGCGGCGCCTCGCCTTCCAGAACACCCCACGCTCCGGCCGCTCGTGAAAAGCAAGGACGGGCCGACGTCGACATCCAGCGCTGGACCATCCGCTGGTCCGAAGCCCTCGACAGCTTCACCCTGCACCCGGCTGTACAGGGGCTTCGCCCACTTGGCCGGTCACGCCCAAGGACTCGGTCCACCCGCAGAAGGGCGACCCAACGCCCAGTTCCGGCCCGTCCGCACAACGGTCGGCGCCCCCGGGGGGAGGCGGGGGCGCCGACACTGGTTCCCTACGAACGGGCGGTCAGCAGGGCCGACCACAGGAAGGTCGACACTTTCACCGGAAACGCCGACTTCGCATCACAATCGAGAACTGACGAGATTCCCGACAGAGCCCTGCCCGCCCCTTTCAGGCGTCAAGAAGCCGCTTGAGCCTCTTCCCTCAACAAGATCTGCACCTTTGACGGATATTGCGGATCATCCACCATTACCGCACAGAGCACAGAGTCGCGCATCCCCGCGAATTGCATTCGGGCGTACTCGTTCGGGTCATGCACTACGAGCCAACCAGACGGACACGCGAGTGACACCTCGAAAAGGTTCACAGGCAGCAACGCGGAAGGAGCCGACTTCCACACCTCACATTCGACGGGGCCGTCAACACTGGCCTGGACACCGAAGATGAGTGAACTGCCATCTCGGTACCAGCTACTTGATGTCGGGTCCCAGCCACTGACGTCACCATCACTTCCCGAATCTCGCAAGATCAGGCACCCGTGCTCGATCCTTGCCAGGAATGCAACCACGGGACCATTAACTACCATTCCTTATAGCCCCTTTCTTGTGAAAGTTGCGAGACGACACCGCCTTGCCTCCTGGCGCAGGGAAGGCAATGAGGATACGCCGTCTGAGGGGATCCGGGGCGGACGAGAGCGGACGGCGGCTGGTGATCTGGGATCCAGTCCCCACCCTTGGTTCCGGGGATTTTGGCGGAACAGGTGTGACAGCCATCGTACCGCCGATGAATCCCTTTGTGCCGGGCCACATTTTCGGCTGTTCGCCGCGTGGAGCGCCGAACGGGATGGTGCGGCGACGGACGGCGGAGCCCGTTTTCGTGTCGATCGCTAGCTGGCCGGTGCCGAGGTGGTCGCCGATGACGAAGGACGCGCTGCCGTCGTCGTTCTGGATGGCCTGGACACCGCCCAGGTCGAAGTAGCGAGTGGCCTTCGGCTTGGTCGAGCCCTTGGTGAGGGTGATCTCGGTGGCACCGAGGTAGAGAGTGGTCTCCGTGGCAGTGCGGCCGATGAGGCGCTGCCCCTCGGCGTCGTACACGTACGACGTGGTCTCGGCGACCTTGTCGTCCTTGGAGTTCGTGACCTTGCTGAGGTGGCCCTCGGTGTCCCAGTCGAGCGCCTCCGTGTCACCGCCGAGCGTGCGGGCGGTGGTGTTGCCGGTCGGGTCGTAGGCGTAGGAGTCCTTGGCCGTGCCGATCGGGCCCGTCGTCTCCACCGTGGTCAGTGTGTGCGGCTGGGGCTTGCCGGCGGCCGGGTAGGTGTAGGTCCGCTTGGTGTCCTTGGCCGTGGTGCCGCCGGTGTCGTGCCGCGTTTCGGTGAGGCGGTTGCCGGTCTTGTCGTACGTGTAGGAGTTCCAGTACGGCGCCGGGCCACCGATGAGGTTGTCGACCGGGGTACCCGCGCAGGCCGGGGTGGACTGGGTCCACTCGTCGGTGACACGGCGCAGGTAGTCGTAGGTGAAGCACTGGGTGTCGGTGCCGTCGGGGGCCACGTCGGAGATGGCGCGGACGTTGCCGGTCTCGTCGTAGGTGTAGGTGGCTGCCTTGTCGGCGGCGCGGGCGTCCTGGCGGTCGACCCTGGTGTTGGCCAGGCCCTGGGTGCCCCACTCGTAGCCGTTGGTTATCTGGGTGATCTTGCCGCCGTTGCGGCTCATTTGCGACTGAAGCGGCTTACCGATGAGGCTGTAGCTGCTGACAGCCGCCTTCAGCCCGTCAAAGCTGCTCACTTCGACGGGACGAAGGATGTCGTCATAGCTGTAAGTGATGTTGTTGCCCGGCAGGGAACCTGCCGGGGGGAAGCTCAGGCCCTTGACGGCGCCGGAAGCTTCATAGCCGATACCGGAGGGGTAGGTACCCGCCAGCTTGCCCTCGTTGGCAGGAATGACGGTGCTCGTACGGGTCGCCCGGTACAAGGAGTCGTATTCGTCAACACGTGTGGTGTAAGCGTTGCCCGCCACGTATCGGATAGAGGAAGCGAGTTTCCCCTTTGCGCCGGCGATGGAGTCGTACGTCCATTCCGCCAGCTTGTTCCCGGTAGCAGAGCCTTCACGGAGTTCGGTCTTGCGGCCGAGATCGTCATAGGCGTAGAAGAGCGTGTTTTTGCTCTTGCGGGCATCGGTGGTCGAGGTCAGCTGACCACGGTCGTCGTAGGTGCTGGTAGTCGTGCCCTTGTCCGGGTCGGCGGCGGAGATCTGACGGCCGAGCTGGTCGTATCCGTACGACCATGCGTTGCCCGCTGCGTCGTGGACCTGAGACAGCTTGCCTGCGGGGGTGTAGGCGAAACGCGTGACATCTGCGTCCGAGTCCGCATTGCGGGAGTGCAGCTGGCGCAGTTCCGTCGTCTGACCGCGTGCGCCGACCAGTGTGGTGGTGGCTGTGGAACCGACAGGCGGAATGACGGTGGTGCGGTCCCCGCCGTAGAGGGTGCGGGTGGTCGCCAGGGGCTTTCCTGCGTCGCTGTTGCCGGCGATCTGCTTGGTCTCGGTGGCTCTGCCCAGGCCGTCGTAGGTGTTCCAGGTCTGGGACTCCACCTTGAGCGCGTTGTCCGGTGCGAACAGGGCGGTCACGGGGGCCCCTTCGGCGTAATAAGTGGCGAAGGACTTGGCAGCCAGACCACGCTCGTTGTAGATCGTGTCTGTGAGGAGCCGGCCATTGGTCCGCACCAGGGAACTTCCTCCGCGCCTCCGCCGCGCGGCGAGCAGTGAGGCAGAAGCACTGGCTCGGGTGGCCGGGTGGTGCGCGGTGGGCCCGTCGGCCGGTGACGGGCCTCGCTTCCGCGAGCCGCCTTCAGGAGGCGGTCCGACGTACGTACCAGCCGGACCGCGAGCGCCCCCAGGGCGGCGGCGGCCGCCGTGAGCAGCGGGCCTCTCGCCGCCCGCATCAGCCGCGATCGCATCGAGGCACCCGGCAGCAGATCATTTTGCCGATCGGCGACCAGAACACCCGCCACTCGGGAGCCAGCAGGTCGAGCAGGACCAGCCCGCGCCCGGACTCGGCGTCACGGTCGCTCAGGGCGATGTCCTTGCGGCTCGGCATGCGCAGCGGTTCGGGGTCGTGGACGTTCACCGCCACCCCGGGCGGCATGACATCCACCTCCACGACGACGGGGACGAAGTCCCCGCACACCCGGACCGCGTTGCCCACGAGTTCGGAGACGACGAGCCGGGCGGCTTCCACGGTCTCGTCACCGACCCCGAACCTGGTCAGGGTCCTGACCGTCAACTCGCGTACGCGGCGGAGGTGTTCTTCCGTGACGTTGAGATGGACGGCGAACCCTCGCGGCCGCGCCCGCCGGTAGTAGCCGGGAGTGGAGAGTGCGTTGACATCGACTGTGGCGCGCATAACGCCTCCTGCCTGCGGCTGGCCGCACGGGGTCTGATGCGGTGACGCCACGCGGTCACGTCCTGACGATGCGTGGCGGCAGACTGGATGCTGCACCTTTCCCGCCCGAGGTAGCAAGCTTCCGACCCGAACGAGTGAAAAGCATCCAACAGGCTTACTTCTGCATCGAGTTAGAGTGCAAAACTCGGCGTATGCCCAACTCTCCCGTGGTTCCCACCGTCCGTCGCCGACGTCTCGGCGCAACGCTCAAGCGGCTGCGCAAGTCAGCCGGGCTGACACTCGACGAGGCCGCAAGCGCTATGGGCTGGATCGGCCCGAAAATGTCGAAGATCGAGAATGCAGCCCAGTCCATCCGCCCCGCGGATGTCGTCACATTGCTCAAGCTGTACGGAGTCGACGACCCGGAAATGTCCACCGCGCTTGAGAACCTTGCCAGGGACGCCGGCAAGAAGGGCTGGTGGCAGACGTACAGCGGGATCGTCTCGGCCTCCTACGCCGATTACATCTCCCTGGAATCCGATGCCGAGCAGATCTGCGAGTGGTCACCCATGCTCATTCCCGGATTGCTCCAGACCTCGGCATACGCACGGGAGACCATGACCGGGGCGACTACGTCTCGCGCCCCGCACGAGGTTGCCGCCCTCGCCGAGCTCCGCCTGGCCCGGCAATCCGTACTCACCCGTCACAGCAAGCCGCTTGAGCTCTGCGCCATCGTTCACGAGGCCGCGCTCCACCAGCGCTTCGCCCTACGCCCTGCCACGATGCGCGAGCAACTTCGCAGGCTGCTCGACACCACAGACCTGCCCAACGTCACCTTCCAGCTGGTACCGCTGAAGTCGGACGCTCATCCCGGCATGTTGGGCGGGTTCACTCTCGCAGCCTTTCCGGCTCCGACTCCGGACGTTGTGCTACTGGAGAACCTCTATGGCGCGACGTACGTTGAAGGCGACGACGCGATTCCCTTCGCCGAGGCGTTCGAGCGCATCCGTGCTACGGCCCTGTCGGAGGAGGACTCGCTCGCGCGGATCGCCGAGATGGAAGAAGGTCACCGAAAGTGAACGACTCCAAGTTGGATCTCCATACCCGCGACCTCTCCCACGCCGTGTGGCGCAAGTCCTCTGCCAGCGGACCGGAGCACAACTGCGTCGAAGTCGCCGACCTGGCAGACGGTGCCGTCGCGATACGCGACTCCAAAGACCCTCACAGAGCCCCCCTCCGCTTCGACGCCGCCGAGTGGGCAGCGTTCCGCACCGGCCTCATATCCGGCGAAATCTGACACCCCCTTGAGAGAGGCCGCATGAGTGACCACCGGGCACCGGCATGGCGCAAGTCGTCCGCCAGCGGGGGAGAAGGCAACTGCGTCGAAGTCGCCGACCTGGCAGACGGTGCCGTCGCCATCCGCGACTCCAAGGACACCCAACGGGAACCCCTCCGCTTCAACGCCCCCGAGTGGGCGGCCTTCCGCCAAGGCCTCGTATCCGGCGCCATCTGACCCGGCCCCGCCACCCCGGAAACGGCCGTCGCGACCTCGCACACGCGGGCGCGGCGGCCGCTATCGCGTGTACGCCGACACCGGCAAGCGGCATGATTCTCGTCGACGACCATCGGGAGGACCCTGTGCCCCATTCCATCGACGAATCATTCCTTGCGCTGCCCCTGCGCCCACTGGCCGACGCGGCACTCGCGCGCGCCCGTGCGCTGGGCGCCGAGCACGCGGACTTCCGCTTCGAGCGGGTGCGCACCGCCTCGTGGCGGTTGCGCGACGCCCGGCCAGCCGGTACGTCCGACGACACCGACCTGGGTTACGCGGTACGGGTGGTGCACGGCGGGACCTGGGGGTTTGCCTCGGGCGTGGATCTGACGATGGACGCGGCGGCCCGGGTGGCGAGCCAGGCCGTCGCGATGGCAAAGCTGTCGGCGAAGGTGATCGCGGCGGCGGGCTCCGACGAGCGGGTGGAGCTGGCCCACGAGCCGGTGCACGAGGAGCGGACCTGGGTCTCCTCGTACGAGATCAACCCCTTTGACGTGCCCGACGCGGACAAGAGCGGGCTGCTCGCCGAGTGGAGTGCGCGGCTACTGGCGGCGGACGGTGTGGCTCACGCGGACGCGACGCTCATGACCGTGCAGGAGAACAAGTTCTACGCGGATTCGGCCGGGACGACGACCACCCAGCAGCGGGTACGGCTGCACCCGCAGCTGACGGCGGTGGCCGTGGACCCGACGACGGGCGAGTTCGACTCGATGCGCACCATCGCGCCGCCCGCGGGCCGGGGCTGGGAGTACCTGACCGGCACCGGCTGGAACTGGGACGCCGAGCTGGCCGAGATGCCGTCGCTGCTGGCGGAGAAGATGCGCGCGCCGAGCGTGCGGGCGGGCTCCTACGACCTGGTCGTGGACCCGTCCAATCTGTGGCTGACGATCCACGAGTCGATCGGTCACGCCACCGAGCTGGACCGGGCGCTGGGCTACGAGGCGGCGTACGCGGGCACCTCGTTCGCGACCTTCGACCAGTTGGGCAGCCTCAAGTACGGCTCGAAGATCATGAACGTGACCGGTGACCGGACCGTCGAGCACGGTCTCGCGACCATCGGGTACGACGACGAGGGCGTGGCCGCGCAGTCCTGGGACCTGGTCAAGGACGGCGTGCTCACGGGCTATCAGCTGGACCGGCGGATCGCGAAGCTCACGGGTTTCGAGCGCTCCAACGGGTGCGCGTTCGCCGATTCGCCCTCGCACGTGCCCGTGCAGCGCATGGCGAACGTGTCGTTGCAGCCCGCGCCGGACGGCCCGTCGACGCAGGAGCTGATCTCCGGCGTCGAGAACGGGATCTACGTCGTCGGCGACCGGTCGTGGTCCATCGACATGCAGCGCTACAACTTCCAGTTCACGCAGCAGAGGGCATACGCAATCCGGGACGGACGCCTTTGCGGGCAACTCCGGGACGTTGCCTACCAGGGAACCACCCCTGAGTTCTGGGGCTCCATGAAGGCGATCGGAGGACCTCAGACCTACGTCCTAGGAGGGGCTTTCAACTGCGGAAAGGCCCAACCCGGGCAGATCGCTGCCGTGTCTCACGGGTGCCCGTCCGCACTGTTCCAAAGTGTGAACATCTTGAACACCTCGAACGAGGCCGACCACTCCTGACGAAGCGCCCGCCCGGGAGCCGGCGTCTGCAGGGCGCGCTCGGCGCTGGACGCCGGGGCCCGCGCCATCGCCGGTAGTGGTTCCGGCCTCTTCCGGCCCGCGCCCGCGACAGGCGCGGGCCGGAAGGCCCGGTCTGTCAGGCGAGGGATCCTGTCGGCGACAGCAGACGGACCGAGGCCAGAGCTTGGCGGATGCCTGGGGCGAAACTCATCGGTTGGCCGTCCTCGATGTTCCACCAGCGGCGTGCTCCGATGTCGGGGCCGGCCTCGGTGAGCACATCCGGCAGACCACGGACGTTGAGGGCGAAGAGATACTGCTCGACCTCGGGTTCTTGGAGGGTGGTGACCCCGAGGAAGCTGGACGGACAGGCGGCGGGGTCGAGGTGCAGGTGCTGGCAGCACAGTCGTTCCAGCGCGTGGCAGATCAACTCGCCGGGCAGGACGAAGGTGTTCGGGAGCGTCCATTGCGGCGGAAACCCCCTGGACAGGGTGGGGGCGTGTTCGATCAGCAACACCTGACGCAGGTCGCTGAGCAGGACGAGGACCTGAAGGTCGACCACACCGAAACGGTGGGCTTCGGCGGCCAGCTCCCGCTGCGCGTCGACGGTGAGAATGTCGGTCATTGCGGCGGGCCGGCCCCCTGCTCGGCCTGCCATGGTTCGAGCGGGAACCACCTACGGGAGGACTGTTCACGCCGTGCCGTGGCCGCGAACTCTACGAACCGCCCACTGAGGGCGGGCAACGGCATCCGGGCCAGAACCTGTTCGGAGGTCGGCTTGACGGTGTCGACGGGTCTCATGCGCTGGTTCCGTTCTCTCTGTTCCTCGCAACGCGCCAGTCACCGGTGCCGGTAGGCGCTCGCGCACAGGGGGGATATCGACGACCGGCGCCGGGCATGCGGAGCGGTCACCTTCGCCCCCATCACCAGGTGCGCCCCGGACGAAGATCCGCTCACGCGGCCTGACAACCACAGGCTCCTGACACGACCGTGATCAACGCAGCCCAGCGTGGCCCGCCCAATCGACCCAGAGCTCCCATTACGCCGCCAGTGGCATGCCACACACCATCCGACAGGATGGCTCCTCATCTCATCGCCCAAGTAGTGGGCGGCGCAGCGCCCGCGAAGACCGCGACAGGCTCGGATCCCGAAGTCGGTGCGCCCGGAGCCCTGTGGGAGAGGCTCTCCGCACCTCGGATCACCGCAGCAGGTGCCTCAGTTGGTTCCTCGGCACGCAACGACACGGACGCCCCCAAACGCAACGTTGGCCTTCACGACCGCAAATGGGTCGTGAAGGCCAACGTCATACGCAACCGCGACGCAACCGGCCACGCGGCGGGTTCATGCCGCAGCCCGGTCCTTCGTGGTCACTACCTCCTCATCGTCGCGATGGTCGAGCGTTCAGAAGCTCGGGCACGTTCCCCAGGCCGAATACCCGTGGCCATGACCGTGACCGTGGCCGTAGTCGGGGCACTCCTTCCCGTGACCACCGTGGCCATGCCCGTGGTCCTTGCCGTGCCCGTGACCGTCGCCGTGACCATGCCCGTGGTCATGCCCGTGGCCATGCCCATGGTCGTGCCCGTGGTCGTGCCCATGGCCATGCCCGTGGTCATGCCCATGGTCATGCCCGTCACCGGGACCACCGGGACCACCGGGAGGCCCGGACGGTCCAGCAGGCCCTTGAGGTCCAGCGGGTCCGGCAGGTCCGGCGGGACCAGCAGGTCCGCCAGGTCCCTGAGGTCCGACGGGACCGGCAGGTCCGGCAGGTCCGGCAGGTCCACCAGGTCCGGCAGGCCCGGCGGGACCGGCAGGTCCACCAGGTCCGGCAGGCCCGGCGGGACCGGCAGGCCCACCAGGTCCGGCGGGACCGGCAGGTCCGGCAGGCCCACCAGGTCCGGCAGGACCGGCGGGACCGGCGGGACCGGCGGGACCGGCAGGTCCAGTGGCACCCGGGCTCCCGGAAGGTCCGGCAGGACCCGAAGGCCCGGCAGGACCGGAGGGTCCGGGAGGGCCGGAAGGCCCGGGAGATCCGGAAGGTCCGGGCGGGCCCGTGAGGCAGGTGGCCCGGATGATGGTGTTGTCGTCCAGCGTGACCTCACCGTTGCGCGCCAGCGTCCGGCCCTCGACCACCGTGCCGGTCTGGACCGCGATGGACGTCAGGGCGAGGATGGTGCCCTTGAAGAAGGAGTGGGTCCCCAGGGTGGCGGAGCTGCCCACCTGCCAGAACACGTTGCAGGCCTGCGCCCCGTTGATGAGGGCGACGTTGCTCGCCGACCCCGTGATCAGGGTCGAGGCGATCTGGAAGATGAAGACGGCGTTGGGGTCGCCCTGGGCATCGAGCGTGACGGTTCCGGTGAGGCCCAGTGACGACGTGGACTTGTACACACCGGTAGTCAGCGTCCGTCCGACCAGGTCGCCCGACACGGTGGCCGTGGGTGCCCGGCCGGCCGCGTCGTTGTAGGCGATGGTCAGATCCGACTGCGCTTGAACGGCAGCGGCGTCGGCCACATGCATGACGCCGTTGACCTGTCCGGGCGGAAACCCCGTCACCGAGGTGCCCGGGCTCAGGCCCAGGTCACCGTTGATGACCGTCGGGCCCGTGTTGGTGACCGTCGCACCGGCCAGGACCGCGTAACTGGCGTCCGTCCCCAGATTGACGGGAGCCTCCAGGGCGTGCGCGACGCTCGAGATCATCGTGACCGTCGCCAGCAGCAGCGTTCCGGGGACCAAGGTGAGGGCTGCTAGACGGGAGCGTCTCCACCTCCTACTGGGTGGTTTCGGCTGGATGGCATCCAGTGCCATAACAAGACCTTTCTTTCGCCGTTGAACTCTGCCGTCCCCGAAAGGGATGCACGGCCCTCGTGGGGAGCCTTGGCCGGACCACAAGCCGCCGTGCTCGCATCGAGATCTCACGAACTCCATCCCAGTCGGCGCAGAGCGATTGCCTACCGGGATGCCATGACACGCCATCGCATTTCTCCGATATGCCGATATGACAATTCCCTGGACGGCCGAGCATTAACGAGCCATCCGGGTGGTGGCGGATGTCAGGCTTGAGGTCGCTCAACTTTTGTGATCGACGTATGCCGCTCGACCGCGCGGGACTTCCTGGCGGCCCGCGACAGGGCCGGAGGCGTACGGGCGGACCCTGCACTGAATGGCCACGCCAAGTGAACCGGCGTCCGTGCGGCGAGCTATCGCAAGTCTCTGCCGGTCTCGGAACCGGCCGTTCATCACCTGGGCCCGCGAGGCGGGCGCCGGTGGCTCCCCAGCCCACGGGCGGGTGGCCCTCAGCCCACTCATCCGTTGCTCAGTAGGCTCTGCGCGAAGTCGACACGAAGTCATCACCAGACCCCGTACAGTCCGGTTTTAACCAGTATGAAGACGGAATGAGGGCAGCCCGTGAAATACCGCCTGACCTGCGCAGACGCCGATCCGAAAGGCATGTCCTCCGGAACCGGCCGGGGGTCCGGGGGCCGCCCCCGGGGTCAGCACAGTCTGAACACCACGCAGGAGGACGGTCGATGAGCCCTCGTCAGAACAAGCCGCACGAGATCGTCGAGCGTGCCCTGGAGCTGTCCCGCACCGACGGCTGCGTCGTGATCGCGTCCGAGCGGTCCACCGCCAATCTCCGCTGGGCGGCCAACGCGCTCACCACCAACGGCGTCACCCGGGGCCGCAGCGTCACTGTGATCGCGACCGTCGACGGCACCGAGGGCACGGCCTCGGGGGTCGTGTCCAGCTCGGCCGTCACGGCCGCCGAGCTGGAGCCGCTGGTACGGGCCGCCGAGGCCGCCGCCCGGGACGCGGGGCCGGCCGAGGACGCCCAGCCGCTGGTCACCGGCGTTCCGCACTCCCCCGCCTTCACCGAGGCGCCCGCCGAAACCTCCTCGGCGGTCTTCGACGACTTCGCCCCGGCGCTCGGCGAATCCTTCGCGCGGGCCCGCTCCCAGGCCCGCGAGCTCTACGGTTTCGCCCATCACGAGGTCGTCTCCAGCTACGTGGGGACGTCCGCCGGGCTGCGGCTCCGCCATGACCAGCCCACCGGCACCCTGGAGGTGAACGCCAAGTCCCCGGACCGGTCGCGCTCCGCGTGGGTCGGCCGCGCCACCCGGGACTTCCGTGACGTGGACCCGGCGGCGCTGGACGCCGAGCTGGCGCAGCGGCTCGCCTGGGCCGAGCGGCGGGTGGAACTGCCCGCCGGGCGGTACGAGACCCTGCTGCCGCCGACGGCCGTCGCCGATCTGCTGGTCTACCAGCAGTGGTCGGCGGCGGCGCGGGACGCGGCGGAGGGCCGTACCGTCTTCTCCCGGCCCGGCGGTGGCACCCGGGTCGGCGAGAAGCTGTCGGGGCTGCCCCTGACGCTGCGCAGTGATCCGCGGGAGCCGGGTCTGGAGTGCGCGCCGTTCGTGCTCGCGAGCAGCTCGGGCGACGACGCGTCGGTCTTCGACAACGGTCTGCCGCTGGAGGCCACGGACTGGATCCGGGACGGTGTGCTGGAGCACCTGCTCACCACCCGCCACAGCGCCGGGCTGACGGATCTGCCGGTCACGCCGTTCATCGACAACCTGGTCCTGGACGCGGGCGGCACCCGTTCGCTGGAGGAGATGGTCGCGGCGAGCGGCCACGACGGGCCGGCTCTGCTGCTGACCTGCCTGTGGTACATCCGCGAGGTCGACCCGGCGTCCCTGCTGCTGACCGGGCTGACCCGGGACGGGGTGTATCTGGTGGAGAAGGGCGAGGTCACCGCCGAGGTCAACAACTTCCGCTTCAACGAGTCCCCGGTGAGCCTGCTCGGGCGGGCCACCGAGGCGGGGCGCACCGAGCCGACGCTGCCGCGCGAGTGGGGCGACTACTTCACCCGGGCCGCGATGCCCGCGCTGCGGATCCCGGACTTCAACATGAGCTCCGTCAGCCAAGGGGTGTGACCGCGAGGGCGCGGGGCCGGTCCGGACAGACCCGAATAGACTGGCCCCCGTCCATTCAACGATTCCTTCCTTTGTCTCCTTATCCCTGTCAGTCCCCTCGATCCTCAGGAACGTCATGACACGCCTCGGCGAATCCGTCGCCCGCGCCAGCGAGATCCTCGCGCAGGATCTCTCCTCCGACCAGGCCGTCCAGCGGCTGCTCACGGAGACGGGCTCGCGGCGCTATCTCGACCTGACGGATCTGTCGGCACAGGAGCAGGCCGAGCTGATCGCCGCCCGTGCCGTCGAGGTGCTGCCGGGCGTGGAGAAGCTGGCCCAGCGCATCGAGGAGCGGCGGGCGGCGGGCAAGGGCCTGCACATCAAGCTGGGCATCGACCCGACGGCCGCCGACGTGCACCTCGGGCACACCGTGCCGATGATCGTCCTCAGCCGCTTCCAGCGCATGGGGCATGACGTCACGCTGCTCATCGGTGACTTCACGGCCAAGATCGGTGACCCGACGGGCCGTACGGCGGAGCGTCCGCCGCTGACCGACGACGACATCGCGGCGAACCTGGCTGGTTACCGCGAGCAGGTGCGGCCGTTCTTCGACTTCGAGAAGGTCCGCTTCCGGCAGAACAGCGAGTGGCTGGCGCCCTACACCTTCCCCGAGCTGCTCGGGCTGATGGCCCAGGTGCCGGTCTCGCAGCTGCTGCAGCGCGAGGACTTCCGTACCCGGCTGGCCGCCGGCTCCGGGCTGACCATGTCGGAGCTGCTCTACCCGATCGCACAGGGCCTCGACTCGGTCGCGCTGGACTGCGACGTCGAGCTGGGCGGCGCCGACCAGCTGCTCAATCTGCAGATGGGCCGCAAGCTCATGGAGCTGCGCGGTCAGAAGCCGCAGCTCGTCGTCACGATGCCGCTGATCGAGGGCACGGACGGCACAGGCGCGAAGATGTCCAAGTCCAAGGGCAACTACGTCGGGCTGAGCGCGCCCGCCGACGATGTCTTCGGCAAGATCATGTCGGTGCCGGACCGGCTGATGGAGCCGTACCTGCGGGCCTGGACGGAGTGGACGGACGCCGAGATCGCGGCGGTCACCCGCCGGATCGAGGAGAAGTCGCTGCACCCGATGGACCTCAAGAAGGTCCTCGCGGGCGAGGTCGTGGCGGCGCTGTACGGCGTCGAGGCGGCGATGGCGGCGCGCGCCGGGTTCGTCGCGCAGTTCTCGAAGAAGAGCTTCACCGACGTCGAGACGCTGCCGGTGGTGGAGCTGGCTGAGTACGGCGCGGAGGCCGCGACGACCGTGCTCAGCAAGGTGCTGGAGTTCCAGCCCAGCGCCTCGGCGGCCCGTCGGGTCGCCAAGCAGAACGGGCTGCGGCTCATCGTGGAGTCCGCCGCCGGCCAGGAGGCTGTCGTGCTCGCCGAGGCCGAGGCCATTCGCCCGCTGGGTGAGGTGGTCGCGGAGACGCTGGCGAAGCAGGGCGCCTCGGGCGCCGAGGTGACGGTGTACCTCAAGGCGGGGCGGAAGATCGCCGAGCTGCGGTAGCCCTTCCGGCGGATTGTTGGGGGTGCACCTCCGCTGCGCGGCGGTGTCCGGGGTCGCCGGACGCGCCCGCAGGGCGCTCGCCGCCGCAGGCGGCAACGACGGGACCGTAACGGTCACCAGTCACCAGGTAGGCCGTGGGCGGTCGTGCGCCGACGCGCACGACCGCCCTCGGCTTTCCCCGCCTGGCCTGCACAGGGCGCGGCCCCGCTCAGGCGGCGCGTCGGTTACCTCCGCCGCGCATCCCGACCCACAACCGGTCGCCGATCGCGACGACGATCACCGCGCCGAGGAGTTGCAACAGGTGCCGGCCCCAGTCGACGCCCTTGGTCTCGTTGATGCCCAGTCCGGTGGCCGCCCAGTTGCCGAGAACGCTGCCGATCATGCCGAAGATGATCGTCAGCCAGAGCGGGATCTGCTGTTTGCCCGGCAGGATCGCCTTGGCGATCAGGCCCAGGACCAGGCCGACGATGATGGCCCACAACCAGCTCATGTCGCCTCCTTCGAAGCGCGATGTGGCGTGCTCCGCCATTCTGGGGCCGCCACCCGTACGGCGCACGTCGGAGCGGCCCGTACGGCGTATGGCGGCAGCGTGGCCCAGCGGGGCGCGCGATGGGTGGGTACCCGCTCTCGTCTCGGGGGTGGACGCGGCGTAACGTTGAAGAGGTCCTGGACACGGGGGCCGTCGGCGCAGTGGGCGGATGGTGGAACATGATGCGGAAGCACGGTGGTACGGCGGTATTCCGGATCACCGGGGCTCGGCAGGGTCTCGCGGAGGACGTGCGCGGCCGTCAGCGTCGATATGTGATCTCGATGCTCATCCGCACCCTCTCCGTGATACTCACCGTGGTGCTGTGGAATATCGAGCGCCATGTGGCCATCGGAACGCTGATCCTGGGCGCGCTGCTGCCCTATGTGGCCGTGGTGATCGCCAACGCGGGCCGGGAGAACGCCCCTTCGCTGCCCGGAACGTTCGTTCCCGCGCCGACCCGCCCGGTGCTGATGTCGGGTCCGACACACCGGACCGCGGAATCCGCTCCGGAAGCAAAACCTTCCGGGCGGGCTGATCAAGGCCGTGACCACGGCTGATACGGCGGGCCCGAAAAACAGTCCGCCGGGTCGTCTGCAAAGCTCAAGAAAAGCTCAGATCAATCATGTGGTTCGGTGCCCTATGACAGGCACCCCGTGACATACTTCGTAAGCGCTCCGCATCCCCCGTCGGAGCGACAGACCGACGCCGGGCGGCTCCCCCCGTGGCTGCCCGGCGTCGCCATGCCCGGCCGGGCTTGATTACAGTCTGGGGGGTGAACTCCCCTGATACTCCCGTGATCTGCTCCGCCAAGGGCTGCCGTGCCGCAGCGGTGTGGGTGCTGGCGTGGAACAACCCCAAGCTGCACACTCCCGAGCGACGCAAGACCTGGCTCGCCTGCGAGGAACACCGCGAACATCTGTCCAACTTTCTGGATCTGCGCGGATTTCTCAAAGACGTGGTCACGCTGGAGGAGTGGGAGGCCTCCCCGCACCATTAGGCTTCGCCGATAAACCCGCACCCGCAGATAAGCCCGGCTTTGGCCCGGCAATTACTAGATGATATTCCGCTGCGGCTACTCGTTGCCGCCTGCGGCGGCGAGCGCCCTGCGGGCCCGTCCTCAATCGCCGGACGGGCTGGATCAGCCGCCGATCGCCGACATCGGGCGCTGCGGCTGGAGGAAGGCGGGGTCGTCCAGGCCCGAGCCGGGCTTTTTTGTCGTGGTCGCCAGTCGCCACAGCCGGGCGATCTCCTCGTCCGGGACTCCGGAGCGCAGGGCTCCGCGCAGATCCGACTCCTCCCGTGCGAACAGGCACGTACGGATCTGGCCGTCGGCGGTCAGCCGGGTGCGATCGCAGGCCGAGCAGAACGGGCGGGTGACGGAGGCGATGACGCCGACGCGGGCCGGGCCGCCGTCGACGATCCAGCGCTCGGCGGGGGCGGCGCCGCGCTCGTCCTCGGCCTCGGGGGTGAGGTCGAAGCGGGTGCGCAGGCTGCTCAGGATGGACTGGGCGGTGATCATCCCGTCGCGCTTCCAGCCGTGCTGGGCGTCGAGCGGCATCTGCTCGATGAAGCGCAGTTCGTAGTCGTGCTCGACGGCCCAGGCCAGCAGGTCGGGCGCCTCGTCGTCGTTGAGGCCGGGCATCAGGACGGCGTTGACCTTGACCGGGGTGAGCCCGGCGGCGTGGGCGGCGGCGAGGCCGTCCAGCACGTCCTGGTGGCGCCTGCGCCGGGTCAGGGTCGCAAAGACCTCGGGCCGCAGCGTATCGAGGGAGACGTTGACGCGGTCCAGCCCGGCCGCCTTGAGCGCCGCGGCGGTGCGCCCGAGGCCGATGCCGTTGGTCGTGAGGGACAGCCGGGGGCGGGGGGTGAGCGCCGCGCAGCGCTCGACGAGGCCGACGAGGCCGGGGCGGAGCAGCGGTTCGCCGCCGGTGAAGCGGACTTCGGTGACGCCGAGGTCGGTGACGGCGATGCGGACGAGGCGGACGATCTCGTCGTCGGTGAGCAGGTCCGGCTTGGCGAGCCACTGCAGTCCCTCTTCGGGCATGCAGTAGGTGCAGCGCAGATTGCACCGGTCGGTCAGGGAGACGCGCAGGTCCGTGGCCACGCGACCGTAGGTGTCGATGAGCACGGCAGGGCCCCTCCCGGGACTGGAACGGCGGTTCGTTCAATTGTTCCGCAGCGTACGCGATGGCCTCGGCCTTCAACAGTTCGTTGACGCGGGCGCACGGACCGGTCCCGGGAGGGGCCGTGGTGGTGGGGTGTGGTCAGTGCGCTCCGAAGCCGGTCAGGGAGCGGACCTCCAGTTCGGCGTACTTCTTCGCGTCCGGGGCCTCCCGGGAGAGCAGCGATCCCAGCCAGCCGAGCAGGAAGCCGAGCGGGATGGAGACCAGGCCCGGGTTGGCGAGGGGGAACCAGGCGAAGTCCATGCCGGGGAAGAGGGCCTTCTCGTTGCCGGAGAGGACCGGGGAGAAGATCACCAGGGTGACGGAGGAGATCAGTCCGCCGTAGATCGACCAGAGGGCGCCCTGGGTGGTGAAGCGCTTCCAGAAGAGGCTGTAGAGGATCGTCGGGAGGTTGGCGGAGGCCGCGACGGCGAAGGCGAGGGCGACCAGGGCGGCCGCGTTGAGCCGGTGGGCGAAGATGCCCAGCGCGATGGAGACCGCGCCGATGGCGACGGCCGCGAACTTCGCGGTGAGGATCTCCTCCTTCTCGCTCGTCTTTCCCTTGCGGATGACATTGGCCCACAGGTCGTGGGCGAAGGACGCCGAGGAGGCGAGGGTGAGCCCCGCGACCACCGCGAGGATCGTCGCGAAGGCGACGGCCGAGATCACCGCGAGCAGGATCGCGCCGCCGGTGGAGCCGGCGCCGCCGCCGATCTCCTGTGCGAGCAGCGGCGCGGCGGTGTTGCCGGACTCGTTCGACGCGATGATCTTCTTGGAGCCGACCAGGGCGGCGGCCCCGAAGCCGAGGGCGATGGTCATCAGATAGAAGGCGCCGATGATGCCGATCGCCCAGTTCACCGACTTACGGGCGGCCTTGGCGGTCGGCACGGTGTAGAAGCGGATCAGGATGTGCGGCAGACCGGCCGTGCCGAGGACGAGCGCGATGCCGAGCGAGATGAAGTTGAGCTTGGAGGTGCCGTCCTTGCCGTACTGGAGACCGGGTTCGAGGAAGGCCCTGCCCTTGCCGCTCTCCTTCGCCGCTTCACCGAGAAGAGTGGAGATGTTCCAGTTGAACTTGGTGAGCACGAGGACGGTGATGAGCAAGGTGCCCGCGATGAGCAGGACGGCCTTGACGATCTGCACCCAGGTCGTGCCCTTCATTCCGCCGATGGTCACGTAGAGCACCATCACGACGCCGACCAGGGCGATGATCCAGCGCCGGGAGCCCTCGCCGGTGGCACCGAGCAGCAGCGCGACGAGCGCTCCCGCACCGACCATCTGAGCGAGCAGATAGAAGATCGAGACGACGATGGTGGAGGTGCCGGCGGCGGTGCGTACGGGCCGCTGCTTGAGGCGGTACGCGAGCACGTCGGCCATGGTGAAGCGGCCGGAGTTGCGCAGCGGCTCGGCGACGAGCAGCAGGGCGACCAGCCAGGCGACGAGGAAGCCGATGGAGTAGAGGAAGCCGTCGTAGCCGAAGAGCGCGATGGCACCGGCGATGCCGAGGAAGGACGCGGCGGACATGTAGTCGCCGGAAATGGCCAGGCCGTTCTGGAAGCCCGTGAAGGACCGGCCGCCCGCGTAGAAGTCGGTGGCGTCCTTCGTCTGCCGGCCCGCCCAGACGGTGATGGCGAGGGTCGCGGCCACGAAGACCGAGAAGAGCGTGATGATCAGGGTGCGGTGGTCACTGGCGGCCGCGGCGGCGAGCGGCTGGGCCAGGGTCAGGCCCGTGGTGGGGTCGGTGCTCGCGGCGGAACCGAGTCCGCTGCTGACGGCGGTCAGGACGGCGCTCACTTCGAGGCCTCCAGACCGGCCTTGAGGGCCTCCGCCTTGGGGTCGGTCTTCGCGGCGGCGTGCCGGGAGTACCACCAGGCGATGAGGAAGGTGGTGAGGAACTGGGCCAGCCCGAAGACGAAGGCGATGTTGATGTTGCCGACCACGGTGGTGCCCATGAAATCGCCCGCGTAGTTGGAGAGCAGGACGTACAGCAGGTACCAGGCGACGAAGGCCACGGTGAGCGGGAAGGCGAAGGATCGGTGGGACCGGCGCAGTTCACCGAATTCGGCGCTCGACTGGACCCTGGTGAAGCGGTCGGCGCAATCGGGTTCGTCCGGCTCCTGAGTGATGGTTGGTGCGGTGTCCACGGTCTCTCCTGACGAGGGGTGCGAGGCGCGAGCCGTCAGCGGTGATCCAGAAGTTGATCCGAGCTGTGATCCGAATCACGCATCGTAGAGGGGTGCCGTGGTATTGCGACAGGGGGGTGATCGGCGAATTTGACATCAGCCGCCGCTTGAGGCAATACCGCCTGCCCGCCGTGTCGTTGACCCTGATGTGAGCACTGCGCCGACCCCTCCCCCGCCGCCGCCCGGCCGGCGCCCGTTCGGCATCGTCCGGCTGACGGAGCCGATAGCGGCGGTGCGGACCGGCCGGCCGGCCGCCATCCCGACGGCCGGCCGTTGGTACGGGCCGCGGGTGCCGCTGCCGCCGCTGAGCATCGACGCGCTGCGCGGTCCGGGCATCCCTTCCTGAGGATCCGGCCATCCCGTCCTGAGGACAGCCTGAGGAAGGCCTGGGGAAGGGGCATCCGTTTCTGAGGAACGTACTCCGGTTCCGTCTCCGCCATCTGACACCGCGTCACCGGGTTCGGCGCGTCGGCGGCATGACGATTTCTCCCGCTCCCAGTTCCAGGAATTCATTGCCGGGGGCCGGAGATCGGCGCTAGCTTCACTCGTCATGTACCCGTCCGCGTGCGGCCTGCACCCGGGCGGTTTTACGGATGATGTGGAGAACCCATGGCTCATCTGCGCTCCAGACGGCGTCACGCCCTGCTGGCCGTCCCCGTCGGACTGGCGCTCACCGCGTCGCTCGGCTTCCTGCCCGGCGCGGCCACGGCGGCCCCGCAGGACACGTTCGCGGTACAGGCCCCCGTCTCCACGGACGGCCCGCAGCTGTCGTACGTGGTCAACACGGACACCGCCCGCGGCACCGTCGCGAAGGTCAAGAAGGCCGTCACCCAGGCGGGTGGCAGCATCGTGGCGGTGTACGACCGGATCGGCGTCATCGTCGCCCACTCCAAGAACCCCGAGTTCGCCAAGACCCTGCGCGCGGTGCCGGGCGTGACGTCCGCGGGCGCCACTCGCACCGCGCCGATCGCCCCCGCCGCCACCACCGACGTCGGCAAGCCCGAGAAGGTGAAGCTGCCGAAGGCCGTCGCCCAGAGCGCGGCCCGCTCGGCCACCGCCGGTGCGGAGCCGCTGGAGGGCCTCCAGTGGGACCTCGCCGCCATCAAGGCCGACAAGGCCGCGAAGGTCAACCCGGGCAGCAGGAGCGTCACGGTCGGCGTCATCGACACCGGCGTGGACGACACCCACCCGGACCTCAAGCCGAACTTCTCCCGGAGCCAGTCGGCCAGCTGTGTCACCGGCAAGGCGGACACCAGCCCCGGCGCCTGGCGCCCGTTCGACCCGGCGGAGGACTACCACGGCACGCACGTGGCCGGTTCGATCGCCGCCGCCCGCAACGGCGTCGGCGTGGCCGGCGTCGCGCCCGGTGTGAAGGTCGCCGGCATCAAGGTCAGCCAGGACAAGACCTCGCTGTTCTACGCGGAGAGCGTGGTCTGCGCGTTCGTCTTCGCCGCCGACCACGGCATAGCCGTGACGAACAACAGCTACTACGTCGACCCGTGGCTCTACAACTGCGACGACGACCCGGACCAGAAGGCGATCCGCGAGTCGGTCGGCCGGGCCACGAAGTACGCCCAGGACAAGGGCACGATCAACATCGCCTCGGCGGGCAACTCCGCGCACGACCTCGCGTCCAAGGAGATCACCGACACCACCAGCCCCAATGACACCAAGCCGCTGCCGCGGAAGATAGACCCCTCCAAGTGCCTCGACGTGCCCGCCCAGCTCCCGGGCGTCGTCACCGTCGCGGCCACCGGCGTCAAGTCGCTGAAGTCGTACTACTCCAACTACGGCCAGGGTCAGATCGACGTCGCGGCCCCCGGCGGCGACCGGTACCAGGTGCCCGGGCTGCCCGCGAAGGACGGCCGCATCCTCTCCACGATGCCGGGCGGCGACTGGGCCTACCTCCAGGGCACCTCGATGGCCGCCCCGCACGTGGCCGGTGTCGCGGCGCTGCTGAAGAGCACGCACCCCAAGTCGAGCCCGCAGGAGCTCCAGTGGCTCCTGAAGGCCCAGGCCGACAACCCGGGTTGCCCCACCGCGTACGACCCCGACGGTGACGGCAAGATCGACGCCACCTGCGTCGGCAACGAGCACGTCAACAGCTTCTACGGCTACGGCATCGTCGACGCCCTGGACGCGGTCCAGGACTGATCGGGACGGTGAGCCACGGGGGCCGGGCCGCGCCACGCGGGCCGGCCCCTTCCGGCTCCCCGGCCCTGCCGCCGACCGGGCCGGGGGGATTCCGGCCGCGAGAGCCCTTCCGCCAGCAGGTACTGGGCGGCGAGATAGGTGAGCATGATCCAGAACTGGGGGGCGGGCGCCTGCGGCCACTCGGCGATGCCGCCCGCGATGAGCGTGTCCGACAGCAGGAACAGCGCACCGCCCGCACCCGCCCGCACCCCCGCGCGGGTCGCGCCGCACGCCATCGCGGTCAACAGCAGGCTGTAACAGGCGACGGGCACCCGCAGCCCCGCCTCCAGATCCGGCCACAGCAACAGGACGACACCGAGCCAGGCGACCCCGTACGCACCCGCGAGGCCGTACGTACGGGCACCGGCCGCCGCCCCGCGCCGGGCGAACAGCACCAGATAGCAGACGTGCCCGGCCGCGAACGAGCCCATGCCCAGCAGGAAGACGGTGTCACCGCCGATCTGCAGCAGGGTGTCGCCACCGCATCCGAACAGCAGCGCGGCGACGAGCAGCCGGGGTCCGCCGAGGGCGGCGACCCGGGTGGCGAGCAGCGGCATCAGCACAGGCTTGGTGACCTGCGCGACGGCCGGGACGCCTGCGGCGAGCGCGCACAGGTGGACGACGGCGAAGGCGGCGAAGGCGATCAGCAGTACGCGGGGCGTGCGGAGCCGTCTCACGCGACGTGCTCGGGGGCGGCGACCCGGGAGCCGGGCGCCTGCGCGCCGCCGGTCGGCACGTCCCCGCCGGTCGGTACGCTCGGCGCATCCCCGGTGGGGGTCCCGTCCGCAGTGGGGGTCTCGTCCGCAGTGGGGGTCTCGTCCCCGGTTGAGGCCTCGTCCCCGGTGGGCGAGAGCCGGGCCGGCTGCCATCCCGGCCCCCGGAACACCCGCCCGGCCCGTTCACGCCAGCCGTGCGCCGCCCGCAGATCGCGGGCGATGGCGGCGTACTCGTGCGTGGCGACGCGCAAGGGGTTGTAGGTGTCGATGTTCTTCGTCAGGCCATAGACCGGACGTTCCCCTTCCGCCACGAAGGAGCCGAAGAGCCGGTCCCAGACGATCAGGATGCCGCCGAAGTTGCGGTCCAGATAACCGCCCTGCGAGGCGTGGTGCACCCGGTGATGGGACGGCGTGTTCAGGACGTATTCGAAGGGTCGGGGCAGTCTGCCGACCCGCTCGGTATGCACCCAGAACTGATAGACGAGGTTCGCCGACGAGCAGAACGCCACCGCCGCCGGATGCACGCCGAGCGCGATCATCGGCACATAGAACGGCCAGACGGTCAGCGAGGTCCACGGCTGGCGCAGCGCCGTGGTGAAGTTGAACTTCCGGCTGGAGTGGTGCACGACATGGCAGGCCCACAGGATCCGCACGACGTGGTGCCCGCGGTGCGACCAGTAATAGAAGAAGTCCTGGGCCAGCAGCATCAGCGGCAGCGTCCACCACAGCACGGGTACGCGCAGCGGCGTGAGTTCGTGGATCGCGGCGTAGACGGCGACGATCGGGATCTTCCACAGCGCGTCGAAGGCCAGGCTGCCGAGCCCCATGCCGATGCTGGTCGCCGCGTCCTTGGCGGCGTATCCCGCGGCGCCGCTCTCCTCGGCGGGGTGCAGCCGATAGCTCACCAACTCCACCACGGTGAGCAGGACGAAGGCCGGTATGGACCACAACACGACATCGGGAAGGTGCGGCATGGCCGCACCATAAACGCGCCACGGGCCGTGCCGCTAGGGGTTGTTACCGATGGGTACCGGTCAGTGTTACCCGGGGTTCCCGCGGCGTGGCGCCGGTGGGGGCGGAGCGGCGGCGGCCATCGGGCCGGACCGGCGTCGGCGGGTCGTCGGCCGCGGACGGTGGTCCATCGTCCGGGTGACGGAGGTTTACGGGACCTGCCCCGGCCGGTCCCGACTCGACTCCGGCTCCACCCCGGCTCCACCCCGAGCGGAGTGGAACACGTCACATCGGCAGGGTCTTTACGGTTCCGGGGCCGCGCCCCCGCTGTCAGTGCGGGCCCGTATTCTCTGTGACCATGCTCGAAGACCGCGCCGCCGCCGAATCGCCGACCCCGTGGCCGACCGCGTATCCCGACGGATACGCGGTCGTCGACGTGGAGACCACCGGGCTCGCCCGGGACGACCGGATAGTGTCGGCCGCCGTCTATCAGCTGGACGCCAGAGGCCAGGTGGAGGACCAGTGGTACACGCTGGTCAACCCCGAGCGCGATCCCGGACCGGTGTGGATCCACGGCCTCACCACCGAAGTCCTCTCCGGCGCGCCGCTCTTCCCGGAGATCGCCGACGAGCTGGCCGCGCGGCTCGACGGCCGGGTCCTCGTCGCGCACAACGCGGCCTTCGACTGGTCGATGCTCGCCCGTGAGTTCGCCCGCGCGCGGGCGACCGCGCCCGTGCGTCAACGGCTGTGCACCATCGCGCTCTCCAAGGAGCTGCGGCTGCCGCTGCCCAACCACAAGCTGGAGTCGCTCGCCGCGCACTACGGCGTCGTGCAGCAGCGCGCGCACCACGCGCTGGACGACGCGCGGGTGCTCGCGGAGGCGTTCCGGCCCAGCCTGCGGCTGGCGGCACAGGCGGGGCTGCGGCTGCCGCTGCTGGCCTGCCAGCCGCTGACCGAGTGGTCCGACGGGCCCGCGCGCTCGGCCACCATCGGCTATCAGCCGTCCTACCGGCAGTCGACCTGGCGGGCGAGCCGTAAGCGGCCCGCGTGCCCGTACCCCAACCCGGGGCGTTACGAACCGGGCGAACAGCTCATTCAGGGCATGCGCGTGGCGTTCTCCGGCGATACCTCGATCGACCGCGAGCTGCTGGAGGACCGTGCCATCGACGCCGGGCTGCACATCGCCACGAGCGTCTCCCGTCTCACCAGCCTGCTGGTCACCAACGACCCCGACTCCCCCACGTCCAAGACCACCAAGGCCCGTTCGTTCGGCACCCCGGTGATCGACGAGGCGGCGTTCATGCAGCTGCTGCTGCACGTCACCCCGGCACCCGGAACGTCTGCCGGCTCCTAGGGTGTGTCCGCAAAGTCGCGGCGTACGCCCGAAGGGCGTGGCCCGCGGCGTCTGGTGCGTGCGATCGCAAGGCGGAGGGTCGCCCTCGTACTGGGCGTACTCGGGCGAGCCCGACAACGCAGCGAGCGTGCGTGCCAGGCGTCGCGGGCCAGGCGCGACTTTGCGGACACACCCTAGGGTGTGTCCGGCGGGCCTGATCACGAGCGGGCCGCCGGAGGCACGGGTACGGCGGCGGCACCCGATGACCGGGGGGCGAACCACGCCAGGTACCGTCAAATGTGTGTATCGCTTCCTGTTGTCCCGGCAATGGGTGATCCTCACGCTCGTGGGGCTCGCCCTGATCCCGGTGATGATCAAGCTGGGCTTCTGGCAGTACCACCGCCACGAGCACCGGGTCGCGCGGAACGACCAGGTCGCCCAGAGCCTCGCCGCCGACCCCGTCCCCGTCACCCGGCTCGCCGCACCCGGCCGCCCCGTGCCGCACGACGACGTCTGGCGCAGGATCACCGCGAGCGGCACGTACGACACCAAGGGCGAGGTCGTCGTCCGGCTGCGCACCGACGCCGACGGCAACCAGGGCTACTTCGTCCTCACCCCGCTGGTGCCGACCGACGGCCCGGCCCTCCTCGTCAACCGCGGCTGGATCCCGGCCAACGGCGATCTGACCAAGCTCCCGCACATCCCCCCGGCGCCGAAGGGCAAGGTCTCCGTCACCGGCCGGCTGCGCGCCGACGAGACCACCGGCAGTGGCATCAAGGACACCGAGGGCCTGCCGGACCGCCAGGTCATGCTGATCAGCAGCGAGCAGCGGGCCAAGGCGCAGCACCGGCCCTTCCTCGGCGGCTACGTCGAACTCGAGGGGCCCGCTCCCAAGGGGCAGCCGAAGCCCGTCCCGGCCCCGGACCACAGCGAGATCGGCCCGCACATGGCCTACGCCGTCCAGTGGTGGCTGTTCTCCGGCTTCGTGCCCGTCGGCTGGTTCATCCTCGTCCGCCGCGAGCGACGCGACCGCGCCGCCGAGGCCGCCAAGGCGGCGGCCGCGCCGGGCGCCGAGGCCGCCGCCGTCGCGTAGCGGGCCGCCCCCCGCTCACGGAGTAGCCCCCCGGAGTAGGTCCCCCCTGAACAGGGAAGACGCTTCGCGTGGCACCACTCATCGAGGACTACGCACTCATCGGCGATCTCCAGACCGCCGCCCTGGTCGGTCGTGACGGATCCATCGACTGGCTCTGCCTGCCCCGCTTCGACTCGCCCGCCTGTTTCGCGGCGCTCCTGGGCGACGAGGAGAACGGCCACTGGCGGCTGGCCCCCCGGGGCGCCGGACCCTGCACCCGGCGCGCCTATCTCGAGGACTCCCTCATCCTGGAGACCGTCTGGGAGACGGAGACCGGCACCGTCAAGGTCACCGACTTCATGCCCCAGCGCCACCGCGCCCCCGACGTCGTCCGCATCGTCGAGGGCGTCAGCGGCTCCGTCGACATGGTCGGCGTGCTGCGGCTGCGCTTCGACTACGGCAACGTCGTCCCCTGGGTCCGCCGGGCCGACGGCCACCGGGTCGCCGTCGCCGGGCCGGACTCGGCGTGGCTGCGCAGCGAACCGCCCGTGCGGACCTTCGGCAAGGGCTTCAGCACCCGTTCCGAGTTCACCGTCGACGCCGGGGACTCGGTCGCCTTCGTGCTGACCTGGCACCCCTCGCACGAGGCCCGCCCCGATCTCATCGACCCGCACGAGTCCCTGCGGCACAGCCTGGAGGACTGGCGCGAGTGGGCCTGCCGGTGCCGCTACCAGGGCCCGTACCAGGAAGCGGTGATGCGTTCGCTGATCACTCTCAAGGCCCTCACCTACGGGCCCACCGGCGGCATCGTCGCGGCCCCCACCACCTCCCTGCCCGAGGACATCGGAGGCGTCCGCAACTGGGACTACCGCTACTGCTGGCTGCGCGACTCCACCCTCACCCTCGGCGCGCTGCTCTCGGTCGGCTATCTCGAGGAGGCCGCCGCGTGGCGCAACTGGCTGTTGCGCACGGTCGCCGGGGACCCCGCCGACCTCCAGATCATGTACGGCGTCGCGGGTGAGCGCCGACTGCCCGAGACGGAGCTCTCGTGGCTGTCGGGCTACGAGCGGTCCGCCCCGGTACGGGTCGGCAACAGTGCGGTCAACCAGCTCCAGCTCGACGTCTACGGCGAGGTCATCGACTCCCTCTACGTCGCCCGCCGGGGCGGGCTCAACGCCAAGCCGCACGCGTGGAGCGTCCTGCGGGTGTTCATGGACTTCCTGATGAAGCACTGGCGCGAGCCCGACGAGGGGATCTGGGAGGTCCGGGGCCCACGCCGGCACTTCGTCCACTCCAAGGTGATGGCCTGGGTCGCCGCCGACCGGGCCGTGCGCATCCTGGAGTACGACCCGAAGCTCAAGGGCGACCTCGAGGGGCTCCGGCGGATGCGGGACGAGGTCCACCGCGAGGTCTGCGAGAAGGGCTACGACCCCGAGCGCGGCACCTTCACCCAGTCCTACGGATCCACCGAGCTCGACGCCGCGACCCTCCTCATCCCCCGGGTCGGCTTCCTGCCGCCCGACGACCCCCGCGTCGTCGGCACGGTCGACGCGATCCGCCGGGACCTGACCCACGACGGGCTCGTCCGGCGCTACACCGTCGACGGCAAGGCCGTCGACGGGTTGCCCGGCAACGAGGGCACCTTCCTCGTCTGCTCCTTCTGGCTGGTCGACGCCCTGCATCTGACCGGCCGCCGGAAGGAGGCCCGCAGCCTGTTCGAACGGCTGCTGAGCCTGCGCAGCGATCTCGGTCTGCTCTCCGAGGAGTACGACCCGGTGGCCCGGCGGCAGCTCGGCAATTACCCGCAGGCGTTCAGCCACATCGGTCTGGTGACGAGCGCGCTGCTCCTCGACGCGGAGGGGTGCGAGCGGCCCGACATCCGCAACGGCTGAGACGGAGGGGGTCCCGCAAAGAAGGTCCCGTTCGTTTCAGCCGACCCGCTCCGCGCGGTGCCGGACCGCCCGGAGCCGGACCTCCGCCGGGAGTCGGACCAGTCCCGCGGAGGCCCGGGCGTGGGTCAGGGCCTCGGTGTACAGGCGGTGCAGGGCGGTGGCGGGGGCGGCGTGCGGTGCCAGGGTCAGACCGACGCGGGCCTCGGGGGCCGTACGGCTCCCGCTCAAGGCGACCTGAGCGCGGTCGACCCCGTCCAGCGACTGTGCCTCGGCGGTCAGCACGCTCTCCAGGGCGTGGCCGCGGACGAGCGCGCCCTCCCCGTCACCGCTGTCGACGAGCACCTCCCGCAGTCGGCGCCGCCGCGGCTGTGCGAGCAGCCACCACAGGGCGAGCAGCACGGCGAGGGCGAGGGCGGCGATCACCGCCGGCCACCACCAGCCCTCCGACCGCCACTTACGGCGGTCGGCGCGGGCGAGCAGCACATCGTGCGGCCCGTCGAAGGGCCATGCGGACGGCAGGGTGATGCTCCAGTGCCGCTGGAGGTCCAGCGCGCCGATCAGCACCGCGGCGCCGAGCGCCAGCAGCACCACGCCCGCCAGTCCCACGAGCACCCGGTTGACGTTCCTCAGCATCGCGCGCTCATTTCTTCACCGGCCGACTCACCCGTACCGACAGCCGCGGGTGCCGGGCGAGCCCCAACTCCCGTACGCCGTCGGCCAGTACCGTGTCCACGTCCGCCCGCACCTCCTCCAGGTCCCTGAAGTGCGACAGGGCCCGGGTCCTGATCCGGTGCCGGCCCACGTCGACCCGCACGGACTGCACGCCGGAGACCTCCATGACCCGGTCGCGGAGCACGAGTGCGGCGGCCCGCCGGTCGAGCCCGGCCCGTACGTCGGGGGTGTCGCGCCGCATCGGCAGCACCCCGCGCAGGCCCGGTGTCACGGCGAGGACGAGCAGCCACAGACCGAGCAGGGCGGCAGCCGCCGCGCCCCAGGCCACCCAGGGGTCGTCGAGGGGGCGGGTGGCCAGCTCGTGCGCGAGGCGCCGGCGCCAGCTCATGGCGGGGCGGCCCGCCCGGACCGCCGCCACGTCGTAGAGGAAGATCCCGGCGCCGCCCACCACGACGAGCGCGACGAGGGCGGCGGGCAGTCGGCGCGCCGACCAGAAGCGCCCGGCGCGGCCACCGTCCTCGGGGGCCCGCGCGGCAGCCGCCTCGGCACCCTCAGGGGCGCTCTTCTCCAGCGTCGGGGGGTTGCCGCCCGGCTCCGGGCCGCTCATCGGACCCGCTCCGCGCCCGCGCCCAGCGTCTGCGGCGAGTGCAGCCGCTCCACCGTGACCGCCACCTCCGGGACGTCCATGCCCACCAGCCCCCGCACCCGCTCGACGACCCCGCGGCGTACCGCGCCGCACTGGGCGCCGATATCGGAGGGGTACCCCAGCTCCACGAAGACCCGCACGCGGGCGGAGTCGTCACGGACGACCACCGACGCGTGCGGGGGCGCGTGAGCGTCCGCCGCCACGGCGCTCAGCGCCTCCCGTGCCGCCTGTGAGGCGATCTTCGCGACGACCCGGTCGGCGATATGGGTCGCACCGCGCTCAGCCGGTTCCACCACGCGTCCTCACCGCACCCCTCGCCGAATGCGCCACTACCGTCGTCCCTCGCGGTCCCTCGTCCGGAAAAGATCGCCCGGCTCCAGATCCCCGTCCAGGAACCGGCCTGCCACGAACCCGATGGCACCCAAGGCCGCCACCAGCACGAACGCGCCGAACCCACCGAAGTACCCGGCGAATCCCAGCGCCATGCCGGCGATCAGGCCGACCACGGCCATGTTCATCGTGCGCTCCCTACTGGAGCCTCGGCTCCGGCTCGTCCTCTTCTTCGTCCGGCAGCTTGACGTCGCTCACGGCGATGTTCACCTCGACGACCTCCAGGCCGGTCATGCGTTCCACCGCCGAGATGACGTTTTCCCGCACGGAGCGGGCCACATCAGCGATGGCGAAGCCGTAATCCACGACGATCTCCAGATCCAGCGCGGTCTGGACCTCGCCGACCTCGGCCTTCACCCCGCGGCTGACGGACTTGGCGCTGCCGGGCACCCGGTCGCGTACGGCACCGAAGGTGCGGGAGATGCCGCTGCCCATCGCGTGGACGCCGACCACGTCACGGGCCGCGAGTCCCGCGATCTTCTCCACGACGCCGTCGGCGATGGTCGTCCGGCCGCGGTCGGCCGGTGCGGCCTTGGGCTCCTTGGCCGAGCCGCCGGGGCCGCCCGAGCCCTCCGGCCGGTTGCGCTGTGCGGTGTCGGTCATCGTCAATCGCCTCTTTCCCTCGGGGAAGGAAAAACGTTCGCCGGTCCACTTGCCACCCTAAGCGCGGTCGGCCGACACCGCTCCGACGAAGAGGTGAATATGAGGCACGAGGCCGCCATTCGGGTGGCTCACCCGGCCGCCGGCCCGCCCGTACGGCAGGCTGGACCCGCTGACGACGGACTTCAGGGGTGACGGTGGCCGCAGACCGATTGACACAGGCGGTACGGCAGCAACTAGGGCTGGGCAGGCTGCTGCCTCTCGGCGGCGCGGCGGACGGCGCCTGGATCACGGAGTACGCGGCGGTGGGCGCCCTGCGACGGGCGGCCTCGGCCGCGCTGCCGGGGATCCGGCTCGGGACGGTCCGGCTCGCGCTCGCCGATCCCGCCACGGCGGTGCCGGCGGCGGTGCCCGCGCCACCGAGCGCCCTGCCGGCGGGGCCGCTGCGCCTGACGGCGGACTTCGCGGCCACGGTGGACGAGCCACTGCCGACCGTGGCGGGCCGGCTGCGCGCGGCCCTGTGGTCGGCGGGGACGGAGGCGCTCGGGCTGGACCTCGACGCGGTGGATCTACGGGCGACGGCGCTGCTCGACGGCCCGGAGGCCGAGGCCATGGGGAGCGCCGGGCCCGTGGCGGCGGCGGAGCGCTCGGCTGGCGCGGGGCCCGGCACGGGGCCCGCGCCGGGGGCCGTGCCGGGGGCCGGTGCGGAGGACGGCGCGGAGACCGGTGCGGAGGACGACGGCGCCGCCGCTCGGGCGGTGCGGGCCGTACCGGGCGTGGCCCGGCTCGCACCGGTGCTCGGCGGCCCGGCCCACGCGGTGCGGATCCAGGACCGTACGGACGAGGGGCCGGGACGTCATGCGCAGATCCAGATCGCGGTGACGGAGGGCCGGTGCGCCCTCGACGTCACCGCGGCCGTCCGCGAGGCCGTCGCCGTGGCAATGGCCGACGGCGCCCCGGGCCCGGTCACGGTCGCCGTCGTGGTGACGGCCGTCGACCCGATCGTGCGGGCGGTGCGCTGACGCCGAGCGGGTCCGCACCACCCACTGGGGCGCCCACCACGCCCCGTCACGGACGCCGTCGTAGTGACGGGACAGCGTCGACCCGGTCGGGAGGACGGCACGCTGGCCCCGCACCCCCGGGCACAGTCGCCGTCGCCGTCGCGGTGACAGCCGTCGCCCCGTGGCCCTACTCCCCCAGGCCTGCCAGGTCGCGCAGCCTACGGGCCTGGGCGGCCCGCTCCGCCGTGCGCTGGTCGTCGTAGCCGCGGCCGGCGGCGTCGCGCAGGAGGGCCTTGGTCTCGACGACCGCGTCGCGAGGGGCGGCGAGGAGGGCCGCGGCCAGGTCCTGGGCAGCCGCGTCGAGTTCGGCGGCCGGGACCACCAGGTTGGCGAGGCCCGTGCGCTCGGCCTCCTCGGCGTGCACGAAGCGGCCCGTGGCGCAGATCTCGAGCGCGCGGGCGTAGCCGACCAGCGACAGCAGCGGGTGCGTGCCGGTGAGGTCGGGCACCAGGCCCAGGCTGGTCTCACGCATCGCGAACTGCGCGTCGTCCGCGCAGATCCGCAGGTCACAGGCGAGGGCGAGCTGGAAGCCGGCGCCGATCGCATGGCCCTGCACGGCCGCGATGGAGACGATGTCATTGCGCCGCCACCAGGTGAACGCCTCCTGGTACGTGGCGATCTCGGCGTCCAGCGCCTCGTCCGAACCGCGCGCCAGGTCCAGGAACGACGGCTCACCGTCGAAGCCCTCGGGCGTGAAGGCCTGCCGGTCGAGGCCCGCGGAGAAGGACTTGCCCTCACCACGGAGCACCACGACCCGCACGCTGCCCGGCAGCAGCCGTCCCGCCTCGGCCAGTGCCCGCCACAGCGCGGGCGACTGGGCGTTGCGCTTGGCGGGGTTGGCGAGCGTGACGGTGGCTACCGCGTCATCGACGGTGAGTTGTACGCCGTCTTGGTCGAGCAGAGTCTTGGGGGCAGTCATGGGGGCCTCCGAACCAGCCGCAGTCACAGTTAAGTTGACTGCACAGTAACCACCCGGTCGACTGCTCGACCGACCGGGTGGCACTGCCCACAACGACGGTGCCCCATGGTGCGTGGCGTCAGGCCGTGGCGGCCTTCTTGCCGCGCGTCGCTCCGCCGCGACCTCGCAGGATCACGCCGGATTCGCTGAGCATCCGGTGGACGAAGCCGTAGGAGCGACCGGTCTCTTCGGCCAGCGCCCTGATGCTCGCACCGGAGTCGTACTTCTTCTTCAGGTCTGCCGCGAGCTTTTCGCGCGCGGCGCCGGTTACCCGGCTGCCCTTCTTCAGAGTCTCGGCCACCCGTGCCTCCTCATGGGAGATGCGCTCTTGTCTCTCATGATCACCCCTAGGCGGCGTCCTGGCCACCCATTCGGCAAGGTCGATGACAGGAGGTTTGCGCGATTTCCGGCGCCGAAGCGCCTCGGAACAGGCGATTGGGAACATCCGCACCCGTACGACCGTACGGGTGGTGCGGCGAAGAGGCAGGTCAGAAGGGGCCTCGTCACCACCGGCGCGAACGGCGCCCGACACCCGGCGCAGCGCGTGCGCCGGGGTGCCGGGCGGCATGGTGGTACGAGCCCTACTCACTCAGATGAAGGATCACGTGTCGGCCGAATGATCCATACGCGGTGGATCAGGCCAGTGCGACCAGGTCGCGGTAGTCCGGGCCCCACAGGTCCTCGACGCCGTCCGGCAGCAGGATGATCCGCTCGGGCTCGAGGGCCTCGACGGCCCCCTCGTCGTGGGTGACGAGGATGACCGCGCCCTTGTAGGTGCGCAGGGCGCCGAGGATCTCCTCGCGGCTCGCGGGGTCGAGGTTGTTGGTGGGCTCGTCCAGGAGCAGCACGTTGGCGGACGACACGACCAGGGTCGCCAGCGCGAGACGGGTCTTCTCGCCACCGGAGAGCACACCGGCCGGCTTGTCGACGTCGTCGCCGGAGAAGAGGAACGAACCGAGCGTCTTGCGGACCTCCACGAGGTCCAGGTCGGGCGCGGAGGAACGCATGTTCTCCAGGACCGTGCGCTCGGGGTCGAGCGTCTCGTGCTCCTGGGCGTAGTAGCCCATCTTCAGGCCGTGGCCCTCGATGACCTGCCCGGTGTCGGGCTTCTCGGCTCGGGCGAGCAGGCGCAGCAGCGTGGTCTTGCCGGCGCCGTTGAGGCCGAGGATGACGACGCGGGAGCCCTTGTCGATGGCCAGGTCGACGTCGGTGAAGATCTCCAGCGAGCCGTAGGACTTGGAGAGGCCCTCCGCCATCAGCGGGGTCTTGCCGCAGGGCGCGGGCTCGGGGAAGCGCAGCTTGGCGACCTTGTCCGAGACCCGTACCGCCTCCAGGCCGGACAGCAGCCGCTCGGCGCGCCGGGCCATGTTCTGCGCGGCGACGGTCTTGGTGGCCTTGGCGCGCATCTTGTCGGCCTGCGAATTGAGGGCCGCGGCCTTCTTCTCGGCGTTCTGGCGCTCGCGCTTGCGGCGCTTCTCGTCGGCCTCGCGCTGCTGCTGGTAGAGCTTCCAGCCCATGTTGTAGACGTCGATCTGCGAGCGGTTCGCGTCCAGGTAGAAGACCTTGTTGACGACGGTCTCGACGAGGTCGACGTCGTGGGAGATGACGATGAAGCCACCGCGGTAGGTCTTGAGGTAGTCGCGCAGCCAGACGATGGAGTCGGCGTCGAGGTGGTTGGTCGGCTCGTCGAGGAGCAGGGTGTCGGCGTCCGAGAAGAGGATCCGGGCCAGCTCGACGCGGCGGCGCTGACCACCGGAGAGGGTGTGCAGCGGCTGGCCGAGCACCCGGTCGGGCAGTCCGAGCGCGGCGGCGATGGTCGCGGCCTCCGCCTCGGCGGCGTACCCGCCCTTGGTCAGGAACTCCGTCTCCAGGCGCTCGTACTTCTTCATCGCCTTCTCGCGGGTGGCGCCCTTGCCGTTCGCCATCCGCTCCTCGTTCTCCCGCATCTTGCGCAGGACCGAGTCCAGCTCACGCGCCGAGAGGATGCGGTCGCGGGCGAGGACGTCGAGGTCACCGGTGCGGGGGTCCTGCGGGAGGTAGCCCACGTCGCCGGAGCGGGCGATGGTGCCGGCGGCGGGGACGCCCTCGCCCGCGAGGCACTTGGTGAGGGTGGTCTTGCCGGCGCCGTTGCGGCCGACGAGGCCGATGCGGTCGCCCTTGGCGACGCGGAACGAGGCGTTCTCGATGAGGATGCGTGCGCCGGCGCGCAGCTCGATGCCAGAGGCGGTGATCACGGGGGACTACTCCAGGGCAGATGGGACGGCGGTGGGGACGGGCTGGGTCGCGATGACGCCGTCTAATGCACGAGGAGGAAAGCCATACGACCAGTCTAGCGGTGTCGCGCAAGCCGGATTTCTCCGCGGCCCGGGCGGGGGCCGGGCGCGGGCGCGCGGAGAAAAGGGCGGGTATGGGGTGATTCATTGATACTCGGGGGTGGGCGCCCCGGCGCGGGCCACGGCACGGGGCAGGGCGCGCCGGGACACCTTCCGCTCGTCACCTCACCCGAGGAGTGCGTCATGGCAGCTGCCCCCACGGGACCGCCGACCCTCTACCCGACGCTGCTGTACCGGGACGCCAAGGCGGCGATCAAGCAGCTCACCGAGGCGTTCGGCTTCACCGCGGCAGCCGTCTACGAGAGCGAGGACGGCACCGTGCTGCACGCCGAGCTCACCTACGGCAACGGCATGGTGATGCTCGGCTCCAGGGGTCGCAAGGGCGTGTTCGCCGAGGCAATGGCGGAGGGCGGGCCGACCGGCGTCTATGTGCTCGTCGAGGACACCGACGCCCACCACCGCCGGGCCGCCGAGCACGGTGTGGAGATCCTGCTGCCGCCCACCGACCAGGACTACGGATCCCGGGACTACCTGGCCAAGGACGCCGAGGGCAACGTCTGGAGCTTCGGGACGTATGCGCCGTTCGGCGGCGGCGGGTAGGGGGCGTCCTGCGGGGCGTCCTGCGGGGCGTCCTGCCGACGGCGGGTCGCCCTGCCAGATGCGGGTCGCCCTGCCAGATGCGGGGCGTCCTGCCGCCTGCGGGCCGTCTTTGCCGCCTGCGGCGGCGGGCGCCCTGCGGGCGCGTCCTCAATCGCCGGACGGGCTTGTTGTGGCTGAGCTCAGCCAACCAGCCCGTCCGGCGATTGAGGACACAGCACAGCAGCCCGTCCGCCGGACAGGCCTACGCCCCGCCCCGGTGGACCTGGAACGCGGCCCGGCGTACCGCCTTGGCGAGGGCCGGGTCGGGGTGGGCCGCGGCGAGGGCGACCAGTACTTGGACGGTGCGGGGGTGGCCCACGGCACGGATCTCCTCCAGCAGGCCCGGCACGGTGCCCTGCACGGCCGAGTCCAGGTGGCGCACGAGTAGCCGGCTCTCGCCGTGGTCGGCGACGGCGGCGGCGGTGTCCACCCACAGCCAGGTCGCCTCCTCCCGGGTGAGGACCTCGGCGGCCGCCTCTTCCGGGTCGTGCCCCTCGTGCTCCGCGAGCCACAGGAGGGCGTACGGCCGCACGCACGGCTCCAGGGCCGCCGCCCGTACGGCGGGCTCGGCGGGCGCGCCCACCGCGCGCAGCGCCTCGAAGGCGAGCCCGCGGACCAGCGCGTCGTCGCCACGGGCCGCCTCCAGCAGGTCGTGGACGGCGCTGCGCACGGGCCGCGCGGCGAGCCAGGCCCGGTATTCGGCGCGGGCGGGGCCGGGGGTGAGGTCGGCGCAGCCGCGCAGCATGGCCTCCGCCGACAGCTCGATGTTCCCGGCGGGGCTCTGGGCGGCGACGCAGATCCGCTCGAGCTTGACCCAGACCGCCCAGTTGCCGAGGGGGGTCAGGAGGGCTTCGCGGGTGTCGCCGAGGACGGCCCCGGAAGAACCGGCGGCGGACTCGGTACGGGTCGCGGGCGGCGCGTCCTGCCCGTCCCGCATGACCAGTGCCCCGACCGAGGCGAGCCCTTCGAGGGCCCAGTCGAGCAGCCCGGCCAGCGGGTCGCCCACGCCGGGTGCGGGAGGGGCGGGCTGGGGCCACGGCACGGCGGGGTTGCCGTAGGGCACCTCGCAGCGCTCGGCGCGGATCTCGGCGACGCGCTGCTGGAGGATGTCGAGGAGCATCGCGACGGAGACCGGGCCCGCCGAGAGGTGCATGACGGACAGCAGCTGCGGGGCGGCCTCGACGACCTCGGCGGCGATGGTCGGGTCCGTCCCGGCGGGTTCCGGGTGGGCGAGGGACCAGGCGTCGAAGAGGGCGACCCAGCCGCGCAGCACGGCGCTGTCGTCCCGGTCCCAGGCCTGCAGCCGCCAGCCGGGGCGGGCGGTGTCGCCGTGGAGTTCGATGAGCCCGGCCAGGCGGGCCCGGTCCCAGTCGGCCCGCACCTGCCGGTCGGTGAGCCTGAGCGCGTCGGCGGCCCGCCCGGCCGTGTCGTCGCAGAGCCCGCCGGCCTCGCCGGGCCGCAGCGAGGTGCCGCGGCCGCATTCGGTGGCCACCCAGCGGGCCAGCCGGACGGCACCGGTGAGGCCGCCTCTGGCCTGCCGGGCGAGTTCCGTCGGCGCGGGGGTGCCCGCGGGCGGGCGGGGCGCCGGTCGGGAGCCGCGATTCGCCACGGCCCGGCGGGCAGCGGCGATCGGCTGTCGGGGGACCAGTCTGAGCCGGGAGTCGCGCGGAGTACGGGACGTCACAGGAGCAGTCTTGCCGTTGACGCTCCGAAAACCCAATCGGGATCAACTATCCAGCCGTTCAGGGCCGGTAACCGGCGGTACGGAATCCTCGCGTCCGGTCATGGCGGCCGTCACGGAGGCCTCTCGACACCCTCGCGTCCCCTCGTTCTCGGCCCGCGACCGGGCTCGGGACCGGGCCCGTGTCCGCCTCGGATCACGTCGGATCAAGTGAGGTTCACGTCCGCTCTCGTCAGATCGGCTCACATCAGAGCAAGGGCGTCAGGAAGCGGCGCAGCGCCTCTTCGTAGCCCGCGGGGTTCGCGTTCCACATCGCGGCGTGCGGGGCGCGCGGGACGGTGTGCGGATGGATCAGCTCCGGTCGGCGCGCGATGAGCGCCCGGGAGTGCTCCCAGGGCGCCAGGGTGTCGCCGGGACCGTGCACGAGCAGGGCCGGAACGGTCAGCCGGGCGGGGTCGGTGGCGGTGATCAGTCCGCCCGGGGCCAGGCCCGTGCGGCCCTCGGCGGCCCGTAGGGCGAGCGGGAGCAGCGCGGCGGGGACCCGGGTGGCGGCGAAGGAGCGCAGCAGCAGGGGCCAGTCGAGGACGGGCGAGTCCATGACGAGTCCCACGACGCGGTGACACAGCGCGGAGTCCAGGGCGGCCAGCAGGGCCATGGTGGCGCCGGTGGACCAGCCGTGCAGGACGACGCGGCGCGCGCCGTAGCGGAGGGCGTAGCGGATGGCCGCGTCGAGATCGCGCCATTCCGCGGCGCCGAATCGGCTGATTCCGTTCGTCGGGCGGGGGGCGCCGGGGTCGCCCCGGTAGGCGACGTCCAGGACGGGGACCCGCAGGGCGCGCAGGAACGGCATGACGACCATGGGGTGCTCGCGGGTGGTGCCGAGGCCGTGCACGGTGATCACCCAGGTGTCGCGGGGGCCGGGCACGAACCAGGCGGGCAGCGGCCCCAGCTCGCCGGGTATCTCGACGTCGGCGTGGTCGAGGCCGAGGGCGTCGCGCGGGTTGCCGGAGTAGACCTGCGGGGTGAGCCACGCGCGCGTGCCCGGCAGCACCATGCCGTGGGTGACGCGCTCCAGGCGGCGCACGACGCAGTCGGCGGGGTGCTCGTCCCCGACGACGGGGCCGACCACGGCGTGCAGACCGCGCGCGACCAGCCCGTACGTACCGGGGCGCTCGCTGGCGAGGCTGCGGGTCAGAGTGACCGTGCCGTCTCCGGTGGCGTGCACCGTCAGCCGTGGTTCGCCGGGCGGCGGGCGGCCCGGCGCGGGCTTGAGGGCGGCGTCGCTCGCGTACCGTCCGGCCGCCAGGGCGGCCGCTCCGGCACCGAGTACGGTCGTGGCGGCCGTGACGAGAGGGGCCGCCGCTGTACGCGGGCGCATCCCCTCCAGTGTGTGGGGCTCCGGCGCCCCCGGCCAGCGGGCGGCCCCTCTCGTCACGGCCGCGGTCGGTCGGGGGCGCGGGGGCGGGGGTCAGCGCTGTCCGTAGCCGCGAAGTTTGTCGGCGACCTCGGCGACCTGGGCTCCGGTCAACAGCGTCGGGGTGTGGCCGGGGACGGTGGCGGCGGTCAGCCAGAGGCGGCACATCCATTCCAGCTGGGCCGTGCGGTCGTACGCCTGGTCGAGGGTGGTTCCGTAGGTGACCGTGCCGTGGTTGCGCAGCAGGGCGCCGGTGCGTCCGTCGAGGGCGTCCAGGAGGTGGCCGGCCAGTTCCTCGGTGCCGTAGAGGGCGTAGGGGGCGACCCGGACCGGTCCGCCGAGGGCCGCCGCCATGTAGTGGACCAGCGGCAGCTCGTCGACGAGGGTGGAGACGGCGGTGGCGTGGACGGCGTGGGTGTGCACGATCGCCCGGGCGTCGGTGGCGCGGTAGACGGCGAGGTGCATGGGCAGCTCGCTGGTGGGGGTCAGCTCGCCGAGGACCCGGCGGCCGTCGAGGTCGACGCCGACGGCGTCGTCGGGGCCGAGCCGGTCGTAGGGGACTCCTGAGGGAGTGACAAGAACAACATCGCCCACCCGGGCGGAGACGTTGCCGGAGGTGCCCACCACCAGCCCCTCCGAGGTGGTGCGACGGGCCGTGGTGACCACGTCCGCCCATGTCCGCGGGATCTCCCCGGGCCCGGCTATCCGGTCTTCGGTCGCTGTCATCGTTCTCCGCCTCCGGTTGGCGTCACTACTCGGTCCGTTCCAGTTCACCTTCCGTTCACCCAGGGTCCCTACGGTCGCCGCGTACCTGACCATCGAGCTGATTGCCTGGGTGAATGGAAAACATCACGCTTCTCATCGGGATCGTGATCGTCACGGCCTTGGTGTTCGACTTCACGAACGGTTTCCACGACACGGCCAACGCCATGGCCACCACCATCTCCACCGGGGCGCTCAAGCCCAAGACCGCGGTGGCCATGTCGGCCGTGCTCAATCTCGTCGGCGCGTTCCTGTCCGTGGAGGTCGCGGCGACGATCTCCAAGGGCATCGTCGACGAATCAGGCATCCGGCCGGAGATCATCTTCGCCGGACTGGTCGGCGCGATCGTCTGGAACCTGCTCACCTGGCTCGCCGGCCTTCCCTCCAGCTCCTCCCACGCGCTGTTCGGCGGTCTGATCGGCGCGACCATCGCCTCGGTGGGCACGGACGCCGTCCACGGTGAGGCCGTCGTCATGAAGGTCCTCATCCCCGCCGTCGTCGCCCCGGTCGTGGCCGGCCTGGCGACCGTGCTGGCGACCCGCCTGACCTACCGCGTGGCGCGCGACACCGACCCCGAGGCCAGTGCCAAGGGTTACCGCGCCGGGCAGATCGCCTCGGCCGCCCTGGTCTCCCTCGCCCACGGCACCAACGACGCCCAGAAGACCATGGGCATCATCACCCTCGCCCTGATCTCCGGCGGCGCGCTGGGCGCGGACGCCGACCCGCCGCTGTGGGTCATCGCCTCGGCCGGCATCGCCATCGCGCTGGGCACCTACCTCGGCGGCTGGCGCATCATCCGCACCCTGGGCAAGGGCCTCGCCGACATTCAGCCGCCGCAGGGCTTCGCCGCCCAGACCGGCGCCGCCGTCACCATCCTGGCCTCCTCCCACATCGGCTTCGCGCTCTCCACCACCCAGGTCTGTTCCGGTGCCGTCATGGGCGCGGGCCTGGGCCGCAAGGGCGGCGTGGTGCGCTGGTCCACCGCCGGGCGCATGGTCGCCGCCTGGGGCCTGACGCTCCCGGCCGCCGGCCTCGTCGGCGCCGGTGCCGCCCTCCTCGCCGACCGGGGCGACTGGGGCGTCGCCACGGTCGCCGTGCTCGCCCTCGCAGTCTGTGGCGCGATCTGGCTGGCCTCGCGCCGCAAGCCCGTGACGCACGACAACGTCAACGTGCTCGACGCCGCGGTCGCCGAGCCCGCCGGTGTCGTCACCACCGCCCTCCAGGCCGTCGCCCCGCCGCCGGCCGGGCTCCTCCCGGACCGGGTCGCCCCGGCTCCCCGCGAGCCCGAGCGCACCCCGGCCGCCGCGACCGGCTGACGCCGGACCCGCCAGCCTTAAGGAAGTACGCAATGAACATCGACTGGGCAGCTCTCGGCCAGGTCTTCGGCGTCAGCCTCGTCGTCACCGTCGCGATGGTGGGCGTCTTCACCCTCGGCATCGTCGGCACCTCCCGCAAGCCCCAGGGCACGCGGGACGGCGCCGCCGGTGCGGCGGCGGCCACCACGGCCCCGACCGCGGCGGCGCGCACCGGCGCGTACGCCTGCTTCGCGCTGTGCGCGGCGGCCGTCGCGTACGGGATCTACCTCATCGTCGCCTGATCGTCCGTCGGCGACAGTCCACCCACGGCCCGGGGCGGCCATGGCCGCAGGTCAAACGTGAGTTGACGGCCGTTCCCGGGCCGTGGTGGACTTCCGGGGCCAAACGGCGACAGCAAGAGGAAGCCGGTGTGAGTCCGGCGCGGTCCCGCCACTGTCACCGGGGAGCGCTCCCCCACCCCGTGGGTCCATAGGGGTCACGGCTCGCCGAAGCGAGCTGGAAGACCGGGGGCGGCGCCGATCCGGGAGCCAGGAGACTCTGGTCGCCGGTCACGTCGAACCAGGGCGCGGACCCTGAGTGAGGACACATCGCGATGCCCGGCTGCCGCCCCACACCCCCTCCCTCCGCCTTCCGTGCACCCCTCCGAGGCATGACGGCGGTCTGATCCGATGCGTGCCGATCACGTCGGTTTCGCGTCCGGTGCCGCGCTCGGCTTTCTCGGCGACCTCCTCGTGGGCGACCCCCGCCGCGGCCACCCCGTGGCCGCCTTCGGGCGCGCCGCGCAAGGCGTCGAGCGACGACTGTGGCGCGACCACCGCGGCTACGGCGCCCTGCACACCCTGGTGTGCGCGGGCGGCACCGCCGCGGCCGCCGGGCTGCTGACCCGTGCCGTACGGAACTCCCCCCGCGCGCACGTCGCGCTGACCGCCGCCGCCACCTGGGCCGTGCTCGGCGGCACGTCCCTGGGCCGGGAGGCCCGGGCCGTCGGCGGCGCCCTGGCCGCCGGGGACCTGGACGTCGCCCGGGAGCGGCTGCCGCATCTGTGCGGCCGTGACCCGCAGTCACTGGACGCGCAGCAGATCGCGCGGGCGGTCGTCGAATCCGTCGCCGAGAACACCTCCGACGCCGTGGTGGGCGCCCTCGTCTGGGGCGCCCTCGGCGGTGTGCCCGGGCTCGTCGGCTTCCGTGCGGTCAACACCCTGGACGCGATGGTCGGCCACAGGTCCGCGCGCTACCGGCGGTTCGGCTGGGCCTCGGCCCGTCTCGACGACGTCGTCGGCTGGCCCGGCGCCCGGCTCACCGCCGCCCTCGCCGTCCTGGCCGGCCCCGACCCGCGCGGCGCCTGGCGGGTGGCGCGGCGCGACGCCGCCCGGCACCCCAGCCCCAACGCCGGCCCCGTCGAGGCCGCCTTCGCCGGGGCCCTCGGCGTCCGGCTGGGCGGCACCCTCGCCTACGCGGGCCGCGTCGAACACCGTCCCGTCCTGGGCGCGGAGCTCCGCCCGGTCCGGGCGGCCGACATCGAGCGCGCGGTACGGCTCTCGCGCCGGGTGTCGCTGCTGGCCCTCGGGGTCGCGATCGCCGGGCGGTACGCCGTCACCGGCGCGCGGGCCGCGACGTGCTCCACGAGCGGTGCGCCGACCGGCCGCGCCCTGGGCAGACTTCCGGCAGCCGTCCCGGTCGTACGGACAGCACTACGGACCACCCGACGGGTCATAGCTCCCACGCAGCGCAGGAGGAACCGGTGACAGCGGACAGGAGCGGGCCCACGGGCCCGCTGGGCGGGGGCCTGCTGGTGGCCGGGACCACCTCGGACGCGGGCAAGAGCGTGGTCACGGCCGGGATCTGCCGGTGGCTGGTCCGCAAGGGCGTCAAGGTCGCGCCCTTCAAGGCGCAGAACATGTCGCTGAACTCGTTCGTGACGCGTGAGGGCGCCGAGATCGGCCGGGCGCAGGCCATGCAGGCCGCCGCCGCCCGCGTCGAGCCCAGCGCCCTGATGAACCCCGTCCTCCTCAAGCCCGGCAGCGACCGCAGCAGCCAGGTGGTGCTGCTGGGCAAGCCGGTGGGCGAACTCAGCGCGCGCGGGTACTTCGGAGGGCCAGGGGCGTCTGGGGAGTCGTCGGGCGCGTCGCTGTACGGCGGGCGGCGGGAGGCGCTGCTCGGGACGGTGACGGAGTGTCTGGAGGAGCTGCGACGTACACACGACGCGGTGATCTGTGAGGGCGCCGGCAGTCCCGCCGAGATCAATCTGCGCCGCACGGACATCGTCAACATGGGCATCGCCCGCGCGGCCCGGCTGCCGGTCGTGGTGGTCGGCGACATCGACCGGGGCGGGGTCTTCGCGTCCTTCTTCGGTACGACGGCATTGCTGTCCCGCGAGGATCAGGCACACATCGCGGGCTACATGGTCAACAAGTTCCGGGGCGATGTGACGCTCCTGGAGCCGGGCCTGGACATGCTGCGGGACCTCACCGGCCGACCCACCGTGGGCGTGCTGCCCTTCGCGCACGGCCTCGGCATCGACGAGGAGGACGGTCTGCGGGTCTCGATGCGCGGCGCGGTGCGCGAGTCGGTGGTGGCCCCGCCGCACGGCGCGGACGTGCTGCGGGTCGCGGTGTGCGCGGTGCCGCTGATGTCGAACTTCACGGACGTCGACGCGCTGGCCGCGGAGCCGGGCGTGATCGTGCGCTTCGTGGACCGTCCGGAGGAGCTGGCCGACGCCGATCTGGTGATCGTGCCGGGCACCCGGGGGACGGTGAAGGCACTGGCCTGGCTGCGTGAGCGCGGGCTCGCGGACGCGCTCAAGCGCCGCGCCGCCGAGGGGCGGCCGGTGCTGGGCATCTGCGGCGGCTACCAACTGCTGGGCGAGCGCATCGAGGACGACGTGGAGTCCCGGGCCGGCACGGTCGAGGGCCTCGGGCTGCTGCCGGTGCGGGTGCGGTTCGCCCGGGAGAAGACGCTGGAGCGCCCGGTCGGCGAGGCGCTCGGCGAGCGGGTGGAGGGCTACGAGATCCACCACGGCGTCGCGGAGGTGACCGGCGGGGACGAAGTGTTCCTGGACGGCTGCCGGGTGGGTTCGGTCTGGGGTACGCACTGGCACGGCTCACTGGAGAGCGACGGCTTCCGCCGGGCGTTCCTGCGGCGCGTGGCGGACGCGGCGGGCCGGTCCTTCGTCCCGGCGCCGGACACGAGCTTCGCGGCCCTGCGCGAGGAACAGCTGGACCGGCTCGGTGATCTGATCGAGCGGCACGCGGACACGGACGCGCTGCTGCGGCTGATCGAGGGGGGCGTACCGGCCGGGCTGCCGTTCGTCCCGCCGGGTGCGCCCGCGTACCCCGCCGACGCCGCCACGGGCGAGAAGCCGGCCGTCCCCGCGGGCGAGCAGCCGGCCGTCCCCGCACAACCGTCGGACGGCGCGGCGAACACCGCCGCCTCCGAGGCGCCCGACCAGAGCCGTTCCTTTGAAACCCTTGAAGGGGGTACCCGCTGATGGCCTCGGCCACCTACCCGTTCACCGCGGTCGTCGGAATGGACGACATGCGGTTGGGTCTGCTGCTCAACGCGATCTCGCCGTCGATCGGCGGTGTGCTCGTCCGGGGCGAGAAGGGGACCGCCAAGAGCACGATGGTGCGCGGCATCGCGGCGCTGATGCCCGCCGTCGACGTCGTCACCGGCTGCCGCTTCTCCTGCGACCCCGCCCTGCCCGACCCCGCCTGCCCCGACGGCCCGCACGCCGACGGCGCCCACGCGGCCGGCGGCGCGCGCGCCGCCAGGATGGTGGAGCTGCCCGTCGGCGCCTCCGAGGACCGGCTCGTCGGCGCGCTCGACATCGAACGGGCCCTGTCGGAGGGCGTGAAGGCCTTCGAGCCGGGCCTGCTGGCCGACGCGCACCGCGGCGTGCTGTACGTCGACGAGGTCAATCTCCTCCACGACCACCTGGTCGACCTGCTGTTGGACGCCGCCGCCATGGGCTCCTCCTACGTCGAGCGCGAGGGTGTCTCCGTCCGCCACGCGGCCCGTTTCCTGCTCGTCGGGACGATGAACCCCGAGGAGGGCGAGCTGCGGCCGCAGTTGCTGGACCGCTTCGGGCTGACCGTCGAGGTCGCGGCCTCGCGGGAGACCGACGAGCGGGTCGAGGTCGTGCGCCGCAGGCTCGCCTACGACGAGGACCCGGCGGCGTTCGCCGCCAAGTGGGCCGCCGAGGAGGACGCGCTGCGCGAGCGGATCGCCGCCGCCCGCGCCCTGCTGCCGGACGTGCGGCTGGGTGACGGCGCGCTGCGCCGGATCGCCGCGGTGTGCGCCGGCTTCGAGGTCGACGGCATGCGCGCGGACATCGTGACCGCGCGGACGGCGACGGCGCTCGCCGCGTGGGCGGGCCGGACGGACGTGACCGCCGAGGACGTCCGGCAGGCGGCGCTGCTGGCGCTGCCGCACCGGCGCCGGCGCAACCCCTTCGACGCGCCGGGGCTGGACGAGGACCGGCTGGACGACATCCTCCGGCAGTTCGAGGAGGACGAGCCGGAGCCCGAGCCGGAGGACCCGGACGACGGCCCCGACGGCGGCCCGGACGACGGCCCCGGCGGCGGTGAGAGCCCCGAGAACGAGCAGTCGGGCGCCCCGGACGTGCCGGAACAGCGGGAGGAGCCGACGGGGGGAGACGAGGGCCGGGTGGACCCTCCCGCCGCCCCCGACCACGCTCCGAGCACCCAGCCGGACCCGGCAGGGCAGAGCGGTCAGAACGATCGGACCGGTCAGGCCGAGGGCGGCGAGAGTGCCGTCGTGGGGGCCGCCGAGCCGTTCCGGACGCGCAAGCTCGACGTGCCCGGGCTCGGTGAGGGCGCCGACGGTCGCCGCTCCCGCGCGCGCACCGCGCACGGCCGGACCACGGGGGCGCGCCGCCCCCGGGGCGCCCTGTCCAAGCTGCACCTGGCGGCGACCGTGCAGGCGGCGGCCCCGCACCAGCGGGCGCGCGGCCGCTCGGGGCCCGGCCTGGTGGTGCGCCGGGACGATCTGCGGGAGGCGGTGCGCGAGGGACGCGAGGGCAATCTCGTGCTGTTCGTCGTGGACGCCTCCGGTTCGATGGCGGCCCGTAAGCGGATGGGCGCGGTCAAGGGCGCGGTGCTGTCGCTGCTGCTCGACGCGTACCAGCGCCGCGACAAGATCGGCATGATCACTTTCCGGGGGTCGGGCGCGGCGGTGGCACTGCCGCCGACGTCGTCGGTGGAGGCGGGCGCGGCGCGGCTGGAGAAGCTGCCGACCGGTGGCCGCACCCCGCTGGCGGCCGGGCTGCTCCAGGCGCACGAGGTGCTGCGGGTGGAGCGCCTGCGGGACCCGTCGCGGCGGCCGCTGCTGGTCGTGGTGACCGACGGGCGGGCCACGGGCGGCCCGGAGCCGCTGGTCAGGGCGTCGCGGGCGGCACGGATGCTGGCGGGCGAGGGCACGGCGTCGGTGGTCGTCGACTGCGAGTCCGGGCCGGTGCGGCTCGGGCTGGCGGGCGAGCTGGGCCGCGAGCTGCGCGGACCGGTCGTCACCCTCGACGAGCTGCGCGCGGACAGCGTCTCCGCGCTGGTCAGGACCGTAACGAACACGAACTCCAGGAGGGCCGCGTAATGCCACAGGGACAGCCGACCGTCGTACCCGACGACGGGCTCACCACACGTCAGCGCCGCAACCGGCCGTTGGTCTTCGTCCACACCGGTATCGGCAAGGGCAAGTCGACGGCCGCGTTCGGGCTGGCGCTGCGGGCGTGGAACCAGGGCTGGCCCATCGGGGTGTTCCAGTTCGTGAAGTCGGCGAAGTGGAAGGTCGGCGAGGAGAACGCGCTGCGGGTGCTCGGTGCCTCGGGCGAGGGCGGGAGCGTCGACTGGCACAAGATGGGCGAGGGCTGGTCGTGGATCCAGCGCGACGCCAAGGAGGGTGAGCTCAGCAACGAGGAGAAGGCCCGCGAGGGCTGGGAGCAGGTCAAGCGGGACCTGGCGGCGGAGAAGTACAAGCTCTACGTGCTGGACGAGTTCGCGTACCCGCTGCACTGGGGGTGGATCGACACGGACGAGGTGGTCTCGGTGCTGCGCGACCGCCCCGGCACACAGCATGTCGTGATCACCGGCCGCAACGCCCCGCAGGCGCTGGTGGAGTTCGCGGACCTGGTGACCGACATGTCGAAGGTCAAGCACCCGATGGACGCCGGTCAGAAGGGCCAGCGGGGCATCGAGTGGTGAGTACGCGCATCCCCCGTCTGGTCATCGCCGCCCCGGCCTCCGGCAGCGGGAAGACGACCGTCGCCACCGGGCTGATGCGGGCCTTCGCGGACGCCGGGCTGGCGGTGTCCCCGCACAAGGTCGGCCCGGACTACATCGACCCCGGCTATCACACGCTCGCCACGGGCCGCCCGGGCCGCAATCTGGACGCCTATATGTGCGGACCCCAGCGGGTGGAGCCACTGTTCCTGCACGGGGCGGCGGGCTGCGATCTCGCGGTGGTCGAGGGCGTGATGGGCCTGTACGACGGCGCGAGCGGGCAGGGCGAGCTGGCGTCGACGGCCCATGTGGCGAAGCTCTTGCGGGCGCCGGTGGTGCTGGTCGTCGACGCGTCGTCGCAGTCGCGTTCGGTGGCGGCGCTGGTGCACGGCTTCGCGTCCTGGGACCCGGAGGTGCGGGTCGCGGGCGTGATCCTCAACAAGGTCGGCTCGGACCGCCACGAGCGGTTGTTGCGGGAGGCGCTGGACGAGTCCGGCGTCCCGGTGCTGGGCGCGCTGCGGCGGGCCCCGGCCGTGCACACGCCGAGCCGCCACCTGGGTCTGGTGCCGGTCGCCGAGCGCAGCACGGACGCCCTCGACGCCGTGGCCGCCCAGGCGGCACAGGTCCGCGAGGGCTGCGACATGGAGGCCCTGCTGGCGCTGGCGCGGAGCGCGCCCGCGCTGACGGACGAGGCCTGGGACCCGGCGGCGTCGAGCCCGCCCGCCGCCGACCGGCGGCCGAGCGGCTCACGTCCCGTCGTCGCCGTGGCGGGCGGAGCCGCGTTCACGTTCTCGTACGCGGAACACTCGGAGTTGCTGACCGCCGCGGGCGCGGACGTCGTGACGTTCGACCCGCTCCGGGACGAGAAGCTGCCCCCCGGCACCGCCGGCCTCGTCATCGGCGGTGGCTTCCCCGAGATGTACGCCCCGGAGCTGTCCGCGAACGAGCCGCTGCGGGGGGCCGTGGCCGACCTGGCGGCGAGCGGGGCGCCGGTGGCCGCCGAGTGCGCGGGGCTGCTGTATCTCTCCCGTTCGCTCGACGGGAAGCCGATGTGCGGGGTGCTCGCGGCCGAGGCGCGGATGTCGGAGCGCCTGACCCTCGGCTACCGCGAGGCCGTGGCGATCGCGGACAATCCGCTGGCCGCGGCCGGGACGCGGGTGCGCGGACACGAGTTCCACCGCACGGTGATCGAGCCGGGCGGGGGCGGGACGCCCGCGTGGGGGTTCACCACCCCGGAGCGCCGCGTCGAGGGCTTTGTGGCGGGCGGGGTCCACGCGTCGTATCTGCATGTGCACTGGGCGGGCGCGCCCGGCACGGCGGAGCGGTTCGTGGCGGGCCTACCGCGCCCGTGACGCCGGCCCACGAGGGCCGCGCCGGGCATACCACCGGGCCCGTGTTCGTGGGGGTCGGGGCGCGCCGGGGCGCGGGCGTCGAGGAGGTGGTGTCGCTGATCGCGCGAACGCTGGCGGAGGCGGGGCGGGGACCGGGCTGTGATGTCGAGGTCGTCGCGCTGGCGACGGCGGACGCGAAGGCCGACGAGGCGGGGCTGGTCGCGGCGGCGCAGCGGCTGGGGGTGCCGCTGCTGGCGTACGGGGCGGGGGAGTTGGCCGCTGTGCCGGTGCCACGGCCGTCGGCAGTCGTGCTGGCCGCCGTGGGGACGCCGGGGGTGGCCGAGGCCGCCGCGCTGCTGGCCGCCGGCCCCGGCGGGGTCCTGGTCGTGGGCAAACGGAAGTCGGAGCGGGTCACGTGCGCCGTCGCCCGCCCGAGGCCCCTGCCGTCGCCCTCGTCGTCCCCGCCGTTGGACGGACCCGGTTGACGGCCCTTCCGCCGCCGTCAGTAACGTTGGACGGTCCTGCCCGTACCAGCCAGTACCGGCCGGAGCCCCTCGCGTCTCCCCCGTACCGATCCGCACCAGGCGAAAAGGTGGCCCAAGGCCATGCACACATCCACGGAACCCGATCTGCGTCATCACGGTGACGCCGAAGTGCGGGGCGGCGGAGCGGAACTGACGGACCTGGCGGTCAACGTCCGTTCCGGCACTCCCCCGGTGTGGCTGCGGGAGCGCCTCGTCGCGTCGCTGGACGGGCTCGCCGCGTACCCGGACGGGCGGGCGGCGCGGCGCGCGGTGGCCGCGCGGCACGGGCTGCCGGAGGAGCGGGTGCTGCTGACGGCGGGTGCGGCGGAGGCGTTCGTGCTGCTCGCCCGGGCGCTCGACGTGCACCGGCCCGTCGTCGTGCACCCGCAGTTCACCGAGCCGGAGGCCGCGCTGCGCGACGCCGGGCACACGGTGGAACGGGTGCTGCTGGACCCGGAGGACGGTTTCCGGCTGGATCCCCGGGCGGTGCCGGGCGACGCGGACCTGGTGGTGATCGGCAACCCCACCAACCCCACGTCCGTGCTGCACCCGGCGCAGTCCCTGGCCCAGCTCGCCCGCCCGGGGCGGACGCTGGTGGTGGACGAGGCGTTCATGGACGCGGTGCCGGGCGAGGAGGAGTCCCTGGCGTCGCGTACGGACCTGCCGGGGCTGGTCGTGCTGCGCAGCCTCACCAAGACCTGGGGCCTGGCCGGGCTGCGCATCGGCTACGTGCTGGCCTCGCCCGGCACCATAGCCAGGCTGGAGCGGGCGCAGCCGCTGTGGCCGGTGTCCACGCCGGCCCTGGCGGCCGCGGAGGTGTGCAGCGCTGCCCCGGCACTCGCCGAGGCCACCAGCGCGGCGCACCGGATCGCCACCGACCGGGCCTATCTGGAAGGGCGGCTGGCGAAGTTCACGGAGGTGTCCGTGTGCGGTCCGGCGGCCGGGCCGTTCCTGCTGCTCCGGCTGCCGGACGCGGCGGCGGTCCGGTCCCGGCTGCGGGGGCTGGGGTTCGCGGTCAGGCGTGGCGACACCTTCCCCGGGCTGGGCCCGGACTACCTGCGTCTGGCCGTCCGGGACCGGGCGACCACGGACCGCTTCACGGAGGCCCTGGCGACGGCGCTGGCGGACCGCTAGCGCCTGTCCGGCGGATCATGGGGCGCGGCACCTCCGTGGCCCTGGAAGGCCTTTCGGGAGTCGAGGTCCTGTCCGGGGCCGCGGGCGGCCGCCTTCCTCCTCGGCGCGGCGGCGGCCGCGCTGGACGGGCCGGTTCGGCTGAGCTCAGCCACTACCAGCCCGTCCGGCGTTTGAGGACGCGCCCGCAGGGCGCTACCGCCGCAGGCGGCAGCCGGGCAAAGGTCCGTCGGCCACACCGCGTGCCGCAGGCATGATGGTGCCCCGATACGTCGATCACGAGGTCAGGAGCTCCGATGCCGAGGCGGGTTCATCAGCCACTGGAGGACCAGGAGGTCGACTTCGTCCTCAGGGCGATCGACGGCCCGGTCCTCGCCTACTTCTCCGGGACGTGGCCGAAGGCCGTCGAGGCATGCCGGGCCATGGACCTCGTCGTGGGCCGGATCGCCGAGGAGTACGCGGGCGTCCTGACGGCCGTCAAGATCGACATCACCCGCTGTCCGGTGGCGACCAAGCGGTACGGCATCACCGGCGCCCCGTCCGTCGTCCTGCTCAAGGAAGGTGAGGTGGCGGCACGCGGCGCGGGGCCGATGACCGACGCCGAGGTCCGGGACTTCCTGAGCGCACACGTCTGACGGGCCGACCACCCCTCCCCGGCCGGGGAGGGGCTGTCCGGAAGACAGCCCCGCCCCCTTTTCGAGGAGCTCGGGCTCAGCCCTCCCGGCGGGCCGCGCGGCGGCGGGTGGCGACCAGTGTGCCGCCGCCCGCGACGACGAGAAGCCCGGCCGCGCCCGCGACGTACGGTGTGGCGGAGCTGCCGCCGGTCTCGGCGAGGTTGTGCCCGACGGGCTTGGCCTCGGCTCCCGTCCGGGTCTTCGTGTCCGTGCCGCCCTGGTTCGGGGTGGCGGCGGGCGCGCTCGGCGTCGACCGGTCCGCGGGGCCCTTGGGCGTACGGCAGGCGGCCCGGGCGAGGGTCACCTGCCCTTCGACCTCGGCGACGTTGAGCTTCAGGGGGTTGATGGAGACCTTCAGGTCGAGTGCCGTCGCGGCGGCCGTACGGGAGGTGGTCACCGTCTTGGACAGATCGAGCCGGACCTCGCCGACGCCGGGCACCGCGACCTTCGTCGTACCGGCCGTGCTCACGGTGACCTTCTTGCCGAGGACCGTGACGGCGCCGAGCAGATTCGACGTGGCGACCGGCTTCTTCCCCGTCTCGCACACGGCCTTCGAGGTGACCTGCCGGACCTCGACAAGGGAGAGCAGCGGCAGCCCCGGGACGTGCACCCGGGCGCGGAGGAGGTTGGCGTAGCCCTGGGCCGCGCGCCCGTCGGCGGTGGCGCGGGCGGTGGCGGCCTCGGCGCGCAGGATGTTGACGGGTCTGCCCTGCTCGACACCGGCCAGGGTGACGCCGAGCGCGGTCTTCGCGGCGTTGCCGGGTGCGCGGACCTCGTTGAGCGAGGCGGTGAGCGGCACATGGACCGATCGGTCGAGCAGGGCCACGTCGAGCGCGGTACGCAGCACGGCCGCGTCGGCCGTGCCGTCGCCGGTGATGGTGCGGGTGAGCGCGGTGGTGTCGCCGACAGCGCCGGTGGCGTACGCGGGGGCCGCGCCGAGCAGGGCGGGGCCCCCGGCCAGGGCGGTGGCGGCGATGGTCGCGGCTACGGCGGTGAGCCCGCGTGCGGGCATGCCGAAGGAGGAGCTGGTGGTGCTGGACACGTGTGTGGAACCCCCACGGGAGAATGGAGCCGCCGGCGCACCAATGGGGGACATCGCGCGCCGACGGCCTCGACTCCGTCATGGTTGTCGCACCGGAGGGTGAACGGACAGTCACCAGACGTCAGTTCAACCGAACGAGTGCACTTCGCATTCGCGTTCGGTTCTGTGTGACCTGTGGGCCGTCTGTGCCGCCTTTGCGGCGGCGAGCGCCCTGCGGGCGCGTCCTCAAGCGCCGGACGGGCTTATTCAAGCCCGTCCGCTTGAGGACACCGCCGCGCAGCGGAGGTGCACAGGCCTACCGGACCACGCGCCCCCGCAGGATCACCCGGCTCGGTGTCCCCAGCACCCGGACGTCCGCGCGCGGATCGGCCCCGTAGACGACGAGGTCCGCCGGCGCGCCTTCCGTCAGCCCCGGCCTGCCCAGCCATTCCCGGGCGCCCCAGGACGCCGCCGAGAGCGCGGCGGACGCCGGGATGCCGGCCTTGACCAGCTCGCCGACCTCCTGCCCCACCAGACCGTGGGCGAGCGAACCGCCCGCGTCCGTCCCCACGTAGACCGGGATGCCCGCGTCGTAGGCCGCGCGGACCGTCTCGTAGCGGCGCGCGTGCAGCCTGCGCATGTGGTCGGCCCAGCGCGGGTACTTGGCGTCGCCGCCCTCGGCGAGGCGCGGGAAGGTCGCGATGTTGACCAGGGTCGGCACGATCGCGACGCCGCGCTCGGCGAAGAGCGGGATCGTCTCCTCCGTCAGCCCGGTCGCGTGCTCGATGCAGTCGATGCCCGCCTCCACCAGGGGGGCGAGCGACTCCTCGGCGAAGCAGTGCGCGGTGACCCGTGCGCCCAGCCGGTGTGCCTCGGCGATGGCGGCCTCGACCTCGCCGCGCGGCCAGCACGACGACAGATCGCCCGTCTCGCGGTCGATCCAGTCGCCGACGAGCTTGACCCAGCCGTCTCCGCGCCGCGCCTCGCGCGCCACGTATGCGACGAGGTCCGCGGGCTCGATCTCATGGGCGTAGTTGCGGATGTAGCGGCGCGTACGGGCGATGTGGCGGCCCGCGCGGATGATGCGCGGCAGGTCCTCGCGGTCGTCGATCCAGCGCGTGTCGGACGGGGAGCCCGCGTCGCGCAGCAGCAGCGCGCCCGCGTCCCGGTCGGTCAACGCCTGTTTCTCGCTGGTCGATTCGTCGACCGGGCCGTGGGCATCGAGCCCCACGTGGCAGTGCGCGTCCACGAGGCCGGGCAGCGCCCATCCCTCCACCGTGGTGACGTCGCGCGCCCCCGTCGGCCGGTCGAAGGTGATCCTTCCGCCGACCACCCACAGCTCGTCGCGCACCCCGCTCTCCGGGTCCGCTCCGACCAGCACCCGCCCCTTGATGTGCAGCACATCGCCGTCGCTCATGGACCGCACTGTACGAGCCGGGGGCCGCGGCGTACGAGCCCGGCCCCGCCCTCGCGCGAAGGGGCCCGGCGGGCCGGCCGGCGATCGTGCGCCGACACCGCGCCGCAGTGCGTCCCAAGCGGCTCGCATCACGCTTCCTGAATTCTCGGCACTATCCCCCGAATTCCCTTTGCGATAGCTTCCCGCCATTCTCATGCCCGCTTTCCCCGACCCTAAACGCAGGGATTTTATTGCTTCCCCAACGTGAATTGGAGCGCACCCCGACATGCCCCGAGCCGTTGTGACAGACCCCACAATCTGCCCGCATTGTCCGGATAATGCCGACCAAATCACCCCACCGGCGGGCGACCTCACGCGCGCCTGCGCCCCGCGCGATAACACGAGGACCCGCTTCCGGGTAACCCCGTCTCCCGATGCATTTTCTGATTTACCTGGGTAAATTCGATCCCCATGACCGCCGCACATGCAGCCGCACAAACAGACCCCGTAGGTAACCCCGGCGAATTCCGGGAAATGCCGGAGGGCCTGGTTCTCGACGCGCCACGCGTCGAGGACGGAGCAGCGATCTGGCGCATCGCCCGCGACTCCGAGGCCCTGGACCTCAACTCCTCGTACAGCTATCTGCTGTGGTGCCGCGACTTCGCCGCCACCTCCGTCGTGGCGCGCGACGGAAGCGGCGAGCCGGTCGGCTTCATCACCGGCTATCTGCGCCCCGACCGCCCGCACACCCTCGTGGTCTGGCAGGTGGCGGTGGACCGGCCGTACCAGGGCAGGGGGCTGGCCGCCGCGCTGCTGGACGGGCTCGTCGCACGGGCCGCCACGCAGCTGAACGTACGTGCCGTCGAGACCACGATCACGCCCGGCAACACCGCCTCGAACCGGTTGTTCGGCTCGTTCGCCGAGCGCCACCGCACGGGCATCGAGCGTGAGGTCCTCTTCGACGACGGCCTCTTCCCGGGCGGCGGGCACGAGCCCGAAGTGCTGCACCGCATCGGCCCGCTCGACGGCTCGCTCGCGGCCTGACAGCCCCGCCCGCACATCCCCTCACACCGCTTGGAGTACGCCGTGACCATCACCCCGCCCGCACTCAGTGTCTTCGAGACCCTGGAATCGGAGGTCCGCAGTTATTGCCGCAGTTGGCCCGCGGTCTTCGACCGCGCCCAGGGCAGCTACCTGTTCGACGAGGACGGGCACCGGTACCTGGACTTCTTCGCCGGCGCCGGGGCGCTGAACTACGGCCACAACAACCCCGTCCTGAAACGAGCGTTGATCGACTACCTCGAACGGGACGGCATCACACACGGCCTCGACATGGGCACGACGGCGAAACGGGCCTTCCTGGAGTCCTTCCAGGACAACGTCCTGCGCCCGCGTGACCTGCCGTACAAGGTCATGTTCCCCGGGCCGACGGGCACCAACGCCGTGGAGGCGGCGCTGAAGCTGGCACGGAAGGTCAAGGGGCGCGAGGCGATCGTGTCCTTCACCAACGCCTTCCACGGCATGTCCCTCGGTTCGCTGGCGGTGACCGGCAACGCCTTCAAGCGGGCCGGGGCCGGCATCCCGCTGGTGCACGGCACGCCGATGCCGTTCGACAACTACCTCGACGGCCAGGTCCCGGACTTCCTGTGGTTCGAACGCCTGCTGGAGGACCAGGGATCGGGCCTGAACACCCCCGCCGCCGTGATCGTCGAGGCGGTGCAGGGCGAGGGCGGCATCAACGTGGCCCGCCCCGAGTGGCTGCGCGCCCTGGCCGACCTGTGCAAGCGGCGCGACATGCTGCTGATCGTCGACGACATCCAGATGGGCTGCGGCCGCACCGGCGCCTTCTTCTCCTTCGAGGAGGCGGGCATCACCCCGGACATCGTGACCCTGTCGAAGTCCATCGGCGGCTACGGGCTGCCGATGTCGCTCACCCTGTTCCGCCCGGAGCTGGACGTGTGGGAGCCGGGCGAGCACAACGGCACCTTCCGCGGCAACAACCCCGCCTTCGTCACCGCCGCGGCGGCCCTGGACACCTACTGGGCCGACGGGCAGCTGGAGAAGCAGACCCTCGTCCGGGGCGAGCAGATCGAGCAGGCGCTGATCGCGATCCGCGCCGAACACCCCGGCCTGGAGACCAACCACCGCGGCCGCGGTCTGGTCTGGGGCCTGGAGTTCGGCGACCCGGACCGCGCCTCGGCCGTCGCGGCCCGCGCCTTCGAACTCGGGCTGCTCATCGAGACGTCCGGCCCCCGCAACGAGGTCGTCAAGCTCCTCCCCGCCCTGACCATCTCGCCCGACGAGCTGGACGAGGGGCTGCGCGTCCTCGCCCGGGCGGTCCGCGAAACGGCCTGACCCCCTTCACCCCCTATCCCGACGTATCCGAGAGAAAGGCACCACCACCGTGATCGTCCGATCCTTCAAGGACATCGAGGGCACCGACCGGCACGTCAAGGCCGCGTCCGGCACCTGGGAGAGCAAGCGCATCGTCCTCGCCAAGGAGCGGGTGGGCTTCTCCCTGCACGAGACCACGCTCTACGCGGGCACCGAGACGTCGATGTGGTACGCCAACCACATCGAGGCGGTGCTCTGTGTGGAGGGCGAGGCCGAGCTCACCAATGACGAGACGGGTGAGAAGCACTGGATCACGCCGGGCACGATGTACCTGCTCGACGGCCACGAGCGGCACACCATGCGCCCGAAGACCGACTTCCGCTGCGTCTGCGTCTTCAACCCGCCGGTCACCGGGCGGGAGGACCACGACGAGAACGGCGTCTACCCGCTGCTGACGGAGGAGGGCTGACCATGGCCACGGTCACCGACCGGTACCCCACCCGCGGCGCCCACGAGGTGTCGACCCCGCGCCTCGACCCGGTGGTGTGGTCCCCGCCCGGCACCCCCGGCCCGTTCGAGGCCGCCGAGCTGCGCGACTACGACCGCGACGGTTTCCTGACGGTGGACCGGCTCGTCGACCCGGACGAGGTGACGGTCCTGCGCACCGAGCTCGACCGGCTGATCGCCGACCCGGCGGTACGGGCCGACGAACGGGCCATCGTCGAACCGAAGTCGCAGGAGATCCGGTCGGTCTTCGAGGTCCACCGGCTCAGCCAGGTCTTCGCGGATCTGGTGCGCGACCCCCGGGTGGTGGGCAGAGCCCGCCAGATCCTCGGCTCGGACGTCTACGTCCACCAGTCGCGGATCAACGTCAAACCCGGCTTCGGCGCCTCGGGCTTCTACTGGCACTCGGACTTCGAGACCTGGCACGCCGAGGACGGACTTCCGGGCATGCGGACCGTGTCGGTGTCGATCGCGCTCACCGAGAACCACGACACCAACGGCGGGCTGATGATCATGCCCGGTTCGCACCGGACGTTCCTCGGCTGCGCGGGCGAGACCCCCGAGGACAACTACAAGCGGTCGCTGAAGATGCAGGAGGCGGGCACGCCGTCCGACGAGGCCCTGACGGACCTCGCCGCGCAGCACGGCATCAAGCTCTTCACGGGCCCGGCCGGCTCGGCGACGTGGTTCGACTGCAACTGCATGCACGGGTCCGGCGACAACATCACGCCCTTCCCGCGCAGCAACGTCTTCATCGTCTTCAACAGCGTGGAGAACGTGGCGGGCCCGCCCTTCGCGGCGCCGGCTCCCCGGCCCTCTTTCATCGGGGCACGGGACTTCACGCCGGTGCGCTGAGCGGACGTCATCGGATCGACGGGTATCGACGGGTATCGACGGGTATCGACGGGTATCGACGGGTATCGACGGGTATCGACGGGTATCGACGGGTATCGACGGGTATCGACGGGTATCGACGG
>NZ_JBVIQR010000007.1:94203-152479 GCF_055576875.1 Streptomyces sp. NPDC033229 | reverse complement strand
ATCGACGGGTATCGACGGGTATCGACGGGTATCGACGGGTATCGACGGGTATCGACGGGTATCGACGGGTATCGACGGGTATCGACGGGTATCGAGGGTACGGCCCGTACGCGGCGGGCGTACGGGCCGTACCCGTCGCGCTCAGCAGCGGGCGAGCGCCTCCAGCAGCCGGTCGACGTCCGCCGAGGTGTTGTAGAGGTGGAACGCCGCGCGGAGGTTCCCGGCCCGGTCGCTGACCGGCATGCCCTCGTCGGTGAGCCGTTCGGCGGCGTGACCGAGGCCGGGGACGGCGACGATCGCGGAGCCGTCGGCGGGCACGGCGCGGCGGCCGAGCGCGTCGAGTCCGGCGCGGAAGCGGTCGGCGAGGGCGCGGTTGTGGCCGTGGATCCGCTCGACGCCGAGCTCCTCGATGAGGGCCAGGCTGTCACCGGCGGCGACGTAGGAGAAGAGGCTGGGGCTCTCGTCGAACCGCCGCGCGGACTCCGCCAGCCGCTCCACCGGCCCGTAACAGCTGTTCCAGGGCTCCTCGCCCGCAACCCACCCGGCGAAGACGGGCGTGAGCCCGCCGAGGTCCTCGGGGACGGCGAGAAAGGCGACGCCGCGCGGGCACAGCAGCCACTTGAAGCCGACGCCGACGGTGAAATCGTGCGCGCTCGCGTCGTACGGCAGCCATCCGAGCGCCTGGCTGACGTCGATGAGGGTCCGGGCGCCGTGCGCGCGGGCGGCCGCGCCGATCCCGTCGAGGTCGGCGATCCGCCCGTCCGCCGACTGGACCGCGCTGACGGCGACCAGAGCCGTATCGGGCCGGACCTCGGTGGCGAGCTTCTCCAGCGGCGCGGTGCGCACGTGGAGGTCGCGGCGGACGTGGAAGGGGTTGACGAGCGAAGCGAAGTCGCCTTCGGCGACGAGCACTTCCGCTCCGGTCGGCAGGGACTGGGCGATCAATCCGCAATAGACCGCGGCCGACCCGCCGGCCGCCACCTGCCGGGCGGGCACGCCGACGAGCCGGGCGAAGGAACCCCGGGCGTCCTCCACCGCCGCGAATCCCTCCCCCACGACGGGCCGCCCGATGGCGGCGGCCTCGACGGCCGAGGTCATGGCGGTGACGGCGCGGGCGGGGACGAGACCGGTGGACGCGGTGTTGAGATAGGTCGTCTCGGGTGAGAAGTGGGCACGTGCCAAGCTCTCCATCCACCCACTATGCGCGGTGCCGTTCTGCCCGTCCATGGGCAGTACGCGGGGTTTGGCCACCGGTGCCCCCGCCGGGAACGGGGGCGGTGCCCCCAAGGTGTCCCAAGAGGAGGGGCCCGGATCGCGGTCGGCTCGCGCCGCCGGCGATCCGGGCCCCTTCCGCCTCAGCGACCTACAGCGCCCCGGCGGCGGGCTTGACCAGGTCGCGGACCGTGCGCGACTTCACGTACTCGCCGATGGCCGTCATCTCCCACTCACCGGAGAACTGGCGGATGAATTTGCACATCAGCACGCCCGTCTTCGGCTCGGCGCCGGTGAGGTCGAAGCGCACCAGTTCCTCGCCGGTCTGGGCGTCCATCAGCCGGCAGTAGGCCTTGGCGACCTGCGTGAACTTCTGGCCGTTGAAGGAGCTGACCGTGAAGACCAGGCCGGACACCTCGGCGGGCAGACCGCCCATGTGGACGGTGATGACCTCGTCGTCGCCCGAGCCCTCGCCGGTGAGGTTGTCGCCGGAGTGCTGGATCGCGCCGTTCAGGATCTGGAGCTTGCCGAAGTAGCAGGCGTCGATCATGTTGCGGCTGGGGCCGTAGGCGATCACGGAGGCGTCGAGGTCGATGGCCTTGCTGCCGTAGGCGGGCTCCCAGCCGAGGCCCATCTTGACGGACTGGGTGAGCGGGCGGCCGCCCTTGACGAGGGAGACCGTCTGGTTCTTCTGGAGGCTGACCCGGCCCTTGTCGAGGTTGATCTTCCCCGGGGCCGCGGGGGCCGGAGGTGCGGCCGGGGCCGGCGGGACCTGCGTCGGAGGTGCCTGCACCGGCGGGGCGACGGGCGCGGCCGGGGCCTGGACCGGCGGTGCCGGGTCGGCCACGGGTGCGGGCTCCTCCACGCTCACGCCGAAGTCGGTCGCGATGCCCGCCAGGCCGTTGGCATAGCCCTGACCGACCGCGCGCACCTTCCAGGCGCCCGCCCGCCGGTACACCTCGATGGTCACCAGAGCCGTCTCGGCGCCGAGCCGGGGCGGGGTGAAGGTCGCGATGACACTGCCGTCGTCCGCGCCGCGCACGGTCGCGGTGGGCTCGGTGCCCGCGAAGGTCGCCCCCGGGGCGTCCAGGCTGGCGGTCACCACGATCTTGTCGATGTCGGCGGGGACGGCCGTGGTGTCCACGGTGATCGAGTCGCCCGTGCCGCCCGCCGCCGCGCGATGGGTCACGCCCGGTCCATGGGGCTGGTTGTAGAAGACGAAGTCGTCGTCGGAGCGCACCTTGCCGTCGGCGGTGAGCAGCAGGCCCGACACGTCGAGCCGCACGGGGGCGGTGACGTCCACCGTCACGCGCGCGACGGAAAGAGGAATGTTCGAGCCGGGTGTCATAGCGGTCATGTCCCGGGTAACGAGTGACCGCGCTTTGCGGTTCCATTACCCGTGGAAGCCCGCACGGAGAGCCTGTGAGGAGAGCCCGCACGGTCCCCGCCCGCGGAGCCCGTCCGCCGACGGCCGCCCTCACCGGGGCGTGACGAAGCCGCACTCGTAGGCGGCGATGACCGCCTGGGTGCGGTCCCGTACGCCCAGTTTGGCGAGCACCCCCGCGACGTGCGTCTTCACGGTCGCCGGTCCCACCGCGAGCCGGTCGGCGATCTCCGCGTTCGACAGGCCCGTCGTCATCAGCCGCAGCACCTCCGCCTCCCGCTCCGACAGCCGGGCGCGGAGCGCCGCGGCCGCGGCCCGCGCGGTCCTGGCCCCCGCGTACTCGGCGGCCAGGGCGCGTACGGCGGCGGGGAAGAGCAGCGAGTCGCTGCGGGCCACCAGCCGTACGGCCGAGACGAGCTCGTCCGCGTCCGAGCGCTTGAGGAGGAAGCCGCTGGCTCCCGCGCGCAGCGCGTCGTAGACGTAGCTGTCGTTCTCGAAGGTGGTGACGACGATGACGCGCGGCGGGTCGGTCATCGTGGCCAGCACCTGCTCGGTGGCGCGGATGCCGTCGATCTGCGGCATCCGCACGTCCATCAGCACGACGTCGGGGCGCAGTTCCCGGATGACCGACACCGCCTCCGCGCCGGTCTCGGCCTCGCCGACGACCTCCAGGTCCGGCTCGGCGCCCAGGATCGCGCGCAGTGCGGTACGCACCATCCGTTCGTCGTCGGCGAGGACGATGCGCAGCGGACGGGCGGGGGTGCTCATCGGACTCCACCTCCCAGCGGCAGCCGCACGGCCAGCCGCCAGGTGCCGTCGGCCGCGCCCGAGGTGCTGGCGCCGCGCAGCAGCCGGGCGCGCTCGGCTATGCCGGTCAGTCCGCGACCGCCGCCGGGGCGGCCTCGGGTGCTGCCGGACTCCGGGGACACGGGGTTTTCCAAGGCGACCTCCAGGTCGTCGTCGTGTACGTCGATCCGCAGCCGCACGGGGACCTGCCCCGCGTGGCGCAGGGCGTTGCCCAGCCCTTCCTGCACGATGCGGTACGCCTCGCGGGAGACGACCGGTGGCACCTTCTCCAGCGCGGTGGACGCGGTGAGGGTGACCTCGCAGCCCGCCGCGCGGGTACGGGCCAGCAGGGCGTCGAGATCGGCGAGGGTCGGCGCGGGCGCCGCGGAGGCAGGGCCGTCCTCGCGCAGCAGGCCCAGCACGGTGTCGAGCTCGCCGACGGCCGCGCGCGTCGTCTCCTCGATCGCGGCCAGCGCCTGCCGTGCGAACTCCGGGTCGGCGTCGAGGACCCGGCGCGCGGCGCTCGCCTGCAGCGTCACCGCGCTCAGGGCGTGCCCGACCGAGTCGTGCAGCTCGCGCGCCAGCCGGTTGCGTTCGGCCAGCCGCAGGGCGTGCCGCTCGGCGGCGGCGAGCCGGTCCGCCGCCGTCGGCCCGAGCAGGACCGGCGCCCAACGGGCCAGCAGCGCCCCGGCCGCCCAGGACGTGCCGACGACGAGCGCGAGCAGCGCGAAGCCGGCCAGCGGGGCCAGCAGCATTCCGGCGCCGTCGAAGTACCGGGTCCAGACCATCTGTTCGGTGCGGGGAGAGGACCCCCACAGGGGCAGGGCGATCAGCACCAGGGCCGCGGGGGGCGCGGACAGCGACATGCCGCTGACGATGCCGCCGGCCGCCAGATGCAGGGTGTACCACCCGGCCGTCCGACCGCGCGCGGCCCAGGTGTCGCTGGGGCGCGTGGCCAGTTCGGCGCCCCGCGTATCGCACAGCGCCCGCGCGGCGGTGGACTCCAGCGGTCGTACGAGCGGGAACAGGGCGGTCACCGCGGCCGGTACGAGGGCCACCGCCAAGGTGATGAACTGCCAGGAGGGGGAGACCAGCAGGAGGGTGTCGTTGCCGGTGTGGACCAACGACAGGAGCACATTGGCGAGCAGGAAGTACGGCATCAACAGCGCGCCGCCGAGCAGCAGATGCACCCAGCGCAGCCAGGCGCGGCGGCCCAGTGTCGCGCCCACGAGGCGCCGGAGGGGGGCCGTCATGCGGCACGGCCGTCGGCGGCGGGCGCCGGCAGTCCGATGATCATCCGTACAGGGTAGGTGACGGGTCTCGGCGGGATGCCGCTCGCCGGCGGCGAGGGGCCTATCGGGTGGCTCATGGGGTCAAGAATGTGGCGGCACTGCCGCCTGCCGCCTCGCCCGGCATGACGATCCGCCTCCGCCATTTGGCGGAAACGGCTCTCGTCCAGGGCGGGTTCAGGCGCGGCGGGTGGCGTGATCGTCCCAGCGTCCGCCGCACTTCAGGGAGGTGACCTGCGGCGGGACGAGGTGATTCCGTACCGGCCTCTGTGCCGGCTTCCGTACTGGCTGTACCGAGTGCTCTGTCAAGTGGGACATACGACCAGAATTCCGCGTCGTACGCCCTCGCACGTCGGCCTGGACGGCAGACCGTTCCGGCCGTTCTCGGCCGGGAGACGGAGAGCCTCCTCCTGCTCACGCCCCGGCCGTCCCGCCCCGCGCCCTACGCGAGTCGGAGCGCCGGCTCCTCCCCAGGGGCGGCACGTCAGCCCTTCGTACCCCGCGCCGCCCTGTGCGCCAGCGCCGCACAGGCGACGGTCGTCACCACCCCGGCGGCCAGGAAGCCCCCGTGGGACCGCGCGGACAGCACCGACCACCGCGACTGCGCGGACAGCAACGAACCGGTGCTCAGCCAGGATCCGACCGAGACCACCGAGAGGGCGGAACCGATCGAGCCGAACGACAGGGCGCTGCCGACCGAGCCGACGGACAGGACGGACCCGACCGAGCCGATGGAGAGCACCGAGCCCCGCGAGCCGATCGACAGCACGGAGTCCTGGGACCACAGGGACAGCGAGTGAGTGCGTTTGGCCATGCGCCGATCGTAGGACGCGCCACCCGCGACTAGGGCGTGCGGCGGGCGATCACCTGCAGGCTCAGGTCCGTGTGGCCGTCCAGGGTCGGGGTGCGGCGCCGCTCCTCGGTCTCGACGGTGAAGCCGTGCCGGCCGAGCAGCGCGTGGAAGCTCTCCGGCGACTGATGCACGAACACCCCGCCGTCCTCGATCCGGAAGACGCCGTACGCCCCGGTCTCCTGTTCCTGCGCGCGGTACCGGCCCACGCTGCGCTCGTCGGTCTGGAGCGGCACGTCGCTGATGTACAGCACCCCACCGGGGCGTACGAGCCGCCCCACCTCCGCGACGGCCCGCTCCCGGTCCTCCGCGTCCGGGATGGACGTCAGCACGGCGAACAGCAGCGCCGCGTCGAACGTCCCGTCCGCGAACGGCAGCGGCGGCTCCTCGAAGTGCGCGATCCGCAGCTCCGGATGCTCCTTGCGCCCCCGGTCGACGAGCGCCGCCGAGGGCTCCACGCCCCGCACATCGCGGTACCCGCACTCGGCCAGCTGCGCCAACAGCCGCCCGTATCCGCAGCCGTAGTCCAGGATGCGGTCGTCGGCGGAGAAGTACCGGGAGAGCAGCTCCGGGTCGAGCGGGTGGGTGAAGGTACGCGCGGCCCCGGTGGTTTCCCAGTAATCGCCTGAATCATGGGAGAGCGTCATACCCGCACGCTAACCGGAACGGTGCGCGCGCGGCAGGTCGCTCGGAGGCGCCCACGCGCGGGCCAGGTCGAGGGCTCGGCGGTGCGTGGTCTTTTGCCAAGCCCTAGGGAGCCAGAAGAGCGGGCAGTTCGGCCAAGGAACCGATGCGCCAGTCCGCGGCGGCGGCCTCGGGGCCGTCGGCCCAGAAATGTCCGTACGGGCCGCGCCGCAGGTGGGCGGTGCGGAGACCGGCGGAAGCGGCGGGTGCGATGTCGTGGTGGGGGTGGTCGCCGACGCACAGCGTGTGCTCGATCATGCGGAGGAGCCTACGGACGCCCGCGACCGGTCAGCCCGGCTCACGCGGGCAGCGCCCCCCCTACGCGACCCGGCCGAGCCCGTCGGCGGCGCGCCCCGCGCCTGCCACGCCGTGTCCGGCAAGCCCCGCCAACCCCGCCAGCCGCCGGTACGAGTCCAGGAGCGCCTCCCGGTCGTAGGAGTTGGTGGTGATCAGCAGCTCGTCCGCGCCGCTGCGTGCGATCAGTGTGTCGAGCGCGGCGGCGACCTCGTCCTCCGTGCCGAAGACGTGGCCGCGCAGGCCCGCCTCGTAGAAGCCGCGCTCCCGCTCGCTCGCCCCCGCGAGCAGCGTTTCGATCTCCTCGGCGGGGGCCAGCGGCGGGAAGACACCGTGCGTGCGGGAGTGGGCCAGGGCCCAGGCCTCCGGGATCAGGAGGCGGCGGGCGGCCTCCGTGGTCTCGGCGACGGCGACGTTGCCCGCGAGCACGACGTAGGGGTGGCGGCGCCAGGCCGAGGGGCGGAAGGTCTTGCGATAGCGGTCGACGGCGGACAGGGGCCGGTCCTCGCCCTGGAGGCCGCCGATGACCAGGGCCGCGCCCGCCGAGGCGGCGACGTCGGCGCCCGAGTCGCCCGCGAGGACGAAGGCGGGGACGCGCAGGCCCTCGGCGGGGCGGGCGTGGACCTGGGGGTGGGGGCGCGGGCCGTCCGTGAAGTAGGCCGCGAGCTCCGCGAGCTGGTCCCCGAAGTCCGCCATCGCCTCCTTGTCGGTGCCCAGCGCCCGGCGGATGCCGTCGGTGAAGCCGACGGACCGGCCGAGGCCCATGTCGATCCGGCCGGGGAAGAGCGACTCCAGCACCCCGAACTGCTCGGCGACCACCAGTGTCCGGTGGTTGGGCAGCATCACGCCGCCCGTACCGACCCGGATGCGCGAGGTGGCGGCGGCGACCGCCGCCGCCAGCACCGTGGGCGCCGAGCCCGCCACGCCGGGCACACTGTGGTGCTCCGAGACCCAGAAGCGGTGGTAGCCGAGCTCCTCGGCGCGCCGCGCGAACCGCACGGTGTCGCGCAGCGCCTCCCCCGGGTCGTGTCCCTGCCGGGTGCGGGAGCGGTCGAGGACGGAGAGCTTGAGGGTCACCTCCCTTTCAACAGCGGCGACCGCTCAGGATTCCCCGGGCCCGGCCCGGTCAGCCCCGCGTGCCCTGCCGGCGCCAGGGGCCGGTGATGGCGAGCATGATGCCGGGGTCCTGGATGTTGGCGAAGAGCGTGCGGCCGTCGGGCGAGAAGGTCACCCCGGTGAACTCGCTGTACTCCGGCTTGTCCGCGCTGCCGATGTTCAGCTCGTTGCGCGCGATCGGGTACGTGCGGCCGTCGTCGGCGGCGCCGAAGAGGTGCTGGACGCCGTTGCCGTCCTCGGCGATGACCAGGCCGCCGTACGGCGAGACGGTGATGTTGTCGGGGCCGTCGAGGGCGCCCTCGCGCTCGGGGCTCGCGTTGACGCCGAAGCGCACCTTCAGGGTCAGGGTGCGGCGGCGGGGGTTGTAGAACCACACCTGGCCGTCGTGCTGGACGGGGCTCTCCTCACGGGCGAAGGAGGACACGACGTACACGCCGCCGTCGCCCCACCACATGCCTTCGAGCTTGCGGGCGCGGGTGACCTCGCCGTCCTTGAACTGCTTGCGCACCGAGACGCTCTTCGCGTCGCGGTCGGGCACCTCCACCCAGTCCACGCCGTAGACCGTGCCGGTCTCGGTGGCCCGGGAGAGGTCGTCGACGAAACGGCCGCCGGAGTCGAAGCACTTGAACGCCTCCAGGCTGCCCGCCTCGTCGGCGAGGGTGCGCAGCCGGCCGCGCCCGTGCTGGAAGCCCTGCGGCGGGGTCCAGCGGTAGAAGAGCCCGTTGGGGCCGGAGGCGTCCTCGGTCAGATAGAGGTGCCCGCGCTTGGGGTCGACGACGACGGCTTCGTGGGCGTAGCGGCCGAGCGCCTTGATCGGTCTGGGGTCGCGGCCCGCGCGCCGGTCCTTCGGGTCGACCTCGAAGACATAGCCGTGGTCCTTGGTCATGCCGTTCCTGCCGGCCTTGTCCTCGGTCTCCTCGCAGGTGAGCCAGGTGCCCCAAGGGGTGCTGCCGCCCGCGCAGTTCGTGGACGTACCGGCGATGCCGACCCACTCGGCCACGTGGCCCCCGCGGCCCGCGACCTCGACGACCGTGCAGCCGCCCGCCGCGGCGGGGTCGTAGACGAGCCCCGGCGCGAGCGGCACCGGGTGCGGCCACTTGGTGCGCGCGCCGCCCAGCTCGTGGTTGTTGACCAGCAGGGTGCTGCCGCGCGAGCCGGCGAAGGCGGCCGTGCCGTCGTGGTTGGACGGCGTGGGCTCGCCGGACTCCAGCTTCGTGACACCCGTGCGGGTGATGACCCGGTAGGAGAATCCGGCGGGCAGCGCGAGGAGCCCCTTCGGGTCGGCCAGGAGCGGGCCGTACCCGAGCTTGCGTCGGCCGTGCTCGGCCGCGCCGTCCGCCGCCTCCCCCGCGGTGTCCGCGGTGTCCGCGGCCAGCGCGCCGGGCGCGGTGGCAAGGACACCGACGCTGCCGACGAGGGCGACTCCCGCGCCGGTGAAGGCGGATCGTTTCGCGAAGTCTCTGCGGCTGATGGTCATCTTCGTCTCCAGGGATGGCCGGGTCGTCGCTCTGTGCCCTTCGGGACGCACTGGGCGCGTCCCCGGGGCGGCGCTTACGTTCCCTCTCCCCACCGAACAGGAGATGAACACGAGCCGTCATCCATGGACCGATCCGATGCCGTACGGACAAGGCCGTACGGCATCGGTCATTCCGCCTCGCTCACTCCCCCTCAGGAGTGAGTCGGCGCGCAGGACTTCGAACGATCCGCCGCCCGGTGCTCCGGAGAGATCGGACGGTGTTCAGCGCGCGCTCAGCCGCGCGAGCGCGCCTTGAAGGCCGCCTTGCGGGCCTCCTTGGCCACCTTCTTGTCCGGGTGGAGCCGGCCCATGGCCTCCAGCACGTCCGCCGTGGCGGGGTGGTCCACCCGCCAGGCCGAGTCGAAGAAGCCGCTGTGCCGACCGACCAGGCTCGCCACCAGACCGCGCAGCTCCTCCGAGTCGCCCTCGGCCGCGAGCTGTGCCGCGATCGTGTCCACGGTCAGCCAGAACACCATCGTCTCGCCCGGCTCGGGGATGTCCGTGGCGTCGTGCTCGGCCAGCCAGACCCGGGCGAGGCCGCCCAGTTGCGGGTCGTCGAGGACCTCGCGCAGCGCGGGCTCGGCCTCCGTACCGACCAGCGAGAGGGTCTGCTGGCAGGCCAGGCGGCGCTGCGGGGCGTCCAGGTCGTCGCCGCGCGCGGCGGCGAGGAGCTCGCGGGCGGCGTCCTGCGGGGCCCGGCGGGCCAGCCAGGCCTCCGCCTCGGCGCGGGCGGCCTCCCCGGGGTGCCCGGGGAGCGCCGCGAGGAGCGTGTCCGCGCCCTTGTCGGCGAGGTCGCCGACGGCCGGGGCGTCGATGCCGGCGTCGAGCATCCGGGCCCGTACGGCGAAGACGCCGAGCGGGGTGAGGGCGACCATGCCGTAGCGGGTGACGTCCTCCTCCTCGGGAACCTCGGAGGTCACACCGTCGACGGACTCACGGATATGCCCCTCCCCGTCGATCTCCTCGATGAGGGCCTCGTCGACGGGCTGGTACTCCACCAGGCCGGCCGGCGCGAGCAACCGGAACTGGTCGTCCAGCCGCATCATCGCGTCGGAGACCTCTTCGAGGATGTCGTCGGTGGGCTCGTCCATGTCATCCGGGACGATCATGGAGGCGGCGAGCGCCGGCAGCGGTACGGGCCGGTCGGGGCCGCCCTCGCCCAGCGCGGTCAGCAGGTAGAGGTTGCCGAGGACGCCGTCGAGGAAGTCGGCCTCCTCCTCGGGGTTCCAGTCGAGGGCGTCGAGGTCGAGCTCGCCGTCCGGTCCGGTCTCGGCGATCTGGTCGACCAGGTCGCCCAGGTCCGGGACGGCCGCGTCGGCCAGCACGGTCTCCAGTCCGCCGAGCCAGAGGTCGAGGATGTCCTGGGGGCTGCCGGAGGTGAGCGTGGCCAGTTCCTCGCCCGCGCTCGCGGTGGCGGACGGCTGGTCCGCGTCCGCGTCGTCGGCGGCGTCCGGGTCCTCGGTGAAGTCCACGAGCCCGGTGTCCAGCGCGAGCTGCCACGCCTCGGCGGCGTAGGCGGTGCCGTCCTCCTCGCCCTCCAGGCCGAGCAGCTTCGTGGCGGTGAGCAACTGCTCGGCGAGCAGTTCGCCGCCCGCACCGACCGGGGTGCCCTCGCCGGCCCAGCGGGCGAGCTTCGCGGCGCGGGCGAACAGCGGCGCGGAGAGCGCGTCACGCGCGAGTTCGGCGTCGGTGTGCAGCCGCACCGGCGGCATGGTCGGGCGGTCTCCGGACATCAGGGGGGTCATCTCCTCGTCGTGACGGCCGCGCCGGATCGGGTCGGCCGGGCGCGGTGCCCAAGCCTATTGCCTGTCCGGCGGATCTTCGGCGACAGCCTGTCTTTGCCGCCTGCGGCGGCGAGCACGTCTCGCCTGGCCGGCAGATCTCCGGCGACAGGCCGGTCTTACCGCCTACGGCGGCCAGCGCGTCTCGCCTGGCCGGCAGATCTCCGGCGACGGGCCGGTCTTACCGCCTACGGCCGCGAGCGCGTCTCGCCTGGCCGGCGGACCTCCGGCGACGGGCCGGTCTTACCGCCTACGGCGGCCAGCGCGTCTCGCCTGGCCGGCGGACCTCCGGCGACGGGCCGGTCTTACCGCCTACGGCGGCGAGCGCCCTGCGGGCGCGTCCTCAATCGCCGGACGGGCTCAAGGTGGCGGAGGTGCGCACGACACAACCTGTATGTCGACTCACGCCGGGCGCAGCCCAATCGGTTACCCACGGAAACGTTGACAACTGGCCTGATCACACAAGACATTGACGCGCGTAGAGCTTGTTTCTCGCGGCAACGCCCGTTCGGGCACCCCGCATTTCCGCGAAACCCGCCACCCCCTCACCACCACCGGAGGCCACCGTGCCCACTGCTCGTCCCCTGCGCAGAACCGCGACCGTCGGTTCCGTCATAGCCGCCGCGCTCGCCGCCGGGCTGCTCGCCGTCCCGCAGTCGGCGAGCGCCGCCGAGATCCGGATCCACGACATCCAGGGCAGCACCCGCGTCTCCCCGCTCGCCGGCCAGCAGGTCACGGACGTCCCCGGCGTCGTGACGGCCGTACGGGCCTTCGGTTCCGCGCGCGGCTTCTGGCTCCAGGACCCGAAGGCCGACAGCGACCCGGCGACCAGCGAGGCGATCTTCGTCTTCACCGGCAAGGACACCCCGGCGCTCGCCGTCGGTGACGCGGTGACGGTCTCCGGCGCGGTCTCCGAGTACTACCCGGGCGGGGAGTCGGCGGGTCTGCAGTCGGTCACCCAGCTCTCCAAGGCGTCGTGGACCGTGCGGTCCTCGGGCAACGCACTGCCCGCCGCGTTCGCGCTGCGCCCCTCCACCGTGCCGGACCGGTACGCGCCGAGCGCGGGCGGCGACTCCATCGAGGGGCTGCGGCTGAAGCCGAACACCTACGCCCTGGACCGCTACGAGTCGCTGGAGGGCATGCGGGTCTCGGTCAAGGACGCGCCCGTCGTGGGCGCGACCAACGAGCACAAGGAACTGTGGATCACCGCCGAGACCCACCGCGACCGCAGCGCGCGCGGCGGCTCGCTCTACGGCTCCTACAGCACCCCGGGGGTCGGCCGGGTCAAGGTGGCCTCGCTGATCCCGTACACGCAGCGCCCGTTCCCGGTCGCGAACGTCGGTGACTCGCTGACCGGCACCACGGCCGGACCGCTGGACTACAACAACTTCGGCGGCTACACCCTCCAGGCCACCGAGCTGGGAACGCTGGCCGACCGGGGGCTGACCCGCGAGACGACGCGCAAGCAGAAGAGCGACGAGCTGGCGGTCGCCACGTACAACGTGGAGAACCTCTCTCCCAAGACCCCGCAGGCGAAGTTCGACCGGCTGGCGGCGGCGCTGGTGAACAACCTCGCCTCGCCCGACATCGTCGCCCTCGAAGAGGTCCAGGACGACGACGGCACGACCGACCAGGGCGTCGTGGACGCCGGGCAGACGCTGAAGAAGCTCACGGACGCCATCGCGGCGGCCGGTGGGCCCGCGTACCGGTGGCAGCAGATCAACCCGGTCAACGGCCAGGACGGCGGCCAGCCGGGCGGCAACATCCGTACCGCCTTCCTCTACAACCCCGCGCGGGTCTCCTTCACCGAGATCCCCGGCGGGGACGCCACCACCCCGGTGACGGTCACGCGCGAGGGCGGCAAGGCGAAGCTCTCGGCCTCGCCCGGCCGCATCGACCCGGCCAACGAGGCCTGGAAGAACAGCCGCAAGCCGCTGGTCGGCGAGTTCTCCTTCCGGGGCCGGCCGGTCTTCGTCGTCGCCAACCACTTCAACTCCAAGGGCGGCGACCAGGGGCTCGACAGCCGCGTCCAGCCGCCGGCCCGTACGTCCGAGGTGCAGCGCATCGAGCAGTCGAAGGCCGTCAACGCCTTCGTCAAGCAGCTCCTCGCGGCAGACAAGCGGGCGAACGTGATCGTCGCGGGCGACCTGAACGACTACCAGTTCTCCCCCGCCCTCAAGGCCCTGACCTCGGGCGGCGCCCTCACCGACCTGGTCGACCGGCTGCCGCGCAAGGAGCGCTACGGCTATGTCTTCCAGGGCAGCTCCCAGGTGCTGGACCACATCCTGACCAGCCGCCATGTGCGCTCCGTCGACTACGACATCGTGCACATCAACGCGGAGTTCGCAGACCAGGCGAGCGACCACGACCCGCAGGTGCTGCGCTGGAAGCCGTGACACCACTGGCTCGGCACCACTGAGTAGAAATACTCAACGGTAACCGGCAGAACAATTAAATAGACCTGTACGGACGTAGGGGCTGACAATCCGGCGGAGAACACCGACCGCTTGGAGAGTGCCACGATGCCCACCAGCCCCTTCGGCCGTACCGTCTGCGCGATGGTCACCCCCTTCGACGCCGACGGCGACCTCGATCTCGACGGGGCGCAGAAGCTCGCCGACCATCTCGTCACGCGCGGCGGCTGCGACGGGCTCGTGCTGAGCGGAACGACGGGCGAGTCGCCGACGACCAGCGCCGCGGAGAAGACCGCGCTCGTCACCGCGGTGGCCGAGGCCGTGGGCGACCGGGCGCGGATCACGGCAGGCGTGGGGTCCGCCGACACCCGGCAGACCGTCGAACTGGCCCGCGCGGCCGAGGCGGCGGGGGCGCACGGGGTGTTGGTGGTGACGCCGTACTACAGCCGACCGCCGCAGGAGGACGTCGCGGAGCACTTCCGTACGGTGGCGGACGCGGTCGGGGTGCCGGTGATGCTCTACGACATCCCGGCCCGCACCGGGACCCGGATCGAACCCGACACCATGCTGCGGCTGGCGGAGCACCCGCGCGTCGCGGGGGTCAAGGACTGCGCGAACGACCTGCTGGGCAGCGCGAAGGTCATCGCGGCGACCGGCCTCGCCTACTACGCCGGTTCGGAGGAGCTGAACCTTCCGCTGCGAGCGGTCGGCGGCACGGGCTACGTCAGCACGGTCACCAATGTCGCGGGTCCCGTCCTGGCCGCCGCCCTGGACGCCTTCGACCTCGGGCGCACCGCCGAGGCCACGGCGCTGCACCAGCGGGCGCTGCCGCTGATCGAGCTGATGATGGCCGCCGGCCTGCCGGGCACGGTCACGGCGAAGGCTCTGCTGGGCGCGCTGGGCCTGCCGGGCGGCCCGGTGCGGATGCCGTTGCGGGCGGCGTCCCCGGACCGGACGAAGGCCCTGCTGGAGGCATACGAAAGCACGATCGCCGGACGGGCTTGATCATCAAGCCCGTCCGGCGATTGAGGACACCCAGCAGGTGGGCGTGACTCAGTTGTGCGCGTGCAGCACCTCGTTGAGGCCGCCCCACGTGCCCTTGTGCGGACGGGCCTCCACCGCACCGGAGGTGGAGTTGCGGCGGAAGAGGATGTTGCTGGCGCCGGAGAGCTCCAGCGCCTTGACGACCTCGCCGTCCGGCAGCGTGACACGGGTGCCGGCGGTGACGTAGAGGCCCGCCTCGACGACGCACTCGTCGCCGAGCGCGATCCCGATGCCCGACTCGGCGCCGAGCAGGCAGCGCTCGCCGATGGAGATGATCTGCTTGCCGCCGCCGGAGAGGGTGCCCATCGTGGACGCGCCGCCGCCGATGTCGGAGCCGTTGCCGACGACGACGCCCGCGCTGATGCGGCCCTCGACCATGGAGGTGCCGAGGGTGCCGGCGTTGAAGTTGACGAAGCCCTCGTGCATCACGGTGGTGCCGGGCGCGAGGTGCGCGCCGAGGCGGACCCGGTCGGCGTCGGCGATCCGCACGCCGACGGGGGCGACGTAGTCGGTCATGCGCGGGAACTTGTCGATGCTCGTCACCTGGAGGTGCAGGCCCTCGGCGCGGGCGTTCAGGCGCACGGTCTCGACGCGGTCCACGGCGACGGGGCCGAGCGAGGTCCAGGCGACGTTGGCGAGCAGGCCGAAGAGGCCGTCCAGGTTCTGGCCGTGCGGCTGGACCAGGCGGTGGGAGAGCAGGTGCAGCCGCAGGTACGCGTCGTGCGCGTCGAGCGGCTTGTCGTCGAGCGAGGCGATGACCGTACGGACGGCGACCACCTCGACGCCGCGGCGCGCATCCGGGCCGAGCGCCTTGGGAGCGCTCGCACCCAGCAGCTCGGCGGCGCGCTCGACATCCAGCCGCTCGGTCCCGGCCGGGCCGGGGTCGGCGACCAGCTCGGGGGCCGGGAACCAGGTGTCGAGGACGGTCCCGTCCTCGGTGATCGTGGCAAGGCCGGCGGCGACGGCGCCGGTGTTACGGGAAGCTACTGCGTCGGTCATGGTCGAAAACCTAACCGGACACGGCTGCTCCACGCGAACCCGGTCCGCCGCCCCCACCGGCGACGGGCCCGTCAGCCGGTCATCTTGCGCAGCGCCGCCAGGACCTCGTCCCGGTCGAACGGCCGCCCGGTGATCAGAATCTGGATCATCAGACCGTCGAGGAACGCGACGAGGGCACGCGCGGTCCCCTCGTCGGACGTGCGGCGACGGATCAGGGCGACCATCTCCTCCACACACTCGGTGGCGATCGGCCGCACGGCGGGGCGGCGCAGCGCGGCGAGGTAGAGCTCGTACTCCAGCTCCAGGCGCGCGCGGTCCTCCGCGAGCCACGTCACGATCTGCCCGGTCAGCAGCTCGGCCAGGGAGACGTCCGCCGCCAGGCCGCGCTCCCACTCGGCCATGCCGTCCAGCCAGGCCCTCGCCGTCCGGCGCAGCGCGGCGACCAGCAGGTCGTCGAGGGTCTTGAAGTGGTACGTGGTCGAGCCGAGCGGCACATCGGCCTCGGCGGCGACGGCCCGGTGGCTCAACGCGCCGACGCCGCGCTCGGCGGCCACCTTGATCGCGGCGTCGACGATGCGGTCCGGGCGCTCGGGGTCGTAGCGGCGCGCCATCAGTGGGACGCCCCGCCGATGTTGAGCACGACGACACCGGCGATGACCAGCAGCACTCCCCCTATGCGCACGACGGTGACCGCCTCGCCCAGGAAGAGCATGCCGATGGCGGCGACGACCGCGGTACCGGCGCCCGCCCAGATGGCGTAGGCCGTGCCCATGTCCATGGCCTTGAGCGTCTGCGAGAGCAGTGCGAACGCGATCAGATAGCCCGCCACCGTGCCGAGGGAGGGCCACAGCTTGCTGAAGCCGTCGCTGTACTTCATGGCGGTGGTGGCCAGGATCTCGGCGAGGATCGCTCCGGCGAGGGTCACGTACATCATGCGTACGAGTGTACACATCGTTGTGTACGACCGTACGCAACGACGATTCCCGGTGGCGGCCCCGCCCGGCGCCCGGCGACGATGGGGCAGGGCGCGAGCGCGCCACGGACCAGGCCTTGGGGGCACACCGATGAACAGCGTCCGCTTCCCGGCCGAATCGGCCGCCCACGCGCGGACCGTCATGGGATGGCCACCGGCCGGCTCGGTGTGGGGACGGGACACGGCGGCGGTGCGGCGGGACATCGCGGCCATCGCCCGCACGGTCGCCGCGTACGAGCCGGTGCTCCTGCTCGCCGCGGCCGAGGACGCCGAGGGCGCGCGGAAGGCCTGCGGCGGCGGGGTCGAGGTCGTGGACGTGCCGGTGGACGACCTGTGGCTGCGGGACTCCGGGCCGACCTTCGTCATCGGGCCGGACTGCGGGCCCGCGGGCGTCGACTTCCGCTTCGACGGATGGGGCGGCAAGCAGGAGCACACGCGGGACGGGCAGGTCGCGCGGCGGGTGCTGGCGGCGCTCGGGGTGCCGAGGACCCTCGCGCCGCTCGTCGCCGAGGGCGGCTCGCTGGAGACCGATGGCGAGGGCACCCTGCTGGTCACCGAGAGTTCACTGGTCAACGACAACCGCAACCCCGGCCGGTCCCGCGACGACATCGAGGGCGACCTGCGGGAGCTGCTCGGCGTGACCGAGGTGATCTGGCTGGCGGGCGTCCGCGGCGAGGACATCACCGACTGCCACATCGACGCCCTCGCCCGCTTCGCCGGACCCGCCACGGTCGTGCTCGACAGCCCTCCTCCGGGCTCCCCGCCCGACGTCTGGACGCGGGTGTACGAGCAGGCCCGTACGGCCCTGGAGACGGCCGCCGACGCCCACGGCAGGGCCCTGGAGATCATCGAACTGCCCGCCCCGGACCCCGCCCGGCTCGGCCGCCGGGGCGCCGACTTTCTGGGGTGCTACGTCAACTACTACGTCGTGAACGGCGCGGTCCTCCTGCCGCGCTTCGGCGACCGGCGCGCCGACGAACGCGCCGCCGCGATCCTGCGCGACCTGCACCCCGGCCGCGAGATCCGCCCCGTGGAGATCCACACCCTCGCCGAGGGCGGCGGCGGCATTCACTGCGCCACACAACAGCAGCCCGCTCTCTGACTCAAGTCCTCTGCTCTGTCAGTGCCTTCGGGCAGCATCGGCTTCATGAATCCGGAAAACGCCGCACACCCCACGGGCGCTCGGGGCGAACTGGCCCGAGCCATCAAAGCCGCCGTGGACGAGGCCACACGTAAGGGTGCCCGACGTCCCACCCAGGTACAGATCGCCAAGGCCACGGAAGGTAAAAATCGACATCGTGTCAGCAAGTCAGCCATCAGCGCTTGGCAGAACGGCGGCAGAATCCCCGAATCCTGGGCAGCCCTGTCCTCCTTCCTGAGCGCTCTGGAGGAGACGGCGTCACTTCCACAGGGCTGGTTTGACTACCCCAAGTGGTTACGGCTGTATGAACGAGCCCGCGCCGAACAGGTTCCCGAGCCCGGGCCGCAGGCTGTGACGCTCCGGGTCCGCGATGCGGACCCGCTGGAGCTGAAGGTGCACCGTGCCCGCACGACCGAGGGCGGCAACGCCGTACCTGCGTACATTCCCAGGGACGTCGATCCCTCGGTCCGTCAAGCCCTGTCCCGTACCGGGCGGCACGGTGGAGTGATCCTGCTGGTGGGGGACTCCACAGCCGGCAAGACGCGATGCGCCTACGAGGCGATGACCGCTGTTCTTCCCGACCATCTCCTCGTCGTACCGCGCCACGTGACCGAGGTGCCGGAAGCGGTCTCCGCTGTGACCCGGTCGGCCAAATCCGGGGAACGCTGTGTTCTTTGGCTCAACGACATGGAGCGCTACCTTGGCCCCGAAGGCATGGATCTCCACGCCATCCGGGCGCTGCGCACCGCCAAGGCCACGGTGCTCGGGACCATGCGTACCCGCATGCATCAGCAGTTCCCGGATGATGAATTGGTACGGCTCGCGGAGAACTTCCAGGTCGATCGACTGTGGTCACCTCCGGAACTCGACCGGGCCCGCGAAGAGCTGTACTCGAACCGCGATTCGAGACTGCGCCTGGCAATCGACCAGGCCGCCGACTTCGGCGTCGCGGAGACCCTGGCCACCGGGCCTCAACTCTGGCAGCGTCTCTGCGGCGCCTCGGTGGTCAACGGCAACCCTCGGGGCGCCGCCCTGGTGTGGGCCGCGATCGACCTGACCCTGGCAGGTCTGGCGGATCCGCTCCCCGCCGAGCTGCTCGAGGAACTGCACGAGGACTACCTCCCCGGCCGCAACAAGCAATTGATCAGCCCCGAACCTCTGACCGAGGCGCTGGCATGGGCCACGACTCCCCCTGACGCGGTGACACGGCTGCTGATCCCCGACGGTACCGGCCTGAGGGCCTTCGACTACTTGCTGGACGCTCACCTCAGAGCCCGGGGAGCCTCCCCCGAATTCATCCCGGAGAGGGTGTGGGAGACCGCGCTCCGGGTGGGCACCGAAAGGCGCCAGCGCTTCGACATCGCCCTGGCCGCCCACGCCAACGAGCGCATCGATGTCAGCCGCCGCGCACTTCGACCGCTTGCCGACGCGGGAGATGTGGACGGGCTGCGTGGGCTCGGTGTCCTCTGCGAACGTGAAGATCGGGCGGAGGCCGCTCGGTGGCTTCAGCTGGCCTGCGATGCCGGAGACGTACTCTCACTGCGCCTCATGGGCAACCTTCACTTCCGCCGACAGGACAACGCGGCCGCCGACGAGTGGTATCGCAAGGCCGCCGAGGCAGGGGACGAAGTGTCCCAGTCGTACTACGGCGGCGAACCCGGCCCTGTTCTTGCCCGTGCCCCACAGACACCCAGTGCCCCCTTGCCCCCGCACGAGGCGCGCAAGGGAGACGAGGCGGATGAGAAAGACGATGGGGAAGACGAAGACGAGGACTACGGTCCCACTCCACGCACGCTGCGCGTGCTCGGCGCCGCCTTCGAAATCCTGGCCGACATGGCGTACGACGAGCTGGAAGAGATCGGCGACACCCGTGTGGACCTGCGGGACAACTACGCCTGTCTCTTCAGCGACATGCCCGTGCTGACCTGGGGACAGAAAGCCGGGTGGCGCCGGCAAATGGCGCGATGCTTCGACGACCTGGCCGACGACATCGAAGCCGGCAACTGGCCCCTCCCCACCTGTACAGGGGAGGAAATGGCCGTGCACCTCGCGCTCGAGCACGCCTCATCCATGGTCACGGACGAGCCGGATTTCGTCACCGACCTGGTGAAGGGTCTCCCGGAGGAGCCCGGGGACTACGACTGGGAACTGTGCATGGACACATTTCTGGAGGACACCGACATCCTCTTCCTCTACGAGCCGTGGGCTCAGGGCATCGAAGACCCTGACAGCCCCCTCAACCAGCGCTTGGGGATCGCCGGCTTGGAAGCGGACCGCTGGTTCAAGCCCTTCTACAAAGACAGGGCGCGAGACCCCGAGCGAGGCTTCCGCCGCTGATCCCGTCTCCCGCCGGGAATTCCCGCTTGCGCTGCCTGACCTGCGAAAACGGCGCCTGGAAGAAAGGAGACGTGGCGGGAGAAGGCCCGGCTCGGCTTGTGTATCGCCCAAGCGATCGCATCCCGTACCGGCCCCGAAACCAAAGGCAGTCATGCTCATGCCCTTCAGTCACGAACTTCTGGTCCTGGCCTGTCTCCCGATCGTCGTGGTCGTCAGCCTCCTCATCGGGCACCTGACGACGTTGCGCGGGCTGCGCGGTGATCAGCGGGTCGCCGTCTTCCGCGTCCTCGCGGACGCGCTCGACAAACGCCGCCGATGACACAGCGAGGCCCCCAGCAATCTGCTGGGGGCCTCGCCACAGCCGACGATCAGACGTTGAAGCCGAGCGCGCGGAGCTGCTCCCGGCCGTCGTCCGTGATCTTGTCCGGGCCCCACGGCGGCATCCAGACCCAGTTGATCCGGAGCTCGTTGACGATGCCCTCGGTGGCCGACTTCGCCTGGTCCTCGATGACGTCGGTCAGCGGGCAGGCCGCGGACGTCAGCGTCATGTCGAGGGTGGCGATGTTGGCGTCGTCGACGTGGATGCCGTAGATGAGGCCGAGGTTGACGACGTCGATGCCCAGCTCGGGGTCGACCACGTCGTACAGCGCCTCGCGCACCTCCTCCTCGGAGGCCGGCTTCGTCGTCGTCTCTACGTTGTCGGTCATGCCGTCTTCCCTTCAGCGCCTTCGTTCAGTGCCTGCGCCGTGGCGTCTTTCCACGCCATCCAGCTCAGCAAAGCGCACTTCACGCGCGCCGGGTACTTGGAGACACCGGCGAACGCAACCGCGTCCTCCAGCACCTCCTCCATCGCGTCGTCCGGTTCGAGCTTGCCCTTGGACTGCATCAGCTCCAGGAAGGTCTCCTGGATCCGGCGCGCGTCGGCGAGCTCCTTGCCCACCAGCAGCTCGTTGAGCACGGAGGCGCTGGCCTGGCTGATCGAGCAGCCCTGCCCCTCGTACGAGACGTCTTCAATGGTCTCGCCGGAGAGCCGCACGCGCAGCGTGATCTCGTCGCCGCACGTCGGGTTGACGTGGTGCACCTCGGCGTCGCCGTCCCGCAAGCCCCGCCCGTGCGGGTGCTTGTAGTGATCCAGGATGACGTCCTGGTACATCGAATCAAGCTTCACGAATCAGCCCTCAGCCACAGAGTCCATTAACCGAAAAAGTTCCGGACGTGCTCCAGGCCCTCGATCAGTGCGTCGACCTCACCGGGGGTGGAGTACAGGTAGAAAGACGCTCGCGTGGTCGCGGGAATTCCGTACCGCAGGCAGACCGGCCGCGCGCAGTGATGGCCCACCCGGACCGCGATGCCCTGCTCGTCGAGGACCTGGCCCACGTCGTGCGGGTGGATGTCGCCGAGCGTGAAGGAGATCGCCGCGCCGCGGTCCTCGGCCGTGGTGGGGCCGATGATGCGGAGGTCGGGGACCTCCTGGAGCCTGCGGACCGCGTACTCGGTGATCGCGTGCTCGTGGCGGGCGATGTTGTCCATGCCGATCGCGGACAGGTAGTCCACCGCGGCGCCGAGGCCGACGGCCTGGGCGATCGGGGGCGTACCGGCCTCGAACTTGTGCGGCGCGGGGGCGTACGTGGAGGAGTGCATCGAGACGGTCTCGATCATCTCGCCGCCACCGAGGAACGGCGGGAGGTCCTCCAGCAGCTCCTGGCGGCCCCACAGCACACCGATGCCCGTCGGGCCGCACATCTTGTGACCGGTGAAGGCCACGAAGTCGGCCTGCAGCGCCTGGACGTCCAGCACCATGTGCGGGGCGGCCTGGGAGGCGTCGACGACGACCAGCGCGCCGACCTCCTGGGCGCGGCGGACGATCGCCTCGACCGGGTTGATCGTGCCCATGATGTTCGAGACCAGCACGAACGAGACGACCTTGGTCTTCTCGGTGATGATCTCGTCGATGTTGGACAGGTCGAGCCGGCCGTCGTCGGTGAGACCGAACCACTTCAGCTTCGCGCCCGTGCGCTGCGCGAGCAGCTGCCACGGCACGATGTTGGAGTGGTGCTCCATCTCCGTGATGACGATCTCGGTGTCGTGGTCGACGCGGTAGGGCTCGTCGGCCCAGCCCAGCATGTTGGCCACGAGGTTGAGCGACTCGGAGGCGTTCTTGGTGAAGATCACCTCGTCGCGGCTCGGTGCGTTGATGAAGGCGGCGACCTTGTCGCGGGCGCCCTCGTACAGCTCCGTGGCCTCCTCGGCGATCGTGTAGACCCCGCGGTGGACGTTGGCGTTGTGCCGCTCGTAGTACGTGTTCAGAGCGTCGAGCACCTGGCGCGGCTTCTGCGAGGTCGCCGCGGAGTCCAGGTACACGATCTTCTTCCCGTCGTGGACCGTGCGCTCCAGGATGGGGAAGTCTTTACGGATCGCCTCGGTGTCGAGAAGGCCCGGCAGAATCGTCACGCGGTTGCGCCACCCTTCGTCTGGTAGGCCTCGTAACCCTCGTTCTCGAGCTTGTCCGCGAGCTCCGCGCCGCCGGACTCGACGATGCGGCCGTTCGAGAAGACGTGGACGAAGTCGGGCTTGATGTAGCGCAGGATGCGCGTGTAGTGGGTGATCAGCAGGGTGCCGACCTCACCGGTCCCGCGGACGCGGTTGACGCCCTCGGAGACCTGGCGCAGCGCGTCGACGTCCAGGCCGGAGTCGGTCTCGTCGAGGATCGCGATCTTCGGCTTGAGCAGCTCGAGCTGGAGGATCTCGTGGCGCTTCTTCTCACCGCCGGAGAAGCCCTCGTTGACGTTGCGCTCGGCGAAGGACGGGTCCATCTGGAGCTGCTCCATGGCGGACTTGACCTCCTTCACCCAGGTGCGCAGCTTGGGGGCCTCGCCGCGGATCGCGGTGGCGGAGGTGCGCAGGAAGTTGGAGACCGAGACACCGGGGACCTCGACCGGGTACTGCATGGCGAGGAAGACGCCGGCGCGGGCGCGCTCGTCGACGCTCATCTCCAGGACGTCCTCACCGTCGAGGGTGACGGTGCCGCCGGTGATCGTGTACTTGGGGTGACCGGCCAGCGAGTAGGCGAGGGTCGACTTGCCGGAGCCGTTGGGGCCCATGATGGCGTGGGTCTCGCCCTGCTTCACGGTCAGGTCGACGCCCTTGAGGATGTCCCGGGGGCCGTTCTCGGCCTCGACGGAGACGTGCAGGTCGTGGATCTCAAGCGTTGCCATGGGGAACTCAGGACTCCTGGGTGACGGAGACGAGCACGTCGTCCCCTTGGATCTTTACGGGGTATACGGGGACGGGGCGCGTGGCGGGCAGTCCGGACGGCTCACCGGTGCGCAGGTCGAAGCTGGAGCCGTGCAGCCAGCACTCGATGGCGCAGTCCTCCACCTCGCCCTCCGACAGCGAGACGTTCGCGTGTGAGCAGATGTCGTTGATCGCGAACACCTCGCCCTCGGTGCGCACGATGGATACCGGCGTGCCGTCGAGCTCGACGCGCTTGGGCGTGTCCTGCTCCAGCTCGCTCAGCCCGCAGGCTCGCACGAAGGTGGCTTCGGTGGTCATGCGACGGACGCCCCCAGCTCGGCCTCGATCTTGGTGAGGAGGCGCTCCTCGACGTCCGCGACACCGATCTGCTGGACCAGCTCGGCGAAGAAGCCGCGGACGACCAGGCGGCGCGCCTCGTCGGCCGGGATACCGCGGGCCATCAGGTAGAACAGCTGCTCGTCGTCGAAGCGGCCGGTCGCCGAGGCGTGGCCGGCGCCGACGATCTCGCCGGTCTCGATCTCCAGGTTGGGGACCGAGTCGACGCGGGCGCCGTCGGTGAGGACGAGGTTGCGGTTGAGCTCGTAGGTGTCCGTGCCCTCGGCGGCGGCGCGGATGAGCACGTCACCGATCCAGACCGCGTGCGCGTCCTTGCCCTGCAGCGCGCCCTTGTAGGCGACGTTGCTGCGGCAGTGCGGGGTGTCGTGGTCGACGAAGAGCCGGTGCTCCTGGTGCTGGCCCGCGTCGGTGAAGTACAGGCCGTACAGCTCGGCCTCGCCGCCGGGGGCGCCGTAGACGACCCGGGGGTGCAGCCGGACCAGGTCACCGCCGAAGGTGACGATCACGGACTTGAAGGAGGCGTCGCGGCCGACCAGCGCGGTGTGCTGGGCGACGTGCACCGCGGAGTCGTCCCAGTCCTGGACGGAGACGACGGTCAGCTTGGCGCCGTCGCCGATCAGGTACTCGACGTTGGCGGCGAGGGTGGCGTCACCGGTGTGGTCGATGATGACGACGGCCTCGGCGAAGGCGCCGATCTCGACGACCTGGTGGCCGAAGGCCACGCCGCCCTCACCGTGCACGGTGATGCGGACGGGCTCGGCGAGGACCGTCTCCTTGGGGACCGAGACGACCGAGGCCTTCTCGAAGGAGCTGTACGCCTGGGCGACGACCCGGTCGACCGGCTTGCCGGACTTGCCGACGCGGACGTCGTCCCGGCCGACGGTCTCCACGGTGACGCCCTCGGGGGCCGTCACCTCGACCTTGACGCCGCCGCCATCGGCCACCGCCGTGCCGTCGTGCAGACCGCGCAGGCGCTCCAGCGGGGTGAACCGCCATTCCTCCTCACGGCCGTGCGGCACGGGGAAGTCCGCCACGTCGTACGAGGCGGGGGCGCTGACCCGGGCGTCGATGGGCTGCTTCGGCCCGCCCACCTGGATGGCGCCGTCGGTCGTGCTGCCGGCGGGAGTGTTCTCAGCCATGGCTGTCGTCGTGCTCTCTTCCTGTCACAAAGGGTTCGCTGCTGAAGTGGGGGTGCGGTGCCGGCGTCAGCCGACCGCGCCTTCCATCTGCAGCTCGATCAGCCGGTTGAGCTCCAGGGCGTACTCCATGGGCAGCTCGCGGGCGATCGGCTCGACGAAGCCGCGCACGATCATGGCCATGGCCTCGAACTCGGTCAGACCGCGGCTCATCAGGTAGAACAACTGGTCGTCGCTGACCTTGGAGACGGTCGCCTCGTGTCCCATGGAGACGTCGTCCTCACGGACGTCGACGTAGGGGTAGGTGTCCGAGCGGGAGATGGTGTCCACCAGCAGGGCGTCACAGAGCACGTTCGACTTGGAGCCGTGGGCGCCCTCGCCGATCTCGATGAGGCCGCGGTAGGAGGTGCGGCCACCGCCTCGCGCCACCGACTTGGAGACGATGTTGGAGGAGGTGTTCGGCGCCATGTGGACCATCTTGGCGCCGGCGTCCTGGTGCTGGCCCTCGCCGGAGAAGGCGATGGACAGGGTCTCGCCCTTGGCGTGCTCGCCCATCAGGTAGACGGCGGGGTACTTCATCGTCACCTTGGAGCCGATGTTGCCGTCGACCCACTCCATGGTCGCGCCCTCGTAGGCCACGGCGCGCTTGGTGACCAGGTTGTAGACGTTGTTCGACCAGTTCTGGATGGTCGTGTAGCGGCAGCGGCCGCCCTTCTTGACGATGATCTCCACGACGGCGCTGTGCAGCGAGTCGGAGGAGTAGATCGGGGCGGTGCAGCCCTCGACGTAGTGCACGTAGGCGTTCTCGTCGACGATGATCAGCGTCCGCTCGAACTGGCCCATGTTCTCCGTGTTGATACGGAAGTAGGCCTGGAGCGGGATGTCGACGTGGACGCCCGGCGGGACGTAGATGAAGGAGCCACCGGACCACACGGCGGTGTTCAGCGAGGCGAACTTGTTGTCACCGACGGGGATGACCGTGCCGAAGTACTCCTGGAAGATCTCCGGGTGCTCCTTGAGCGCGGTGTCGGTGTCCAGGAAGAGAACGCCCTGCTCCTCCAGGTCCTCGCGGATCTGGTGGTAGACGACCTCCGACTCGTACTGGGCGGCGACACCGGCGACGAGGCGCTGCTTCTCGGCCTCCGGGATGCCCAGCTTGTCGTAGGTGTTCTTGATGTCCTCGGGCAGTTCCTCCCAGGAAGCGGCCTGCTTCTCGGTGGAGCGCACGAAGTACTTGATGTTGTCGAAGTCGATGCCGGTGAGGTCCGAGCCCCAGGTCGGCATGGGCTTCTTGTCGAAGAGCCGCAGGCCCTTGAGGCGGAGCTTCAACATCCACTCCGGCTCGGACTTCTTGGCCGAGATGTCGCGGACGACCTCCTCGGAGAGGCCGCGCTTGGCCGCGGCACCGGCCGCGTCGGAGTCGGCCCAGCCGTATTCGTACGTGCCCAGACCCTCGAGCTCAGGGTGAGCAGTCTCCGTGGGGAGTGTCATGCGGGGTTCCTCCCGGCCGTGCTGGTGGATGCTGTGGTGGTCTTGGGGATGAACGTCGTGCACACACCGTCGCCGTGGGCGATGGTGGCCAGACGCTGCACATGTGTCCCGAGCAGGCGGGAGAAGACCTCGGTCTCCGCCTCGCACAGCTGGGGGAACTGCTCGGCGACATGGGCGACCGGGCAGTGGTGCTGGCAAAGCTGTTCGCCGACCGGTGCGCTACGCGCCGTAGCAGCGTACCCGTCGGCGGTCAATGCCCTGGCGAGGGCCTCTGTGCGCTCCTCGGGGGCGACGGCCTCGAGAGCGGCCCGGTATCCGTCGGCCTGGGCGGCCATCCGGGCGCGGGCGAAGGCGGCCACGGCGGCCTCGCCCATCTCACCGCCGCCGGCTGCCTGCGCGATCCAGCGCAGAGCGTCTCCGGCGAGCTTGTCGTAGGCCTGGTCGAAGGCGTCCCGGCCGCAGTCGGTGAGGGCGAACATCTTCGCGGGGCGCCCGCGCGTACGCGCGCCGTAGACGCGCTTCTCGCGGGGCTCCACGACCCCCTCGGCGAGGAGGGTGTCGAGGTGGCGGCGCACGGCCGCCTGGGTGAGCTCCAGCCGCTGGGCCAGCTCGGCCGCCGTGGACGGACCGTGATCGAGGATGGACCGGGCGACGCGATTGCGGGTGCCCCGCTGATCGTCGTGCGCGCGCTGGTCGTCCCGCGCGGGCGTGTGCGCAGGGGCCTCGGCCCCTGCGGCCACCTCGGCCGCGGGGTCCTGGGGAGCCTCGCCCGCGTATTTCACAACACCATTGTTGCGTAATTACCCGAGGAGGGACAAGCCTCGCCCTCGCCGCGCGGCGGTGGCTTTGATCACTAAGGGTTACCTAACCGCCACCCCGTCAGGTATTCCGCGGGCCCCGCGAGGGCCTTCCGCGGCCCCCGCCGGGGTCCGGACCGCCCCGGGGTTCGTAGACTTCCGGGCATGCGCAGCGCCTTCCCGGGGGACGATCCCCGGCCCCCCGGCCGAGAGCTCGCGGTCGAGATCCACGGTCTGGTCAAGCGGTACGGCCCGAAGACCGCGGTGGACGGGCTCGACCTGTCCGTCGCCACCGGCACCCTCACCGCCGTGCTCGGCCCGAACGGGGCCGGCAAGACCACCACCATCGAGACCTGTGAGGGCTACCGCCGCCCCGACGCCGGCACGGTCCGGGTGCTCGGCCTCGACCCCGTCGCCGACTCCGCCGCGCTGCGGCCGCGGATCGGCGTGATGCTGCAGAGCGGCGGGGTCTATCCCGGGGCACGCGCGGAGGAGATGCTGCGCCACACCGCTTCCCTGCACGCCCACCCCGTGGACGTCGACTCGCTCATCGACCGATTGGGCCTCGGCTCCTGCGGACGCACGGCCTACCGGCGGCTGTCCGGCGGCCAGCAGCAGCGCCTGGCGCTGGCCATGGCCGTCGTCGGCCGCCCGGAGCTGGTCTTCCTCGACGAGCCGACCGCGGGCCTCGACCCGCAGGCCCGCCGCGCGACGTGGGACCTCGTACGGGAGCTGCGCGCGGACGGCGTCACCGTCGTCCTCACCACGCACCACATGGACGAGGCCGAGCAGCTGGCGGACGACGTCGCCATCGTCGACGGCGGCAGGGTCATCGCCCAGGGCAGCCCCGAGGAGCTGTGCCGGGGCGGCGCGGAGAACACCCTGCGGTTCAGCGGCCGGCCCGGCCTGGACCTGGCCTCGCTCCTCAAGGCCCTGCCCGCCGACTCCGCCGCCGTGGAGCTGACCTCCGGCACATACCGGGTCACCGGCAAGGTCGACCCGCAACTGCTCGCCACCGTCACCGTCTGGTGCGCGCAGAACGGGGTCATGCCGGACCGCATAGCGGTCGAGCGGCACACCCTGGAGGACGTCTTTTTGGAATTGACCGGCAAGGAGCTGCGGGCATGAGCACCGACACGACCGCGGGCACGGGCACCTTCGCCCCGAGGCCCGGCGCGGCGCCGCTCGCCCGGATGATCCGGGCGCAGGCCGCGCTGGAGACCCGGATGCTGCTGCGCAACGGCGAGCAGTTGCTGCTGACCGTCGTCATCCCCACCCTTCTGCTGGTCCTCTTCAGCGCCGTCGACATCATCGACACCGGCGAGGGCGAGGCCGTCGACTTCCTCGCCCCCGGCGTGCTCGCGCTCGCCGTGATGTCCACGGCCTTCACCGGGCAGGCCATCGCGACGGGCTTCGAGCGCCGCTACGGGGTGCTCAAGCGGCTCGGCGCGTCCCCGCTGCCGCGCTGGGGGCTGATGACCGCCAAGACCTGCTCGGTGCTGGTCACCGAGATCCTCCAGATCGCCCTGCTGACGGTGATCGCCTTCGCGCTCGGCTGGTCGCCGCAGGGCAACCCGCTCTCCGTGCTCGCGCTGCTCGTCCTCGGCACCGCGGCGTTCTCCGGCCTCGGGCTGCTGATGGCCGGCACCCTCAGGGCCGAGGCGACCCTGGCCGCGGCCAATCTGGTCTTCCTTCTGCTGCTGGTCGGCGGCGGAGTGATCGTGCCGATGGACAAGTTCCCGGCGGGCGCCCGGTCCGTGCTCGAACTGCTGCCCATCTCCGCCCTGTCCGACGGGCTGCGCGACGTCCTCCAGCACGGCGCGGGCCTGCCCTGGGGGGACCTCGGGATCCTCGCCGTATGGGCCGTCCTCGGGCTCGGCGCGGCGGCGCGCTTCTTCCGCTGGGAATAGCCCGCACGGACCGTGACCAGGGCGATCACGGACGGACAATCCGCCACGCACCCCCCTCGTGAATCCATGCACAAGCGGGCCCTTACGATGGCTTCCGTGCCGAAAACGCTGAACCCCCTCCAGCTCGTCGCCGACCGCTGGCAGCCGTCCGCCCGCTTCGTCCGGCGGGCCGCGTTCGCCTGTGTCGTGATGGGCGTGATCATCGTCGTGACGGGCGGCGCGGTCCGGCTCACCCAGTCCGGGCTCGGCTGCCCGACCTGGCCGACCTGCACCGAAGACAGCCTGACGCCGACGCCCGAGATGGGCATCAACGGCGTCATCGAGTTCACCAACCGCATGCTGACCTACGTGCTGTGCGCGGTCGTGGGCCTGGCCATCGCGGCGGCACGCGCGCGTGCCCCGCGCCGCCGCAGCCTGACCCGGCTGGGCTGGGCTCAGTTCTGGCTCGTGGCGAGCAACGGCATCATCGGTGGCATCACGGTGCTGACGGGCCTCAACCCCTACATCGTCGCCTCGCACTTCCTGGCGGCCACCGCGCTGCTGACGGTCGCGGTGGTGATGTGGCGCCGCGCGTGCGAGGGCGACGAGGAGCCGCGTGACCTGGTGGCCCGCCCGGTGCGGCAGCTCGGCTGGGTGCTGGTCGTCACGACCGCCCTGCTGATCGTGGTCGGCACCGTGGTGACGGGCTCGGGGAAGCACGCGGGCGACGCGAAGAAGGACGTGCACCGGATCCCGCTGGACGTCCGCGAGATCACCCAGCTGCACGTGGACCTCGTCTGCGTCGTGCTCGGCCTGATCGTCGCCCTGTGGTTCGTCCTGCGGGCCGTGCAGGCGCCGGCCGGGGCGCGGCGCAGGGTGGTGGAGCTGTTCGGCGTGCTGATGCTCCAGGGCGCCATCGGCTTCGTGCAGTACGTCAATGACTCCCCTGAGCTCCTGGTGGGCACCCACATGCTCGGCTCCTGCCTGGTGTGGATCGCCGCGCTGCGGCTCCTGCTGTCGCTGCGGGACCGCGGCGAGCTGCTCGCCGCCGTGCCCGCTCCCTCCGACGGGCACGAACCCCTTCAGCCGGCCGCCGCGTCCAGCCGGTAGACCCTGCGGGCGGTGCCGGCCGCGACGAGCGAGGCGATCCGCCCCGCCTCCGCGCGCCGGCACCAGCCGTCGGCGACCCAGTCGCCCATGAGCCGCTCCATGGCCCGGACGAACAGCCGGGCGCCCACCACGTACAGCTCCGCCAGTGCCCGTGCCCCGGTCGAGAACAGCAGCTTGCCGAACGGTGCCTCGCGCAGCGTCTCCTCGGGGCGGGCCCCCACGTCCGCGTAGACATGCGGGAAGACCGCGGCGAGCTGCGCCGCCTGCCGGTGGTGCCAGGGGTCGGGCAGCAGCACCAGGTCCGTGCCCAGGCCGGCCGTGGCCCGCAGGAAGGGGCTGAGCCGCCGGGGGTCGGGGCAGTGCAGCTGGACGGGCAGCCCGGTGGCGGCGGCGCTCCACAGCAGATGGCGGTCGAGTACGGGCCCGCCGGGCGCGGAGCCCCTGCGGCGGGTGCGCAGCCAGTGGTCGGCGGCCCTGCGGACGTCGTCCGGGCCGGGCGGGCTCTCCTCGCACGAGGTGACCCCGGAGGCGAACGCCGTGGCGTTCTGGGCGGCGGCGTAGAGCGCCTCGGCGAGGTAGGCGGCGAAGGAGTCGGCACTGCCGGAGGTGTCCGCGACCTGCGCGGCGAGCGGTTCGAGGCGGATGACCTCGTGGGCGCGGCCGGCGGCGGCACCGGCCAGCTCCTCGGCGGAGGTGAGGTCGCTGGGCACCCCGGCCTCCAGCAGGAACGTCCCGATGCCCGCGCCCCGCAACAGCAGCTGACCGGCCCGGTAGGCGCCCAGCTCACGGCGCCGGGCCAGATAGCGGACCGGTGCGCAGTGCGGCTCCAGGCCGAGCAGGGGCGGGCACCAGCGGCGCAGGGCGAGACCCGCGCGGCTGTCGAAGAAGGTCGTCCCGCGGGGCGCGGCGCCGGTGGACCCGGCGGCCGCCGCGAGATGCGTCTCGAACGCCCCGAGGCCCAGTTCGCCGTGGACGGCGCCGTGGCTGTACTGATCGACGAGCGGCGGCATGCCGTATACCATTCGCGCCCACCCCGTCCCGGTCGCCCGACCCCGCCCGCGCGGCGCCCGAGGGGCCGCTTCCGAGGGGTTTAACGGGCGAGTCGCCCGTCAGTTATGACGGCACGGAAACGGCCTGGTGGGCGGCGTGCACCGGGTCGGGCCGGCGGCCGGTGCGACCGTCAGCCGTTGGCGGGACCGCCGAGCTGGAGGCCGGCCATCCGGGACCACTCGTACGGGCCGGTGCGCACCTTGGCCGCCATCTCCCCGTCGAAGTCGTCCTGGAGGGTGACCCCGGCGATCTCCACGGCCTTCCGGGCGATCTCGAAAGAGGGAGCGACGAGGTTGCCCCACTCGCCGTTGGAGCCGACGAGGGCGATCCGGGTGGTGCCGCGGCCGATGTGCGCGAGCTGGCCCTCGGCGGCGCCGCCGTGGCTCTTGGCGAACGCGCTGATCTGCCGGGCCAGCCGGGCGGCCTTGCGGGCCGCCTTGGCGTCGGTTGCGGGCTCTTCGGCCTGCGTGAGGGTGTCTGCCATGAGCAGGATGCTACCCGCGGGTAATTAATGAAGGAAGGGATCCACGGCGACGGCGGCGAAGAGCAGCGAGACATAGGTGATGGACCAGTGGAACAGCCGCATCTCCTTGAGCTTCGCGCCCGTGATCCCCGCCTTGGCGCGGGCCTGGAGGCCGTGCGCCTCCTTGAGCCAGAAGGCACCGAGCGCGGCCGCGACGACCGTGTAGAACCAGCTGGTGTAGCCGAGCGGCTGGAGCGAGAGGGAGACGCCGACCATCACCCAGCTGTAGAGGACGATCTGGCGGGCCACCACCTTGTTGCCCGCGGTGACCGGCAGCATCGGGACGCCCACGCGCTCGTAGTCGTCCTTGACCTTCATCGACAGCGGCCAGTAGTGCGGCGGCGTCCAGAAGAAGATGACGAGGAAGAGGACGAGGGAGGCCCAGGAGACGGAGTTGGTGACCGCGGACCAGCCGATGAAGACCGGCATGCAGCCCGCGATGCCGCCCCAGACGATGTTCTGCGCGGTACGCCGCTTGAGGATCATCGTGTAGACGACGACGTAGAACAGCGAGGCACCCAGCGAGAGCATCGCCGACAGCGGATTGACCAGGAACCAGAACCACACCGTCGACCCGACGGTCAGCGCCGAGGCGAAGACCAGGCACTCACGCGGCGAGACCATGCCGGTGACCAGCGGTCGCTGCGAGGTGCGGTCCATCATCGCGTCGATGTCCCGGTCGATGTACATGTTGTAGGCGCCCGCGCCGCCCGCCGACAGATAGCCGCCGATACAGGTCGCCAGGACGAGCCACAGATCGGGCACGCCCTCCGCGGCGAGGAACATCACGGGCACGGTCGTCATGAGCAGCAGCTCGATGACGCGGGGCTTGGTCAACGCAACGAACGCCTTGACACGGGCCCCGAACGGCCGGTGGCGGGGGCTCTCGGCGAGCTCCCCCACAGCCTTGAGGGCGTGGGAGGTACCCCCACCCGCAGGACGGGATTCGACGGCCGTCACGCACACCCCTGACAGAGATAAGGCCAGCAAGCACATCCGGATACACAGACCCGGGAAAGACTTGCGCGTACCACGCCACTCTAGACGTAGGGGGTACTCCGCCCTCCGCCGGGGTGGGTCGTGTTGGAGGCCCCTCTCGCCGTCACGGGCCAGGCCCCGCAACCGATCTTGAGCACGCGCCCCGCCGACCGGCCGTCCCCGCGCCGGGCCCCGGACGGCTGTCGAAAACCTCTCGAACACCCCCGGGAATTCCGCGGATGACGACGGAACGGAAGCGTTCGGGAGGCGGCCGGGCGCACTCCCCGGCAGGCTGGTTCCATGGCCGTCGCACCCGTGACGGGAATCTTTGCCATCCGGATCGGGTTGCCCGGGCACACGGTCGGGCAGCCGACTGTACGTCGAAAAAATGCGCGTCCCAGCGGGGGTAGGCTCGACAACGCCGCGTCGTGGCGGAATACCGCCCCCGGCAATCGCACATGTGGAGAGGAGCCCTGACCGAGGGTGAGCAACAAGCCGACCACCACAGACCTCGAGTGGACCGAACTGGACCAGCGGGCCGTCGATACCGCTCGCGTCCTGGCCATGGATTCCGTACAGAAGGTCGGTAACGGCCATCCCGGCACGGCCATGAGTCTGGCGCCCGCCGCCTACCTGCTGTTCCAGAAGCTGATGCGGCACGATCCGAGCGACGCCGACTGGACCGGACGCGACCGGTTCGTCCTCTCCCCCGGCCACACGAGCCTGACGCTCTACATCCAGCTCTTCATGGCCGGGTACGGCCTGGAGCTCGCGGACCTGAAGTCGTTCCGCACCTGGGACAGCAAGACCCCGGGCCACCCGGAGCACGGCCACACCCGCGGCGTGGAGACCACCACCGGCCCGCTGGGCCAGGGCATCGCCAACGCGGTGGGCATGGCCATGGCCGCCCGCTACGAGCGCGGTCTGTTCGACCCGGAGGCGCCGAAGGGCGAGTCCCCCTTCGACCACACCATCTGGGCGATCGTCTCCGACGGCGACCTGGAGGAGGGCATCTCCGCCGAGGCGTCCTCGCTGGCCGGCCACCAGAAGCTCGGCAACCTCGTCGCCCTCTACGACGACAACCACATCTCCATCGAGGGCGACACCGCCACGGCGCTCTCCGAGGACGTCCTCGCGCGCTACGAGGCGTACGGCTGGCACGTCCAGCGCATCGAGCAGTCCCCGAACGGCGACTTCGACATCCAGGCGCTGTACGCGGCGCTGAAGGCGGCGCAGGCGGAGACCGAGCGCCCCTCGATCATCGCCGCGCGCACGATCATCGCCTGGCCCGCCCCGAACGCGCAGAACACCGAGGCCTCGCACGGCTCGGCGCTGGGCGACGAGGAGGTGGCCGCGACCAAGAAGGTGCTGGGCTTCGACCCCGAGCAGACCTTCCAGGTCGACGACGAGGTCTTCGCCCACGTCCGCACGGTCGTCGACCGCGGCCGCGAGGCGCACGCCACGTGGAGCAAGCGGCTGGAGGAGTGGCGCACGGCGAACCCGCAGCGCGCCGCCGACTTCGACCGGATCAACGCGGGCGAGCTGCCCGACGGCTGGGAGAAGGCGATCCCCTCCTTCCCCGCCGGCAAGGACGTCGCGACCCGCAAGGCGTCGGGCGAGGTCCTCAAGGCGCTGGGCGGCGTGATCCCCGAGCTGTGGGGCGGCTCCGCCGACCTCGCCGGCTCGAACAACACGACCATCGACGCGTCGTCGTCCTTCCTCCCGGAGGGCAACCCGCTGCCGGAGGCGAACCCCTACGGCCGCACGGTGCACTTCGGTATCCGTGAGCACGCCATGGGCTCGACCATGAACGGCATCGCGCTGCACGGCAACACCCGTATCTACGGCGGCACCTTCCTGGTGTTCTCCGACTACATGCGCCCGGCCGTGCGCCTGGCCGCGCTGATGAAGCTGCCGGTCACCTACGTGTGGACGCACGACTCCATCGGCCTCGGCGAGGACGGCCCGACCCACCAGCCGGTCGAGCACATGGCCGCGCTGCGCGCCATCCCGGGTCTGAACATGGTCCGCCCGGCCGACGCCAACGAGACGGCGATCGCCTGGCGCGAGATCACCAAGCGTCACGCCACGCACCCCGCGCCGCACGGTCTGGCCCTCACCCGCCAGAACGTGCCCACCTACGAGGCCAACGAGGGCGCCGCCAAGGGCGGCTACGTCCTGTTCGAGGCCGAGGGCGGCCGTCCGCAGGTGATCCTGATCGGCACCGGTTCCGAGGTCCAGCTGGCCGTCGAGGCGCGTGACGTCCTCCAGGCCGAGGGCATCCCGACCCGGGTCGTCTCGATGCCGTCCGTCGAGTGGTTCGAGGAGCAGGACCAGGCGTACCGCGACGGCGTGCTCCTGCCCGACGTCAAGGCGCGGGTCGCGGTCGAGGCCGGCATCGGTCTGACCTGGCACCGCTACGTCGGCGAGAGCGGCCGGATCGTCTCGCTGGAGCACTTCGGCGCCTCCGCCGACTACAAGGTGCTCTACCGCGAGTTCGGTCTGACCACCGAGGCCGTGGTCGCCGCCGCGCGCGAGTCGGTCGAGCACGCCGACGCCAACCGCCGCTGACGCCCGCACACAATCAGTAGGAGATGCAATCCCCATGACAGACGCACTCAAGCGCCTCTCCGACGAAGGCGTCGCGATCTGGCTGGACGACCTGTCCCGCAAGCGCATCACGTCGGGCAACCTGGCCGAGCTGATCGACCAGAGCCACGTCGTGGGCGTCACGACCAACCCGTCGATCTTCCAGAAGGCCATCTCCAGCGGTGACGGCTACGAGCAGCAGCTCGCCGACCTCGCCGTGCGCGGGGTGACCGTGGAAGAGGCCATCCGCATGATCACCACGGCGGACGTCCGCGACGCCGCCGACATCCTGCGCCCGGTCTTCGATGCGACGGACGGCCAGGACGGCCGGGTCTCCATCGAGGTCGACCCGCGCCTGGCGCACAACACCCACGCCACCGTCGCCGAGGCCAAGCAGCTGGCCTGGCTGGTGGACCGCCCGAACACCCTCATCAAGATCCCGGCGACGAAGGCGGGCCTGCCGGCCATCGCCGAGGTGATCGGCAAGGGCATCAGCGTCAATGTGACGCTGATCTTCTCCCTCGAGCGCTACCGCGCCGTGATGGACGCCTACCTGACCGGTCTGGAGAAGGCCAAGGCCGCGGGCCTGGACCTGTCGCTCATCCATTCGGTCGCGTCCTTCTTCGTGTCCCGCGTGGACACCGAGATCGACAAGCGTCTCGACGCGCTGGGCACGGCGGAGGCCAAGGAGCTGCGCGGCAAGGCGGCGCTCGCCAACGCCCGCCTGGCCTACCAGGCGTACGAGGAGGTCTTCACCTCCGACCGCTGGGCCGCCCTGGAGAAGTCCGGCGCCAACAAGCAGCGCGCCCTGTGGGCCTCGACCGGCGTCAAGGACCCGGCCTACAAGGACACGCTGTACGTGGACGACCTGGTCGCCCCGAACACGGTCAACACCATGCCGGAGGCCACCCTGGAGGCCACCGCCGACCACGGGCAGATCACCGGTGACACCGTCCGCGGCACGTACGAGCAGGCCAAGGCCGAGCTCGACGCGCTGGAGAAGGCCGGGATCTCGTACGACGACGTCGTGCAGCTCCTGGAGGACGAGGGCGTCGAGAAGTTCGAGGCGTCGTGGAACGACCTGCTGAAGTCCACTGAGGCGGAGCTCAAGCGCCTCGCTCCGGAGGCGTGAATTGAGCACAAGCAGCAATCCGCTGCGTGACGCTCAGGACCGACGGCTCCCGCGTATCGCGGGGCCGTCGGGCCTGGTCATCTTTGGCGTCACGGGCGATTTGTCCCGTAAAAAGCTGATGCCTGCCGTCTATGACCTGGCCAACCGCGGTCTGCTGCCGCCGGGCTTCTCCCTCATCGGCTTCGCCCGGCGCGACTGGGAGACCGAGGACTTCGCCCAGATCGTGCACGACGCGGTCAAGGAGCACGCGCGCACGCCGTTCCGCGAGGAGGTCTGGCAGCAGCTGGTGCAGGGCTGCCGGTTCGTCCAGGGCGACTTCGACGACGACGAGGCCTTCGAGACGCTCAAGGACACCATCCAGGAGCTCGACAAGGCGCAGGGCACGGGCGGCAACTTCGCCTTCTACCTGTCCGTCCCCCCGAAGTTCTTCCCCACGGTCGTCCAGCAGCTCAAGAAGCACGGCCTGGCCGACCAGAAGGAGGGCTCCTGGCGGCGCGCCGTCATCGAGAAGCCCTTCGGACACGACCTGGCCAGCGCCCAGGAGCTCAACCGGATCGTCCACGAGGTCTTCCCGGCCGAGGCGGTCTTCCGCATCGACCACTACCTGGGCAAGGAGACGGTCCAGAACATCCTGGCGCTGCGCTTCGCCAACACCCTCTTCGAGCCGATCTGGAACCGGTCCTACGTCGACCACGTGCAGATCACCATGGCCGAGGACATCGGCATCGGCGGCCGGGCCGGCTACTACGACGGCATCGGCGCCGCCCGCGACGTCATCCAGAACCACCTGCTCCAGCTGCTCGCGCTGACCGCGATGGAGGAGCCCGCCTCCTTCGAGGCGGACGCGCTGGTCGCGGAGAAGACCAAGGTGCTCGGTGCCGTGCGGCTGCCGAAGGACCTCGGCAGGCACACCGTGCGCGGCCAGTACGCGCACGGCTGGCAGGGTGGCGAGGAGGTCGTCGGCTACCTCGAAGAGGACGGCATCGACCCGCAGTCGAAGACCGACACCTATGCCGCGATCAAGCTGGAGATCGACAACCGCCGCTGGGCGGGCGTCCCCTTCTACCTCCGCACGGGCAAGCGGCTCGGCCGCCGGGTCACCGAGATCGCGGTCGTCTTCCAGCGCGCCCCGCACTCGCCCTTCGACCACACCGCCACCGAGGAGCTGGGGCAGAACGCCCTGGTGATCCGGGTGCAGCCGGACGAGGGCGTCACCCTGCGCTTCGGCTCCAAGGTGCCGGGCACCTCGATGGAGGTCCGGGACGTCTCGATGGACTTCGCCTACGGCGAGTCCTTCACCGAGTCCAGCCCGGAGGCGTACGAGCGGCTCATCCTCGATGTGCTGCTGGGTGACGCCAACCTCTTCCCGCGCCTGCGGGAGGTCGAACTGTCCTGGGAGATCCTCGACCCGATCGAGCGGTACTGGGACAAGCACGGCAAGCCCGCGTCCTACCAGGCCGGCACCTGGGGCCCGGACGAGGCCGACGAGATGCTCGCACGAGACGGACGGAGCTGGCGGCGGCCATGAAGATGGACCTCACGGACACCACGTCCAGCAAGATCAACAACGCGTTGGTCCAGGGCCGCCGCGCCATCGGCACCCCCGCCGTCGGCATGGTGCTCACCCTGGTCATCGTCACCGACGAGGAGCACGCCTACGACGCGCTCAAGGCCGCCAACGAGGCGTCCCGCGAGCACCCTTCGCGCAAGCTCGTCGTCATCAAGCGGGTCAGCCGCTCGATGCGCGACCGCGCCAAGGCCCGCCTCGACGCCGAGGTCCGGGTCGGCACCAGCGCGGGCACCGGCGAGACGGTGGTCCTGAGGCTGTACGGCGACGTCATCGACCACGCCCAGTCGGTCGTGCTGCCGCTGCTGCTGCCCGACGCCCCCGTGGTCGTCTGGTGGCCGGTGGGGGCCCCGGTCAACCCGGAGAAGGACCCGCTGGGCGCCCTTGCCCAGCGCCGGGTGACCGACACCTACGCCGCCGAGGACCCCCTCGCGGAGGTCTCGGCCCGTGCCGCGCACTATGCGCCCGGCGATACCGACCTGGCCTGGACCCGGATCACGCCGTGGCGCTCGATGCTCGCGGCGGCCCTGGACCAGCAGCAGGTCGACGTCGTCTCCGCCGAGGTCGAGGGCGAGGGCTACAACCCCAGCGGCGAGCTGCTGGCCATGTGGCTCGCGGACCGTCTCGGCGTCCCGGTGAAGCGGACCGTCTCGGACGGCCCGGGCCTGACCGCCGTACGGCTGGAGACCGGGAACGGCCCGATCGTCCTGGACCGTCCCAACGGCACCCTGGCCACCCTCTGCATGCCCGGCCAGCCGGACCGTGCCGTCGCGCTCAACCGACGCGACACCGCGGAACTCCTCGCGGAGGAGCTGCGCAGGCTCGACCCGGACACCACCTACGAGGCGGCGATCAAGTACGGCGTGGAGCGGCTTTCCGAGTCGGCCGCGCAGCCGGCCGCGGCGCCGAAGGCGGCCAAGGCCGCCGAGGCCGCTCCGGACGCTCCGGATGCCCCGGACGCTTCCCCCGCCCCTGCCCCCGCCAAGAAGGCGTCCGGCAAGAAGGCGGCGGGCAAGTGAGCGCTCCTCAGATCGTCGTCCACCGGGACAAGGAGCTGATGGCGCAGGCCGCGGCGGCCCGGCTGATCACGAAGATCGTGGACGCCCAGGCCGCCCGTGGCTCGGCCTCCGTCGTCCTCACGGGCGGGCGCAACGGCAACGGGCTGCTCGCGGCCCTCGCCACCGCGCCCGCGCGGGACGCGGTGGACTGGTCGCGGCTGGACCTGTGGTGGGGCGACGAGCGGTTCCTCCCCGAGGGCGACCCCGAGCGCAATGTGACCCAGGCGCGCGAGGCGCTGCTGGACTCGGTGCCGCTGGACCCCGCCCGGGTGCACGCGATGCCGCCGGCGGGCGGCCCGTACGGCAACGATGTGGACGCGGCCGCCGAGGCCTACGCGGCGGAACTCGCCGCGGCGGCCCGGCCCGAGGACCACGGCCCGGTGCCCGCCTTCGACGTCCTGCTGCTGGGCGTCGGCCCGGACACGCACGTGGCCTCGCTCTTCCCCGAACTGCCGGCCGTGCGGGAGACCGAGCGCACGGTGGTCGGCGTCCGGGGCGCGCCCAAGCCGCCGCCGAACCGGGTCTCCCTGACCCTGCCGGCGATTCGCGCGGCCCGCGAGGTGTGGCTGCTCGCGGCGGGCGAGGACAAGGCGAACGCGGTGGCGCTCGCGCTGAGCGGCGCGGGCGAGATCCAGGCCCCCGCCGCGGGGGCGTACGGCCGCAGCCGCACCCTGTGGCTGCTGGACGCCACCGCCGCCGCGAGGCTGCCGAGGGACTTGTATCCCCCGGCGACGTCCTGACGGCCGACTTGCACGAAGGCGAGGGCCCGGTCCCCCACATGGGGGCCGGGCCCTCGCGCGTTTCCTGCCGCACGCACGCCGCGTCGACCGAACGTGCTCAGCCTTACGGCTGACCGGGACGCCCTGCCCCCGGGACGGGCTCGGGCTCCCCCTCCGGGGGCAGGAAGTGCTGGAGACCCTGCGCGGTGCGTACGGCCAGGTCCGCCGCGCGGTCCAGCATGACCTGCTCGTAGGCCCGCACCGCGGCGTCGAGCTCCGGGTGCGCGACGAGGGCCAGCGCGAGTTCGGCGCCGTCGAGGAGGGCGAGGTTGGCGCCGACGCCGAGCGGCGGCATCAGGTGGGCGGCGTCGCCCACCAGCGTCAGGCCGGGCACGTGGTCCCAGGCAGGGGGTACGGGCAGGGCGTACAGGGGTCGGTTGACGAATCCGCTGTCGCCGGCCCGCAGCATGTACAGCAGGCTGTCGTGCCAGCCGTCGAACATGTCCAGCAGATGGGCGCGTACGGCGGCGGTGTCGGCGAAGTCGAGCCCGGCGGTGACGTACCAGTCCTCCGGGGCGCGGAACATGGCGACGGCGTCGAGGTGACCGCCGCTGTTGCGCTGGGCCGTCAGTCCCCTGCCGCCGGCCATGGCGGACATCGTGCCGTCGCCGACCAGTCGGGCGAACGCCGGATGACGGGTGTCGGAGTCGTGGAATCCGGTCCCGACGAAGGTGACGCCCGTATAGCGCGGCACGGCGTCGGACAGCGCCGGGCGGACGCGCGACCAAGCGCCGTCGGCGCCGACGACCAGGTCGAAGTCCTCCCCCGTGCCGTCCTCGAACAGCAGCCGGTGCGTGCCGTCGCCGTGCGGGACGACGCGGCTGACCGGACGCCCCCAGCGGACGGTTCCGGCCGCGAGGGAGTCGAGCAGCAGCCCGCGCAACTGCCCGCGGTCGATCTCCGGCCGGCCCGCGTGGCCGTCGGCGGGCCGGTCGACCTCCAGGACCTCGGCGGTGAAGGGGTCGAGCCGCCGCCACACCTCCCCCTCCGGCCGGGCCAGCTCGTGGAACCGGTCGAGCAACCCGGCCTCGCGCAGGGCCTGTTGGCCGGTGGTGGTGTGGATGTCGAGCGTGCCGCCCTGTCCACGCGCGGCGGGGGACGCCTCGCGCTCGAAGACGGTGACGGACCAGCCGCGCAGCTGCAGGATGCGGGCGCATGTCAGCCCGCCGGGGCCGGCCCCGACGACGGCGATGCGAGCGGAAGTGGCGTTCACGAAAAGACCCCTTCGAGGAGCGGGAGACGCGGAGTGCGTGCCGGATGCGGCGCTCCCACAAAAGCACACCCACTACGAAGGTGCAATCACTTAACTTTTTGCTTCACTCAACCTTGGGGCGGCCGCAGGGTAGGGTGTGCCGGTGAACGCACCGACCGGACGCCGCGAGCGCAAGAAGGCCCAGACCCGCAAGGCCCTGGCCGACGCCGCCCTGGAGCTCTTCCTCGACCGCGGCTACGACCGGGTCGGTGTGAAGGACGTGGCGGACGCCGCCGATGTATCGGTGACCACGCTGTTCAAGCACTTCCCGTGCAAGGAGGCCCTGGTCTTCGACCTGGACCAGGACATCGAGGCGGCCCTCGTCGCCGCCGTGCGCGAGCGCGCGCCCGGTGTCTCCGTGCCGCAGGCCCTGCGGGAACACCTGCGGTCGGCAGTGGGCTTTCACACCCTGATGGCGAACCCGCACACCCTCATCCCCCACCCGCCGGGCGAGCAGCCCGCAGGGCCGGGTCCGGCGGAGTTCAGCCGCATGGTGGAGGAGACCCCGGCACTGCGCGAATACGCCCACCGGATGTGGATGCGTCATGAAACGGCCCTGGCCCGGGCCATCGCCGAGGAGACCGGCGCCCCCGAGGACGACGCCGCCTGCGCCGCCCTGGCCCGCTTCGCCCTGAACGCCCCCCTCCTCGCCCGCCGCCACCCCGACCCGCACCGCGCCGCGGACGAGATCTTCGCCCTGCTCGAACGGGGCTGGGGCGAGCCGAGCGGCCACTGATGCCGCAAGCGCCGGACAGGCTCTTCAGCCCGTCCGGCGCTTGCGGACTTCTCGTGGCTCAGCGCCCCCGGAGGGTCCGGTACCGCGCGACCAGCGCCGCCGTGGACGCGTCCAGGCCCGGCACCTCGTCGCCGGCCGTCAGCGCGGGCTCGACACGCTTGGCGAGGACCTTGCCGAGTTCGACGCCCCACTGGTCGAAGGAGTCGATGTTCCAGATCGCGCCCTGGACGAACACCTTGTGCTCGTACAGCGCGACCAACTGACCGAGCACCGACGGCGTGAGTTCGTTCGCCAGGATCGTCGTGGTCGGGTGGTTGCCCTTGAACGTCTTGTGCGGGATCAGGTCCTGCGGGACGCCCTCCGCCGCGACCTCGTCCGGGGTCTTGCCGAAGGCGAGCGCCTGGCCCTGGGCGAAGAGGTTCGCCATCAGCAGGTCGTGCTGGCCCACCAGGCCCGGCAGCAGGTCGTCCACGGGCTTGGCGAAGCCGATCAGGTCCGCGGGGATCAGCTTCGTGCCCTGGTGGATCAACTGATAGTAAGCGTGCTGGCCGTTGGTGCCCGGGGTGCCCCAGACGACCGCGCCGGTCTGCCAGTTGACGGGGTTGCCGTCGCGGTCCACCGACTTGCCGTTGGACTCCATGTCCAGCTGCTGCAGATACGCGGCGAACTTCGACAGGTAGTGGCTGTAGGGCAGCACCGCGTGGGACTGGGCGTCGTGGAAGTTGCCGTACCAGATGCCCAGCAGTCCGAGCAGCAGCGGGACGTTCTCCTCCGGCGGCGCGCAGCGGAAGTGTTCGTCGACCAGGTGGAAGCCGGCCAGCATCTCGCGGAAGTGGTCCGGGCCGATGGCGAGCATCAGGGAGAGGCCGATGGCCGAGTCGTACGAATAGCGACCGCCGACCCAGTCCCAGAACTCGAACATGTTGGCCGTGTCGATGCCGAACTCGGCGACCTTCTCCTCGTTCGTCGACAGCGCCACGAAGTGCTTGGCGACGGCCTCCTCGCCCGCGCGCAGGCCGGTCAGCAGCCAGTTGCGGGCGGAGGTGGCGTTGGTGATGGTCTCGATGGTGGTGAACGTCTTCGAGGCGATGACGAACAGCGTCTCGGCCGGGTCCAGGTCCCGCACGGCCTCGTGCAGGTCCGCGCCGTCGACGTTCGAGACGAAACGGAACGTCATGTCCCGCGCGGTGTAGGCGCGCAGCGCCTCGTAGGCCATCGCGGGGCCGAGGTCGGAGCCGCCGATGCCGATGTTGACGACGTTCTTGATGGGCTTTCCGGTGTGGCCCTTCCAGCCCCCGGAGCGCACCCGGTCGGCGAAGACCTGCATCTTCATCAATACGGCGTGCACGGCGGGGATGACGTTGACGCCGTCACTCTCCACGACGGCGGATTCCGGGGCGCGCAGGGCGGTGTGCAGCACCGCGCGGCCCTCAGTGGTGTTGATCTTCTCGCCCCGGAACATGGCGTCCCGCAGCTCGGCCACCCCGGTCGCGGCCGCCAGCTCGCGCAGCAGTCGCAGGGTCTCGTCGGTGACCAGGTGCTTGGAGTAGTCGACGTACAGATCACCGACGGAGAGCGCATAGCGCTCCGCTCGCGAGGAGTCGTCGGCGAACAGCTTCCGCAGGTGCACCTCCCCCAGTTCTTCCCGGTGCTTGGCCAACGCGTTCCACTCAGGCGTCTGGTCGAGCCTGCTCCGGCCTTCTGTGTTCATCTCGGACATCAGCCCACTTCTTCTCGTAGCCGCCCCGCCATCCTCCAACCTAATTGATCAGGCTTCGGTATGAGGTGTCCGGCCGCTCCCGGCGCGGTCCTCGGCAGGCCTGGACAACGACGACGGCCCGGCCGCGCACCCCCGCGAGGGAGCGCGGCCGGGCCGCTTGACGTGTTCGGTACCGCTGCTCAGATCTCGCCGCGGAGCTTGGCGAGCGCCTCCGCCAGGATCGCCTCGCCGTCGGCGTCGCTGCGCCGCTCGCGGACGTACGCGAGGTGCGTCTTGTACGGCTCGGTACGCGGCGGGTCCGGCGGGTTGTCCCGGTCCTGACCGGCAGGGAAGCCACACCGCGGGCAGTCCCACGTGTCCGGCACCTGCGCGTCGCTGGCGAAGCTCGGCTGCGTCTCGTGCCCGTTCGAGCACCAGAAGGAGATGCGGAGGCGCGGCGCGGACTCGCCCCGCTCGGCCTCCCCCATCGGCCCCGCTCCGACCCGACTTCCTCGGATCGCGTTGCCACTTGCCACGGTCGTAACTCCCTGCGTGATGGTGCTGCGAAGCGACGAGATGAAGCTCCGCGGCGGGCGCCCCAGTCTACGTAAGGCCCAACGCGCGTCCAGTGGCAGGAGTTACAGCCCGGCCGCGAGGACACGAGCCCAATGATAGGCCGAGCCGACGACGGTGCGTCAGCTATCGAGCTTCATCAGCAGGCCGAGTGCCACGATGCACGCGAACCACAGCAGACCGACGACCACGGTGATGCGGTCGAGGTTGCGCTCGGCGACCGAGGAGCCGCCGACGGAGGACTGCATACCGCCACCGAACATATCGGACAGGCCGCCGCCCTTCCCCTTGTGCATGAGCACCAGCATCATCATCAGCAGACTGAAGACGATGAGGGCGATCGAGAACCCCATGACCACGGCTTGACCAACTCTCTCGGACTGAAGAATCTCTCGGACGGTAAAACGTGCGGGGCCGGGCGGCGTGAAAACGCCGGTCCCGGCCCCGACAGGGTACGCCGCGGAGCACCCGTCGTCATAGCGGCGGCCTCGGCGGCCGCCACAGGTCCCGTTCCTTCTACTGGTCCCGGAACCGGACGATCTTGACGAACTCGTCCGCGTCCAGCGCCGCGCCACCGATCAGCGCGCCGTCGACGTCGGGCTGGGCCATGATCGCCGCGACGTTGCCGGACTTGACCGAGCCGCCGTACTGGATGCGGACCTTGTCGGCCAGCTCCTGGTTGTACAGCTCGGCGAGGCGGCCGCGGATCGCCCCGCAGACCTCCTGGGCGTCCTCGGGGGTCGCGACCTCGCCGGTGCCGATGGCCCACACCGGCTCGTAGGCGATGACGATCGACTCGGCCTGCTCGGCCGGGATGTCCTTCAGGGCGCCGTCGACCTGGGCCAGCGTGTGCTGGACCTGGTTGCCGGCCTTGCGGATGTCCAGGCCCTCGCCGACGCACAGGATCGGGGTGATCCCGTGCCGGTAGGCGGCCTTGACCTTGGCGTTGCAGACCTCGTCGGTCTCGGCGTGGTACTGGCGGCGCTCGGAGTGCCCGATGGCCACGTAGGCGCACTTGAGCTTGGAGAGCATCGCGCCGGAGATCTCGCCGGTGTAGGCGCCGGAGTCGTACGCCGAGATGTCCTGGGCGCCGTACTTGATCTTCAGCTTGTCGCCGTCGACCAGGGTCTGCACGGAGCGCAGGTCGGTGAACGGCGGCAGGACGGCGACCTCGACGGCGTCGTAGTCCTTGTCGGCGAGGGCGAAGGCGAGCTTCTGGACGTGGGCGATGGCCTCGAGGTGGTTGAGGTTCATCTTCCAGTTGCCCGCCATCAGCGGGGTACGGTCACTCACGTTGGTTCAGTCCTCCAGTGCTGCGAGGCCGGGGAGCGTCTTGCCCTCGAGGTATTCGAGGCTGGCGCCGCCACCGGTCGAAATGTGGCCGAAAGCGTTCTCGTCGAAGCCCAGGATGCGCACGGCCGCGGCCGAGTCGCCACCGCCGACGACGGTGAATGCCTGGCTGTCGAGGAGACCCTGCGCCACGGCCTTGGTGCCGTTGGCGTAGTCGGGGTGTTCGAAGACACCCATGGGGCCGTTCCAGAAGACCGTGCCCGCGTCGGCGAGCTTCGAGGCGTAGAGCTCCCGGGTCTTCGGGCCGATGTCCAGGCCCTCCTTGTCGGCCGGGATGGCGTCCGCGGCGACGAGGTCGGGGTTGGCCGGGGCCTTGGTCTTCAGGTCCGGGAAGTCGGCGGAGACGAGGACGTCGACGGGGAGGACGAACTCCACGCCGCGCTTCTCGGCCCGCGCCAGGTACTCCAGGCAGACCGGGACCTGGTCCTCCTGCAGCAGCGAGATGCCGACCTCGTGGCCCTTGGCCTTGAGGAAGGTGTAGGACATCCCGCCGCCGATGAGGATGCGGTCGGCCTTCTCCAGCAGGTTGTCGATGACACCCAGCTTGTCGGAGACCTTGGCGCCGCCGAGGACGACGACGTAGGGCCGCGCGACGTCCTCGGTGAGCTTCTTCAGGACGCCGACCTCGGTGGCGATCAGATCGCCGGCGGCGTGCGGGAGGCGCGCCGGGAGGTCGAAGACCGAGGCGTGCTTGCGGTGCACCGCGCCGAAGCCGTCGCCCACGTACAGGTCGGCCAGGGCCGCCAGCTCGTCGGCGAAGGCGCCGCGCTCGGCGTCGTCCTTGCTCGTCTCGCCCGCGTTGAAGCGGAGGTTCTCCAGCAGCGTGACCTCGCCGTTCGCCAGTGCGGCGACGGTGGCCTTCGCGCTGTCGCCCACCGTGTCGGTGGCGAACGAGACGCTCTTGCCCAGGATCTCGCCGAGCCGCGTCGCGGCCGGGGCGAGGGAGTACTGGGGGTCCGGGGCGCCCTTGGGACGGCCCAGGTGGGAGGCGACGATCACCTTGGCGCCCGCCTCGGCGAGCTTGGCGATCGTCGGGGCGACGGCACGGATGCGGCCGTCGTCGGTGATGGTGGTGCCCTCGAGGGGCACGTTGAGGTCGGCGCGGACGAAGACCCGCTTGCCCTCGATGCCGTCCTGGAGGAGTTCGTCGATCGTCTTCATGCAGTGACTCCGGTGACTTCCGTGATCGGGGGCCCCTGGGGGTACCTCCCAGCGGTAGCTGGGGGAGATAGCTGGGGGACAGTCATAGGACGGGGCCCGTGCGACGCGCCATAGCGTCGCACGAGCCCCGTCCCCTACTACATCTCGGTGCCCTTGACCGTGCTGTCAGGCAACGATCAGAGCTGGCCGCCGACGAAGACGGTCAGGTCGACCAGGCGGTTGGAGTAGCCCCACTCGTTGTCGTACCAGCCGACGACCTTGACCTGGTTGCCCTGGACCATGGTCAGGGAGGAGTCGAAGGTGCAGGAGGCCGGCCAGTTCACGATGTCGGAGGAGACGATCGCGTCCTCGGTGTACTCGAGGATGCCCTTGAGCTGACCCTCGGCGGCCTTCTGGAAGGCGGCGTTGATCTCTTCCTTGCTGGTCTCGCGGTCGAGCTCGAGGACCAGGTCGGTGACCGAGCCGGTCGGGACCGGGACGCGCATGGCGATGCCGTCCAGCTTGCCCTTGAGCTGCGGGAGGACCAGGGCGGTGGCCTTGGCGGCACCGGTCGAGGTCGGGATGATGTTCTCCGCGGCGGCGCGGGCGCGACGCAGGTCGGAGTGCGGGAAGTCCAGGATCCGCTGGTCGTTGGTGTACGCGTGGACCGTGGTCATCATGCCCTTGACGATGCCGAAGCCCTCGTCGAGGACCTTGGCCATCGGCGCCACACAGTTGGTGGTGCAGGAGGCGTTGGAGATGACGTGGTGGTTGGCCGCGTCGTACTTGTCCTGGTTGACGCCCATGACGATCGTGATGTCCTCGTCCTTGGCGGGCGCGGAGATCAGGACCTTCTTGGCGCCGGCCGCGAGGTGCTTCGCGGCGTCGGCCTTCTTGGTGAAGATGCCGGTGGACTCGATGACGATGTCGGCGCCGAGCTCGCCCCAGGGCAGGTTGGCGGGGTCGCGCTCGGCCATCGTCTTGAAGGTCTGGGAGCCGACGGTGATCGAGTCGTCGGTGTGGCTGACCTCCTGCTTCAGCCGACCCAGGATGGTGTCGTACTTCAGCAGGTGCACAAGGGTGGCGTTGTCGGTCAGGTCGTTGACACCGACGATCTCGATGTCCGCACCCTGCTCGAGCAGTGCGCGGAAGTAGTTACGACCGATACGGCCAAAGCCGTTGATGCCTACGCGGATCGTCACGAACCGATCTCCTCGTTGGTTTGCCGGTCTGGACGCCGGCGAGCTGTATGGGATGTCCCCGACCACCCCCGACCCTACCTCTAACAGGGGTCGTACGTGACATTGGCGGCGGGTGCTTTCGGGCGCGCTCAGGCGTGCTGAACCACGCTCAACTGCAGGTCAGCCGCCGATGGCGCGCAAAGCGGCGCCGACCAGTCCGGCTCGCTCGCGCGGGTCGGACACGTGTTCAAGACCGAAGCCCAACAGGACGGTGTCCCGCGTGGTGACGGCGGCGGCGGCGCCGACTCCCACAGGCCGACCGTCACTCTGCGTGACCGAAGAGCGGTACTCACCGGCCGCGGCGCTGCGGAACTGCGGGAACGCCTCGGGCGGCAGTTCGTCCGAGATCGGCCGGTAGGCACCGGCCGCCGCCAGCGGGCTCCCGGCGGTGCCGAGGGCGGCGGTGGTGCCCGTGAGTTCGCCGGCGCCGGTGAAGCGCGTGGCCCCGGCGAACGAGGTGCGGGCGCCCGCACCGAGGTAGTACTGGGCGAAGTCGTCGGTGTCGGCCTCGCCGACCCGCGAGCTGCCGCCCGCCCGCACTCCGGCGGTGATCAGCTTGCCGCCCTCGTTGACGAAGTCGCGTACGGCCAGCAGGGTGGCGCCGTCGGGGCGGGAGGTGCCGCTGTACCAGAGCACCGTGTCGAAGTGCCCGAGCACGCCCAGCGCGGGGGGCGCGCCCTTCTCGGCGACGTCCCAGACGACGGCCTTCCGACCGTTGTCGGTCAGGGCCTTGGCGTACAGGGCGGCGTCGCGTGCCGCCGCCTTGCCGCCCTCGTCCGCGACGACCAGGGTGTCGGCGCGGGACGTGCGGGCCACGGTGTAGGTGAAGGGCTCACTCGCGGTCCGCTCGCCCTCGCGGGTGCGGCCCGTGAACCAGACGCTGACGGTGGAGCCGGGGCGGGCGCCTTCGACGGTGGCGCGGTACTGGTCGAAGCGGATGTTGTCCTCGCCCCCGTAGCGGTCGCCGCCGTCGAAGGCCTCGAGCTCCTCGGTGTGCGTACGGCCGCCGTCCACGCGGTAGTTCAGCTGCTTGTCGCGGACGCTCCGGCGGGCGGTGACGGCGACGCTCTGGTCGCCGCCGCGCGCGTAGGAGGTGGTGAAGGCGTGCGGGGTGAAGTCGGGGGCGTCCAAGCCGACGGCGGAGACGGGGCGGTCGCCGCGGCCGGCGGTCTCGGCGACGGACAGGGCGAAGGGGATGTTCTTGGCGAACTCCTGCTGGATCAGTTTCTCGTCGTCGGGGAAGGTGAAGCCGGACCGGCAGTCGGCGGGGTTCCAGCGGTCGCCCGGGTCCACCTCGGAGGCGGTCTGGCAGGTCGACATCTCGGGGGTGAACATCATGGTGCCGTTGACGTTGCCCGCGTGGCCGTCGGCCTCGCCGTTGGTGGTGTAGAGCTCGGAGGAGAGCTGTGGCCGGTAGCCGGGGATGGCGGACTTGCCGGGGGTGCCGGCGAGGGCCCGGTAGAGGACGTCGTCGGGGGTGGGGGTGGCGACCTGCCAGCCGACGCCGTAGAGGATCAGCTCGGCCGCCGAGTGGTAGTTGACGGCGTAGCGGAAGCGGTGGCGCTTCTCGAAGGCGTCGATGGCCCGTGTCTCCGGCTCGGAGGCCGGCGCGGGGCCGCGGTAGGTCTCGGACGCCGGGCGCGGTGACGAGCCCTCGTTGTCGTAGCCCCACTTGTAGGGGAAGTTGCGGTTGAGGTCCACGCCGTCGCCAGCGGTGATCTTCCCGTCGCCGTTGTTGTCGCGGAGGTTCTTGCGCCACAGCCGGGTGGCGGGGCCGGCGAAGGTGTGGTCGTAGCCGTCCGGGTTGGCGGAGAGCACGAACCACACCTCGGTGGAGTCCACGATCCTGGTGATCCGCTCGTCCTTGCCGTAGCGGTCGAGGTAGTGGTGCATCAGACGCCGGGTCATCTCCGGCGTGATCCACTCGCGGGCGTGCTGGTTGGACATGTAGAGCACCGCCGGCTTGGCGCCGTCGGGGCTCTTCGCCGCGTTCTTCGACACCTTCATGGCGAGGATGTCCTGGCCGCGCACGGTCTTCCCGATGCTGACGACCTTGGTCAGGCCCGGGTGGGCCCGGCCGGTGTCCCTGATCTCCTGCCGCAGTCCGTTCTTCCCGCTGTACGGGCGGAAGACGCCGTCGCCGGCGGCCTCGGTGCGCTTGCGGACGCCCTCGGGGACGCGTCTCTCGGTGAGGTCCACGCCGTGGCCGCGCAGTTCGCGGGCCTGTGCGCCGGTGAGGTGGAGCTCCACGGGCACGGCCGCCTCGCCGGTGACGCGCTCGCCCAGTTCATGGCCGTCGATGCCCGCCGCGAGCAGCAGCGGGACCTGGTCGGCGGTGACCTGTGCGGTCCATACGGACAGGTCACCGGCGTCGGCCCGCGGGGCCGCTCCGGTGGATGGTCGCGCGTGTGCCATGGGTGTCGCGGCGAGCCCGCCGAGGAACAGCGAAGTCACCATGAGGACCGATCCCGCCCTGCGTCGCATGAGCCCCCCTTGCTGTTGTCCGTCACATCGGTACGTGGCCGCCAGACTCATAACCCTTCATGATCATGTCAATGGCGCCTTTTGCGTCGCCCTCCCGGCCCACGCGCCCCGGCGCGCACAGCAAACCGCTCCGGCACCCCTCATGGGGTGCCGGAGCGGTCCGTCGAACGCCTGAGTGGTCAGCCGACCATGCCCTCGGCCATTTCCTCGGACAGGTCGGAGAGGTCCGACAGATTCGACTCGGTGCCGGGGATCCCCAGGTCCTGGGCGCGCTTGTCGGCCATGGCGAGCAGTCGTCGGATCCGGCCGGCGACCGCGTCCTTGGTCAGCGGCGGGTCGGCGAGCGCGCCCAGCTCCTCCAGGGACGCCTGCTTGTGCTCCATGCGCAGCCGGCCCGCGGCGGCGAGGTGCTCGGGCACCTCCTCGCCGAGGATCTCCAGCGCCCGCTGCACCCGGGCGCCCGCGGCGACGGCGGCGCGCGCCGAGCGGCGCAGATTGGCGTCGTCGAAATTGGCCAGCCGGTTGGCGGTGGCCCGCACCTCGCGGCGCATCCGCCGCTCCTCCCAGGCCAGCACCGACTCGTGCGCGCCGAGCCGGGTCAACAGCGCGCCGATCGCGTCACCGTCCCGGACGACGACCCGGTCGACGCCCCGCACCTCGCGCGCCTTGGCCGCGATCTGCAGCCGACGGGCCGCGCCGACCAGCGCGAGCGCCGCCTCGGGGCCCGGGCACGTCACCTCCAGGGACGAGGAGCGGCCGGGCTCGGTGAGCGAGCCGTGGGCGAGGAACGCGCCCCGCCAGGCGGCCTCGGCGTCACAGGTCGCGCCGGAGACGACCTGCGGGGGCAGCCCGCGGATCGGCCGGCCGCGGCCGTCGACCAGGCCGGTCTGCCGCGCCAGCTGGTCACCGCCCGCCACTACCCGCACCACGTACCGGCTGCCGCGGCGCAGCCCGCCGGGGGCCATCACCACCAGGTCGGAAGCGTGCCCGAAGATCTCCAGGATGTCCTTGCGCAGCCGCCGGGCCGCGATCCCCGTGTCCAGCTCCGCCTCGATCACGATGCGCCCGCTGACCAGGTGCAGTCCGCCCGCGAACCGCAGGATCGCCGAGACCTCCGCTTTCCGGCAGCAGGTCCGGGTGACGGGAAGCCGGGAGATTTCATCCTTCACCGCTGCCGTCATCGCCATGGGCCGATCCTTCCATGCATCCGAAAAATACGGTCGTACGCGGCGGCCAACAGCTCCCGGTCATGCGTCGGGGAGCCGTCGGGCGAGGCGACCGGCGCCAGCTCGACCGTTGCCCCGAGCCGCTTGGCGGCGTCGGTGAGGCTTTCCCGGTCGGGCACGGCGGCCTCGTCGGCCAGCACCACGTCCAGGGCGAGTTTAGGGGCGTGTCGGGCCAAAACCTCCAAATGACGCTGCGGGGAGAAGCCATCTGTTTCGCCGGGTTGCGGTGCGAGGTTCAACGACAGGACCCGGCGGGCCTTGGTCTCCTGGAGCGCCTGGAGCAGCTCGGGGACCAGCAGATGCGGGATGACGGAGGAGAACCAGGAACCGGGGCCGAGCACCACCCAGTCGGCGTCGAGCACCGCCTCGACGGCCTCGGGCACGGCGGGCGGGTCCTCCGGGACGACGTGCACGGACTGCACATCGCCCGGGGTGAGCGCCACGGTGGCCTGGCCGCGGACGGTGCTGATGGTGTCGGGTTCGGCCGGGTCGTGGCCCCGGACGAGCGCCTGGAGCTCCAGCGGGACCGCGGACATGGGCAGCACCCGGCCGTGGGCGCCGAGCAGCTTGCCGACCAGGTCCAGGGCGCTGACGTGGTCGCCGAGCTGCTCCCAGAGGGCGACGATCAGCAGATTGCCGACGGCGTGGCCGTGCAGGTCGCCCTCGCTGGCGAAGCGGTGCTGGATCACCCGGGCCCAGGTCTGGCCCCAGTCGTCGTCCCCGCACAGGGCGGCGAGGGCCTTGCGCAGGTCACCGGGGGGCAGTACGCCCAGCTCGTCGCGGAGCCGGCCGCTGGAGCCGCCGTCGTCGGCGACGGTGACGACGGCCGTCAGATCGCCGGTGATGCGGCGCAGCGCGGCGAGCGAGGCGGACAGCCCGTGGCCGCCGCCGAGGGCGACGACCTTGGGCTGGGCACCGGTGTACGCCCGGCCCTCACGGCCGCGGGCACGGCCGGGGACGAGTCGGCGTACGCGGCGCAGCCGGGAGGTACGGCCGGTCACTCGCGCCCCATGTCCCGGTGGACGACGACGGTCTCGACGCCTTCCGAGACGAGGCGGTGGGCGAGCTTCTCCGACATGGCGACGGACCGGTGCTTGCCGCCGGTGCAGCCGACCGCGATCGTCACGTAGCGCTTGCCCTCGCGGCGGTAGCCCGCGGCGATGAGCTGGAGCAGCTCGGTGTAGCGGTCGAGGAACTCCTTGGCGCCGGGCTGGTTGAAGACGTAGCCCGAGACCTCCTCGTTGAGGCCGGTGAAGGGGCGCAGCTCCGGGACCCAGTGCGGGTTGGGCAGGAAGCGGCAGTCCACCACGAGGTCGGCGTCGACCGGGAGGCCGTACTTGAAGCCGAAGGACATGACGGTGGCCCGCAGCTCCGGCTCCTCCTCGCCGGCGAACTGGGCGTCCATCTTGGCGCGCAGCTCGTGGACGTTGAGGCTGGAGGTGTCGATGACGAGGTCGGCGTCGCCGCGCAGCTCGCGCAGGAGGTCGCGCTCGGCGGCGATGCCGTCGACGATGCGGCCGGAACCCTGCAGCGGGTGCGGCCGGCGCACGGACTCGAAGCGGCGCACCAGGGCGTCGTCGGACGCCTCCAGGAAGATGACCCGGCGCTTGACCTTCTTGGCGGCGAGGTCCGCGAGGGACTCGCGCAGATTGTCGAAGAAGCGCCGGCCGCGGACGTCCACGACCACGGCGATGCGGGCCACGTTGCCCTGGGAGCGGGCGCCGAGGTCCACCATGGTGGGGATCAGGGCGGGCGGCAGGTTGTCCACGACGAACCAGCCGAGGTCCTCCAGACACTTCGCGGCGGTGCTGCGGCCCGCCCCCGACATGCCGGAGATGATCACCAGCTCGGGGATGCCCGTCGTCTCGCCGGCCGCATCCACCGTCGTGCCCGTACTCACCTGTGCTCCGTCTCCGTCGGTGCCGTTCATGCTGTCTTCCCCCGTTCCGCTGACGGCGCCGCGGGCGCGGCTCCGTCTTCCATACTGCGGCCTTGAGGTGCCCAAGGCCCAAACTCCGGGCACCCGGCTCCGGCGCGTCCGATGTCGGGGCGTCGGGGGACGGTGCCCATCATTCCTCCGTCCCGTCCATGATCTCGCCCGTGGCGGTGTTGACCGCCGGGGCGGGGGCCGAGGCGGCGAGGGCGGCCACGATCGTCTCGGCCGTCTTCCGCCCGATGCCGGGGGTCTCGCAGATCTGCTCGATCGTCGCGGCGCGCAGCCGCTTGACCGAGCCGAAGTGCTTGATCAGTGCCCGCTTGCGGGTGTCGCCGAGGCCGGCGACGGTGTCGAGGGGCCCGGCCTTCATCGTTTTGGCGCGCTTGCCGCGCTGGTAGGAGATGGCGAACCGGTGCGCCTCGTCACGGACGCGCTGGAGGAGGTAGAGGCCCTCGCTGGTGCGCGGCAGGACGACGGGGTCCTCCTCGTCGGGCAGCCAGACCTCTTCGAGGCGCTTGGCGAGGCCGCACACGGCGACGTCTTCTATACCCAGCTCGTCCAGCGCCCGCTTGGCGGCCGCGACCTGCGGCCGGCCGCCGTCGACGACGACGAGCTGCGGCGGGTAGGCGAACCGCTTGGGGCGACCGTCGTCCTCCCGGCCCTCTGCGGGGACGGCACCCCCGGTGAGCCCCTCGATGGCGTCCTCCGGTGCCCCCTCGGCGGCGCCCTCAGGCCGCTCCTCCCACTCCCCCGTCTTCTGCTTCTCCGCGAGATAGCGGCGGAAGCGGCGGCCGATGACCTCGTGCATGGACCGGACGTCGTCCTGGCCCGCGAAGGACTTGATCTGGAAGCGGCGGTACTCGCTCTTGCGGGCGAGGCCGTCCTCGAAGACGACCATGGAGGCCACCACGTCCTGGCCCTGGAGGTGGGAGATGTCGAAGCACTCCACGCGCAGTGGCGCGGTGTCGAGCCCGAGGGCCTCGGCGATCTCCTCGAGGGCGCGGGAGCGGGTGGTGAGGTCGGAGGCACGCTTGGTCTTGTGCAGGGCGAGGGCCTGTCCGGCGTTGCGCTGGACCGTGGCCATCAGGTCCTTCTTGTCACCGCGCTGGGGGATGCGCAGGTCGACCCGGGCGCCGCGGCGCTCGGTGAGCCACTGGGTGACGGGCTCGATCGGGTCGGGAAGGGCGGGGACGAGGACCTCCTTGGGGACCGAGTCGCCCTTCTCCTCCCCGTAGAGCTGCTGGAGGGCGTGCTCGACCAGTCCGGCGGTGTCGACGGCCTCGACCTTGTCGGTCACCCAGCCGCGCTGGCCGCGCACCCGCCCGCCGCGCACGTGGAAGATCTGCACGGCGGCCTCCAGCTCGTCCTCGGCGACGGCGATGAGGTCGGCGTCGGTGGCGTCGGCGAGGACGACCGCGTTCTTCTCCATGGCGCGCCGGAGGGCTTCGAGGTCGTCACGGAGGCGGGCGGCCTTCTCGTACTCCATCTCCTCCGCGGCGTCGTGCATCCGCTGTTCGAGGCGGCGGAGATAGGTGCCGGTGCGGCCGGCCATGAAGTCGCAGAAGTCGTCCGCGAGTTCGCGGTGCTCCTCGGGGGTGACTCGGCCGACGCAGGGCGCGGAGCACTTGCCGATGTAGCCGAGCAGACAGGGGCGGCCGATCTGGGCGGAGCGCTTGAACACCCCGGCCGAGCACGTCCGTACGGGGAAGACCCGCAGCATCAGGTCGACGGTCTCGCGGATCGCCCAGGCGTGGGCGTAGGGGCCGAAGTAGCGCACGCCCTTCTTCTTCGGTCCGCGCATGACCTGGACGCGCGGGAATTCCTCGCCCATCGTGACGGCGAGCGAGGGATAGCTCTTGTCGTCGCGGTACTTGACGTTGAACCGCGGGTCGAACTCCTTGATCCAGGAGTATTCGAGCTGGAGCGCCTCGACCTCGGTGGAGACCACGGTCCACTCGACGGAGGCGGCCGTGGTGACCATGGTGCGGGTGCGCGGGTGCAGCCCGGCGAGGTCCTGGAAGTACGAGGAGAGCCGCTGGCGCAGGCTCTTCGCCTTCCCGACGTAGATCACCCGGCCGTGCTCGTCGCGGAATTTGTAGACCCCCGGCGAGTCGGGGATCTGTCCCGGCTTGGGTCGGTAGCTGCTGGGGTCGGCCATGTCACACACCCTACTTGTGGGCAGTGACAACGCGGCCGCCCAGCCGCCCCCCGGCGCGCACCACGGGCCCGCTCCCCGGGGTTGCGGGGAGCGGGCCCGTGCCGGGCCCCGGCGACGGGATACGTGCCGGGGCCCGGGGTGAAACGATTCCGCGTCGGCGGTCCGTCAGCGGCGGCGCAGCCTGCGGCCCGCCACGGCGGCGGCGCCGAGGGCGACGAGCGCCCCCGCGGCCGTCACCGCCGAGGCCGCACCGAGGGAGCCGGTGCCGCCGTCCTCCGCCGCGGCCCGGGTCTCCTGCCGGGCAGCGGCGGGGGCGTCCTGCTCGCCGTAACCGCCCGCCTGCCCCTTCTTGGCGTAGGCCGAGCCGGGCAGCTTGTCGCCGTACGCCGCCCGGACACGGTCCCGGTAGCGGTCGACGGTGGTGCCCTCGGCACCGATCGCCCGGGTGGCGTCCGGGTCGAGCGGCAGCACGCGATCGCCGCGCTGGACGTACCAGGCGTCGATCTGGGGCTCGCGGAAGACGGTCCCGCCGCGGAGCCGCGCGCTGCCCTCGGTCGCGTAGCGCGTCTCGTCGTCGCCGGTCGCGATGTTGACGACCTTCCAGGCGTCCCCGGTCCGCGCGGTCCACACCGATGCCTTCCGCCCGTCGGCGGAGACGGCCTTGCTGGCGAGGAAGTCGAGCGAGGCGACCGGGGCGCCCGCCTTTCCGGCCACGAACTCCGGGGCGAGCGTGTAGACGGGCACGGTGCTCCCCTCGATCCTCGGCTTCGCCTTCGCCGGGGCGATGGCGCCGTCCCGGGCGAAGAAGCGGGAGAGGGTGTCGAGGGTCGCCGGTGCCGCCGCCGCTTCATGGGCGGCGGCGACACCGGAGGCCGGCGGGGGCGTGGGAGCCGCCGGGGCCTGGGCGGCGTGGGCGAGCGGTGCGAGGCCGAGGAGGGCCGCGGTGAGGGCACCCGCGGCCGCCGCACGGGCCGCGGTGTTCCGCACGGTGCTCATCGGAGCGTTCATCGGGGTGCCCATCGGGTTCTTCCTTGTCATGACCTCACGCCCCGATCCGGTAGAGCGAGTGGGTCCAGGAGAACTCGTTGTTGTTGACGTACCAGTCGTGCGAGGCCCAGTTGTAGCGGCTGTTGGATCCCCACGGGTCTCCCCAGTAGACCCAGCTCCTGGCGTCGTCGAAGCCGTACAGGACGTGCATGTGACCGCCGCCGGAGGACCACTGGATACGGGTCTCGATGGGCCGGTCGGCATTGATCTCGGTCTGCACGGTCGGGTAGCGCAGCCATCCGGTCACGTACGAACCGGGGTTGATGCCCGCCCAGCGCAGCGCGGTCTGCACATTGCCCAAGGTGGCCTGGTTGTTGGGGCACTCGGTGCCCTGCTGGCGGTTGAAGGCCGCGTTGCAGAACTGGTTCTGGCTGTAGGTGCGGCCGAACCAGGTGGCGATGGTGTTCCCGGAGGCGGCCCAGCACCAATTGCTCTTCTGCTGGGCCTGCATGGTGATGTCGAGCTTCTTGCTCGCCTGCAGGCCGGCCTTGTCGCCGGTCGCGGCGCTCGCCGTGGTGGGGACGGCGAGCAGTGCGGAGGCGATGAGGACGGCTACAGGGAGAGGGGCGAGCGCGGTGAGTCGTCTGCCGCGTGTGCGGGTCGTTTTCGGTTGTGCCGAGGCACGGGTCATGGCGTTCCTCCCGTGGCGGGGGGTTGTGGTGGAGGAGCGCGTCCGGACGCTGATGGGAGCATCAAGGTGTTGTCGGTGACCGGTCAACCAGCTTCAATGCGAAGTGAGACAGCGGTGTGAACAGCTCGAACCGGAAGTGAACGGCCCGTGCCCACGCAGGAGGATCACGGCGGTCCCGGCGACCGGAGATCTCTCCACCGCTCGTGAATATTCACTAAGGAGCGGCGGATGGGGCGGAGCGGCATACAGGCCGAGGCGGCCGAGGCGGAACTCGCGCGGGCGTTGCACTCGGGCCCGTTCCATCTTGCCCTGCGGACGGCGCTGACGGTACGGGGCCTCGCGCTGCACCGGGTGCAGCACCGGCTCGCGCAGCGCGGGGTGAAGGTCGGTCTGACGAGCCTCAGTTACTGGCAGCAGGGCGCCCGGCGGCCGAGACGGCCGGAGTCGCTGCGGGCGGTGCGGATACTGGAGGAGGTCCTGGACCTGCCCGCCGAGTCCCTGACCCGGCTGCTCGTCCCCCCGGCCGCCGAAGAGACCGGGCGGCCGGCCGCGCGGTCGCTGCGCTCCCTGGTGGAGGGCCCGCGCGCGGTGGAGCGGCTGCTCGCGGAGCTGGAGTCACCGGCCGACGGCGGGCTGCACACCGTCTGCCATCTGGAGCGGGTCCTCATCGGCGACCGGCGTGAGCTGCGCAGCCGCGACTCCCACCACGTCGTACGGGCGCACCGCGACGGGGTGGACCGCTATCTGGCCCTCCACCGCGGCGACACCGGCTGCGACCCCGAACGGGTGACCGTGCGGGCGTTCGACAACTGTCGGGTCGGGCGGGTGCGGTGGCACGCCGCGTCGGGTGTCCTCGCCGCCGAGCTGCTCTTCGATGTGCGCCTGCGGGCCGGGGAGACCTACGTCTTCGGTTACGGCTTCGACGACGGCACCGCCGGTACGAGCGGTGAGTACGTCCGCGGGTTCAGCTTCGCGGGCGGACAGTACGTGCTCCAGGTCCGCTTCGACGCCGCCGCCCTGCCGGTCCGCTGCCGTCGCTTCACCCAGGCCTCGGCCAGTGCGCCCCGCACCGGGCAGCAGGAACTGACGCTGGCGGGGCGGCACCGTGGGGTGCACCTGGTGGAGCAGGGGGTGCGCCCGGGGATCCTGGGGATCGCCTGGGACTGGACCTGAGCGGGCGCGGGGGGGGGGGGGGGGGGGGGGGGGGGGGGGGGGGGGGAGGAGGGTGGGGGGGGGGGGGGGGGGGGGGGGGGGGGGGGGGGGGGAGGTGGGATAGCACCTATAGACGCCACG
>NZ_JBVIQR010000007.1:0-94193 GCF_055576875.1 Streptomyces sp. NPDC033229 | reverse complement strand
TGGGGGGAGGGGGGGTTCCCCTTGGGTCTTTGGTGCCTTCCTGGGTGTTACCCCTGGGATGCCTCCGCACGGGCTCCTGCACCCCCCCCCCCCCCCCCCCCCCCCCGTCCGGCGCTTGAGGACACCGCCGCGCGGCGGTGGTGCACCCACGTGATCCACCCACCGGGCCCCTGGGGCCGTCAGGCGTCGGGGCCCGCGATCAGCTTGCCGTCGGCGGCCTTGACGGGGACGGCCGGCAGCGGGGCGCCCGCCGGGCCCTGGATCACCTTGCCGGTGGCGGCGTCGAAGAGGCTGCCGTGGCACGGGCAGTGGATCTTGCCGTCCTCGATCTTGTCGGCCACACAGCCCGCGTGCGTGCACACCGCGCTGAACGCCTTGAACTCGCCCTTGGCGGCCTGGGTGACCACCAGCCGCTGCTCCCGGTAGAGCCGCGACCCGCCGACCGGGACCTCCGAGGACGCGCCGAGGTCCACCGGGGCGGTGGGCGTCGGGGGGCCCTTGGGCGTCGATTCGCCGCCCCCGCAGGCCGCGGCGCCGAGCCCGGCGGCACCGGCCAGCGCCGCTCCTCGCAGCACGGTACGGCGGGAGGCTGGCTGGCTGGTCATGGCGGGGCTCCAACGGCTGAGCTGCGAAGAGGACGCCTTGACGATACCGGCACCCTTTCGTCCGCTTGCGACGTGGCAGGCTTGGGCACCCGCACCCGTATCGGCCTCGCATCGGCCTCGCATCGGAAAGGACGCCCTCCCGTGATCGTCGTAGCCGGAGAAGCCCTGATCGACCTGGTGCCCGGCGGTGCCGGGGGCGACGGCGACCTGCCGGCGCTGCTGCCGCGGCGCGGCGGCGGCCCGTACAACACGGCGGTCGCGCTCGGACGGTTGGGCACCCCGACGGCCTTCTGTTCCCGCGTGTCGACGGACGGCTTCGGCGAGGCCCTGCTGGACGGCCTGCGGGCGGCGGGGGTGGACGTCGCATGGGTACGGCGTGGCCCCGAGCCCACGACGCTCGCGGTGGCGGCCGTCGGAGCGGACGGGTCGGCGGGCTACCACTTCTACGCCGACGGCACGGCGGACCGCCTGTTCGAGCTGCCGGGGCCGCTGCCGGACGAGGTCACGGCCCTGTGCCTGGGAACCTGCTCGCTGGTCCTGGAGCCGGGGGCGAGCGCGTACGAGGCACTGCTGCGGCGGGAGGCGGGGCGCGGGGTGTTCACCCTGCTGGACCCGAACATCCGGCCCGGACTGATCCCCGACGCCGACGCCTACCGGGCCCGCTTCCGCTCCTGGCTGCCGCAGGTGTCCCTGCTCAAGTTGTCCGTGGAGGACGCCGGGTGGCTGGGCGGTTCGGCGCGGGAGTGGCTGGCGGCGGGACCGGCGGCGGTGGTCCTCACGGACGGCGCGGCGGGACTGTCGGTCCTCACCCGCGACGGGGAGCGGTACTCCGTGCCGGCGGCGGCGGTCGGGGGCGGGGTCGTGGACACGATCGGCGCCGGTGACACGGTGAACGCGGCGCTGCTGCACCGCCTCGCGGAACACGGCGCGCTGTCGCCCGCCGCCGTGCCGGAGCTGACGGGGGCGGACTGGCTCGACATCCTGGCCTTCGCCGCCCGCGCGGCAGCGATCACCTGCTCCCGTGCGGGGGCGCAGCCGCCGTACGCGGCGGAGCTTTGCGGTAGCCCCGCGGTGGAGCAGGACGGGTAGCGGCCACCACGGTGGGGGCCTGGCTGCGACCTCGCCGCCGTCTGCGGCGGTAGCGCCCTGCGGGCGCGTCCTCGAACTCCCCCGGCTACCGCTGGGAGGTGCCCCCGGACGGGCTGGTTTTGGCTGGGCTCAGCCAAACCAGCCCGTCCGGCGTTTGAGGACACCGCCGCGCAGCGGTGGTGCAGCCCCCGTGCGCCGCGGTCCCCCGGATTCGCGGGCATCGTTACGCCGTAGCCGCTGCTGCCGACCGGACGCGGGCCGGCCCCGCCCCGGGCGTCCGGGGACGCTCGGGGCGGGGCCGGAACAGCGCGTACGCGGCCGCGCTCAGGCGCGCGGTGCCCGCGTGGCCGTCTTCTTGACCGCGGCCTTCTTCGCCGTCGCGGTCTTGGCCGTCGCCTTCTTCGCCGTCGCCTTCTTCGCCGTGGCCTTCTTGGCTGCCGCCGTCGTCGTGACCGTCGCCTTCGCGACCCCGGTCTTCCGGACCGCCGCCGACGCGGTCTTCTTCGCCGGGGCCTTCCGGCCGCCGTTGCCGCGCGCCTTGGTCACCGACGCGTCGCTCACGCGGTCGCCCAGCAGCTCACGCAGGAACTTTCCGGTGTGGCTGCCCGGGACGGAGGCGACCTCCTCGGGGGTGCCCTCGGCGACGACGAGGCCGCCGCCACTGCCGCCCTCCGGGCCCATGTCGACGACCCAGTCCGCCGTCTTGATCACATCGAGGTTGTGCTCGATGACGATCACGCTGTTGCCCTTGTCGACCAGCCCGGACAGCACCTTGATCAGCTTGCTGATGTCCTCGAAGTGCAGACCGGTGGTGGGCTCGTCGAGCACATAGACCGTGCGGCCCGTCGATCGCTTCTGCAGCTCGCTCGCGAGCTTCACCCGCTGGGCCTCGCCACCGGAGAGCGTCGGCGCGGACTGGCCGAGCCGGACGTACCCGAGCCCGACCTCGTGGAGCGTGCGCAGGTGGCGCGCGATGGTCGGCACGGCCTCGAAGAAGTCCAGCGCCTCCTCGATGGGCATGTCCAGCACCTCGGCGATGGACTTGCCCTTGTAGTGCACCTCCAGGGTCTCCCGGTTGTAGCGCGCGCCGTGGCAGACCTCGCACGGCACGTACACATCCGGCAGGAAGTTCATCTCGATCTTGATGGTGCCGTCGCCGGAGCAGTTCTCGCAGCGGCCGCCCTTGACGTTGAAGGAGAAGCGGCCGGGCAGATAGCCGCGGACCTTCGCCTCCATCGTCTCCGCGAAGAGCTTGCGGACGTGGTCGAAGACGCCGGTGTACGTGGCCGGGTTGGAGCGCGGCGTACGGCCGATGGGCGACTGGTCGACGTGCACGACCTTGTCCACCAGCTCGTCGCCGTCGACGCGCGTGTGCCGTCCGGGGACGGTCCGCGCGGCGTTCAGCTCACGGGCCAGGTGGGTGTAGAGGATGTCGTTGACCAGCGTCGACTTGCCCGAACCGGACACCCCGGTGACGGCCGTGAGCACGCCGAGCGGGAAGGACACGTCGATGTCCTGGAGATTGTTCTCGCGGGCGCCGCGGACCGTCAGGCGGCGGCCCGGATCCACCGGCCGGCGGGTCTCCGGCATGGCGATGGACTTCTTGCCGACGAGGTACTGCCCGGTCATCGACTCCTTGTTGGCCAGCAGCTCCTTCAGCGGGCCGCTGTGCACCACCTTGCCACCGTGCTCGCCCGCGCCCGGGCCGATGTCGACGACCCAGTCCGCGACCTTGATGGTGTCCTCGTCGTGCTCGACGACGATCAGGGTGTTGCCCATGTCGCGCAGGCGTACGAGCGTCTCGATGAGGCGGTGGTTGTCGCGCTGGTGCAGGCCGATGGACGGCTCGTCCAGGACGTAGAGCACGCCGACGAGGCCGGAGCCGATCTGGGTGGCGAGCCGGATGCGCTGGGCCTCGCCGCCGGAGAGGGTGCCCGCGGCCCGGTTCAGCGAGAGGTAGTCCAGGCCGACGTCGACCAGGAAGCGCAGCCGCTCGTTGACCTCCTTGAGCACCCGCTCGGCGATCTTCTTCTCGCGGCCGGTGAGCTTCATGTCCCGGAGGAAGTCGGCGCACTCGCTGATCGACATCGCGGCGACCTCCGCGATGGACCGCTCCTGCACGGTGACCGCGAGCACGATCGGCTTGAGCCGGGTGCCCTCACAGGTCGGGCAGGGCACCTCGCGCATATAGCCCTCGAAGCGCTCGCGGCTGGAGTCGCTCTCCGCCTCCGAGTGCCGCCGCTTCACGAACGGCACCGCGCCCTCGAAGGACGTGGTGTACGCGCGCTCACGCCCGTAGCGGTTGCGGTAGCGGACCTCGATCTGCGTCTTGTGGCCGTGCAGCAGCGCCTTCTTGGCCCGCTGCGGGAGCCCCGCCCAGGGGATGTCCATGCGGAAGCCGAGCTCGTCGGCCAGGGCGCCGACCAGGCGGCTGAAATAGTCCTTGGTGTGGCCGTGGGACCAGGGGTTGATCGCGCCCTCGTCGAGCGACTTGTCCTCGTCGGGGACGATCAGCTCCGGGTCGACCTCCATGCGGGTGCCGATGCCGGTGCAGTCCGGGCAGGCGCCGAAGGGCGAGTTGAAGGAGAAGGAGCGCGGCTCCAGCTCCTCGAAGGACAGGTCGTCGTACGGGCAGTAGAGGTGCTCGGAGTACATCCGCTCACGCTCGGGGTCGTCCTCGGCGAGATCGACGAAGTCGAGGATGACCATGCCGCCGGAGAGGCCGAGCGCGGTCTCGACCGAGTCCGTCAGACGGCGCTTAGCGCTGTCCTTGACGGTGAGGCGGTCGACGACCACCTCGATGGTGTGCTTCTCCTGCTTCTTGAGCTTGGGCGGCTCGGAGAGCTGGATCGTCTCGCTGTCGACCCGGGCGCGGCTGTAGCCCTTGGTCTGGAGGTCGGAGAAGAGATCGACGAACTCGCCCTTGCGCTCGCGCACCAGCGGCGAGAGCACCTGGAAGCGGCTGCCCTCGGGCAGCTCGAGCACCCGGTCGACGATCGCCTGCGGCGACTGCCGGGAAATGGGCCGCGCGCACTCGGGGCAGTGCGGCTTGCCGATGCGGGCGAAGAGCAGGCGGAGGTAGTCGTAGACCTCGGTGATGGTGCCGACCGTCGAGCGCGGATTGCGTGAGGTCGACTTCTGGTCGATGGAGACAGCCGGGGACAGGCCCTCGATGAAGTCCACATCGGGCTTGTCCATCTGGCCCAGGAACTGGCGTGCGTAGGAGGAGAGCGACTCGACGTAGCGACGCTGCCCCTCGGCGAAGATCGTGTCGAACGCGAGGGACGACTTGCCCGACCCCGAAAGTCCGGTGAAGACGATGAGGGAGTCACGCGGAAGGTCGAGCGAGACGTTCTTGAGGTTGTGCTCGCGAGCGCCACGGACGATAAGACGGTCTGCCACGCCGGTCGGCACCTTTCTTGAGAGTCGGCTCCGGGGAGCTTCCGAGGAGCTGCGGGGGGAGTCACCGCCCCTCGATCCAGAGTACGGGGGGCCACTGACAAGCGAGGGTCGGGCGAGGACCGGCCGCCGGATCGGCGCGGCCCCGCGGTGTCGTCAGCGACGCCTCGACCATATAGCACGTACATTCGATTTAGGGGCGGGATCGGACACCTTCACCCGAAGGTGTGGCCCGGCTATCGTCGGCGGCATGATTGATCATGTGCACGACCTCGCCGCTGTACGTGAGGCCACCGACCGCCTGCTCTCCGCGATCGGCGACCTGGACAACGCGGCCGTCGCCGAGCCGTCACGGCTTCCCGGCTGGACCCGTGGCCACCTCCTCGCCCATCTCGCCCGTAACGCGGACGCCCTCGTGAACGTCCTGGAGGGCCGCCCCATGTACGTGAGCGGCGAGGCCCGCGACGCCGACATCGAGCGGGACGCGCCCCGTCCGTTCGACGTGCAGCTCGCCGACCTGCGCGACAGCTCCGCCCGCTTCCTGCGGACGGCCGACGTGCCCGCGGACTGGAGCCGCACGATCGAGATGCGCAACGGCGTCACCGACTCCGCCGCGCGCGTCCCCTTCCGCCGCCTCGTCGAGGTCGAGCTGCACCACGTCGACCTCGGCATCGGTTACGAACTGACGGACCTGCCCGAGGAGTTCACCGCCCGGGAGATCGAGTTCCTCACGGAGCGCTTCACCGGCAACCCCGGCGTCCCCGCGTTGAGGCTGAGCGCGACCGACGGAAAGCACGGCGGAACGCAGTGGTCCACCGGCCGGATCGAGGGTGAGCCCGTCTCCGTCTCCGGCCCCGCGGCGGCACTGATGGGCTGGCTCGCCGGACGGTGCGACGGCTCGGTTCTCGAAACCGGTGGCGCCCCGCTGCCCGCGCTGCCTCCGCTATAGGGTGATCCCATGACGTACAGCGGAGCGGTAGAGGTCGGCGGACCTGCGGATGTACACGAGTTGGCCGATCTGATGATCTCCAAGGTCGCGGTCGGCCCCATGAACAACAACGCCTATCTGCTGCGATGCCGGGCGACGGACGAGCAGCTGCTGATCGACGCCGCCGCCGAGCCGCACACCCTGCTCGCCCTGATCGGCGACAGCGGCATCGCCTCCGTGGTGACGACCCACCAGCACCCTGACCACTGGGGCGCGCTGGCCGAGGTGGTGGCCGCCACCGGCGCCCGTACCCACGCCGGCCGTTACGACGCCGAGGGCATTCCGGTGCCGACGGACGTGCTCGTCGAGGACGGGGACACCATCCGGGTCGGCCACGTGGAGCTGACGGCCCGCCACCTCGTCGGCCACACGCCGGGCAGCATCGCGCTCGTCTACGACGACCCGCACGGCCACGCGCACGTCTTCACCGGAGACTGCCTCTTCCCCGGCGGGGTGGGCAATACGCACGACGACCCCAAGGCGTTCGCCAGCCTCCTCGACGACGTCGAGACCAAGATCTTCGGCGCTCTGTCCGACGAGACCTGGGTCTACCCGGGCCACGGTAACGACACCACGCTGGGCGCCGAGCGCCCGCACCTCGCGGAATGGCGCGAGCGCGGCTGGTGACGCCGCCCCGGCCTGACGGCCGGGCGAACGCACAGAGTGAAAACGTTGAACGGTAAGGACCGGCGGCCATGGCCGCCGGTCCTTACCACTCTGCGCTGCCCGAGGGGGCGGCAGCGCGGAGGTACCGCCAGGGGAAGGCGGCGCCGGGCCGCGAACGGGGGGCGGAGGGGCGGAGACCACCGTCATTCCGACGGACCGGCCGATATCCGCCGCGCCCCGCGCCACGCTCCCCCACGCCCCGTTGCCTGCCATCTCCATGGAAGTTGGGCACTACATGCAACGAGACCGTTCCCAGAGTTCACCGTCCATGTTCCGGCTGGCGACCGCCTCGCTGGCCGGTACCGCCATCGAGTTCTACGACTTCTTCGTCTACGGCACGGCCGCGGCGCTCGTCCTCGGCCCGCTCTTCTTCCCCACCGTCTCACCGCTGATCGGCACGCTCGCCGCCTTCGGCACCTTCGGCGTCGGGTTCCTCGCCCGCCCGCTCGGCTCCATTCTTTTCGGCCATATCGGTGACCGCCACGGGCGGCGCCCCGTCCTCATCGCCTCCCTGCTGCTGACGGGCTTGGCGACGGTCGCGGTCGGCCTGGTGCCCACCTACGACAGCATCGGCATCGCCGCCCCGGTGCTGCTGCTCGTCCTGCGCTTCGTCCAGGGCATCGGGCTCGGGGGCGAGTGGGGCGGCGCGGTGCTGCTGACCGCGGAACACGCGCCTGCCGACCGCAGGGTCCTGTGGTCGAGCTTCCCGCAGATCGGCCCCTCCGTGGGCTTCGTCCTGGCCAACGGTCTGACGCTCTCCCTGTCGGCCACGCTCACCGACGCGCAGTTCCTGTCCTGGGGCTGGCGGGTGCCGTTCTGGGCCGCGGGCCTCCTGGCGGCGGCCGGACTGCTGCTGCGCACCCAGCTCAGCGAGACGCCGGCCTTCCAGGAGCTGGCCGCCAAGGAGACCCGTGCCTCGCTGCCGCTGGCCGAGCTCGCGCGCGGCCACTGGCGGCTCGTCCTGCTGACCGCCGGCGGCCTCGCGGCGGGTTACGCCGTCTTCTACACGGTCACGACCTGGTCGCTCTCCTATGCCACCGAGACGCTCCACGTCGACCGCACGGTCATGCTCGCCTGCATCATGGTCGCGGTCGCCGCCCAGGGCGTGGCCACCCCGCTGGCCGCCCTGCTCGGCGACCGCTACGGGCGCCGCCCGCTGTGCCTGATCGGCTGCACCGCCATGGCGCTGTGGATGGTCCCCCTGGTGGCACTGCTGCAGACCGGCCGACCGGTGCTGATGCTGGTGGGCTTCGTCGTCGCGATGCTGGCCTTCACCGCCACGTTCGCCGTCACCGGGGCCTATCTCCCCGAGCTCTACGAGCCCCGGGTGCGCTGCACGGGCGCGGCCGTCGGCTACAACCTGGCGGGCGTCCTGGGCGGCGCCCTCACGCCGATCGTGGCGACCGCGGCCTCCCAGGGCGACGGACCGCCCTGGGCCGTCGCCGGTTATCTGACCGCGATCGCCCTGCTGAGCCTCGGCTGCTTCGCGCTGCTGCCCGACACCCGCCCGGCTCCGGCGACCCCGGGCCCGGGCCCGGGCCCGGCTGCGGAATACGCTCCCGCGTAGGGCTTGGCGACCGGTCAAGCGCCGGACGGGCTGGTTTGGCTGAGCTCAGCCAAACCAGCCCGTCCGGGGGCACCTCCCAGTGGTAGCCGGGGGAGTTCGAGGACGCGCCCGCAGGGCGCTCGCCGCCGCAGGCGGCACGGAAGCCCCGGCCGAGGAACCGGCCCTAGACCAGGCTGCTGTCCCTGTCCTCGGACGGCTCCGCCGCCTCCCGCTTCTTGGAGGCGTAGAGGCTGGTGACGGTCGTGACGATCAGCACCGCGCAGATGACGCCGAGCGAGACCGGGATGCTGATCTCTGGGACGCCGACGCCGTTCTCGTGCAGGGCGTGCAGCACGAGCTTGACGCCGATGAAGCCGAGGATGATCGACAGCCCGTAGGAGAGGTGCACCAGTTTCCGCAGCAGGCCGCCGATCAGGAAGTACAGCTGGCGCAGGCCCATGAGGGCGAAGGCGTTGGCGGTGAAGACGATGTACGGGTCCTGGGTGAGGCCGAAGATGGCCGGGATCGAGTCCAGGGCGAACAGCACATCGGTGGTGCCGATCGCCAGCATGACGATCAGCATCGGGGTCATTAGGCGCTTGCCGTTCTCGACGACGAACAGCTTGGTGCCGTGGTACTTGTCGGTGGACGGGAAGCGCTTCTCGACCATCTTCAGGAAGCGGTTCTCCTCGAACTCCTCTTCCTCCGCGTCGGCGCGCGCCTCCTGGATGAGCTTCCAGGCGGTCCAGATGAGGAAGGCGCCGAAGATGTAGAAGACCCAGGAGAAGTTGGCGATGATCGCCGCGCCCGCCCCGATGAAACCGGCCCGCAGGACGAGGGCGATCAGCACCCCGACCATGAGCACGCGCTGCTGGTAGATCGGCGGCACCGCGAACTTCGCCATGATCAGGACGAAGACGAAGAGGTTGTCGACGCTCAGGGACTTCTCGGTGATAAAGCCCGCGAAGAACTCACCGGCCGGCTGGCCGCCGCCGAAGAACAGCAGCCCCAGCCCGAAGAGTCCCGCGAGGACGATCCAGACCACGGTCCAGATCCCGGCCTCCTTGATGGAGACCTCATGGGGCTTGCGGCCCCCTATGAAGAAGTCGGCGGCGATGAGGGCGCACAGACCAAGAATGGTCAGCACCCACAGGGTCAGGGAAACGTCCACTGTTCCTCCGGCACTCTGTACGGCAACTACCAGCGTCGTCGCTGCCGGAGGAACGTGCACCCGCGCTCGGTCCACGGGCCTTTCCTCCGTACAAAAACAGTACAGGAAGACCCAAGAAACAGTAAAGAAATCCCCAAAATCCCTGGTCAGATGCTGTTTACTGAGTGCGGCCGTGTGCTAGAGCCCGTACGCCCGCCGGGCCTGACCGACCTGCCACAGCACCTGCTGCAGCACCTCGCTCCCGGCGGGAACGAGCGAGGGTTCGTAGGTCCAGGCATGCCCCACCCAGGGATCGGCGAGGTGGTCGGAGGGCACCGGGGTGATCCTCAGCAGGGCACGCCAGAGCGGGTCGAGCACCGGCCCGTACACCCGGGAGTCCTCCCGGTCGGCCACCATCATCAAGTGCACCCCCACCGCCGGGCCCTCGTCCGCGAGGTAGCGCAGCTGGGTGACGGCCCGGTCGTCGAAACCGTGCGGGAAGTCGTTGACGATCAGCAGTTGCTCGCCGACGTCCAGGTCCGGTGGCAGGGAGTCGACGGCCCCGCTGCGGACCGCCATCTGCACGAGGTCGACGCGCCGCGTCAGCCGCGCCAGCAGCGCGGTCACCCCCTGGGCACCGGCCGCCGGAGGCTCCTTCAGCGCCCCGGACTGCAGCAGCGGCGCCAGGGCGGCACCGGCCGACCCCGCCGGGTCGATGACGTGCACCGTGAGGTCACCCACCGGGTAGACGGCCAGCAGTCGCGCGGCGTGCGCGACGGCGGTGTCCATGGCCAGCCGGCGCATCTCGACGGAGTCCACCGGGCCGGCGTCCGTACCGTCCGACCGGCCGCTGTCGATCCACAGCCCGCGCTCCAGCGGCAGCCGCACCAGCATGGGGATGCGCAGATTCGTCCGCTCCGGCAGGCGCAGATCGCCCAGGCGCAGCGCCATCGGGGTCTCCAGCGGCACCTGGTAGCCCTGCCAGACCGGGCTGTCCCAGCAGGCGAAGGCGGGCGGCAGGGCGTGCTCGACGACCTCGGACTCGGCGGCGAGCTGGGCGAGGTCCCGGTCGAGGGCGGCGCGGGCCTGCTCGACGAGCGCGTCCTGCTTGGCGCGCGCCTCCTGCCGGGCGGCGTCGGCGGCGGGCCCGACCCGGGTGCGCGGGTCGGAGAGCACCCGGTCCAGCTCCTGCTCCAGACGGGACTCGGCGAAGTCGACCGCGCTGCGGTACGCGGCGGTGGTGCGGGCCAGGTCCTCGAACATGCCCCAGACCTGGTTGTAGAGCCGCTCGTTCATCGTCCAGCCGCTGGCGTCACCCGCCACGGGCCGGGCGGGCTGCCCGGGCTCGGCCGGCGGGGCGGCGGGCGCGGGCTCCGGCGGCGCCGACGTCCGGCGGCGGGGGTGCTGATAGCTGACGGGGCCGCCCGTGGCCGGGGGCTGCTGCGCCGCCGGGCCGCCCGCACCGCCGTCGCCGGGGGCGGACGTCTCCGGGTCGTGGCCGGGCCGTACGGCCGCCCGGCCGGCGTCCATGGCACTCCCGCCGGACTGTGCCGCGCGGCGCGCGGCGCCCTCCTGCTGGGGCAGGCGGGGCGGCGGTGGGGCGACGGCGCGGGCCATGCCCCCGGCGACGGCCTCGTCGATGGCCTTGGCCGTCTCGGCCGCCCGGGGCAGCCCCTGGTCGGCGAGCATCGCGGCCAGACCCCCCGCGTAGCCCTGGCCGACGGCCCGCACCTTCCAGGCGCCCTGCCGGCGGTAGAGCTCCAGCGCGACGACGGCCGACTCCGTGTCCAGGTCGGTGATGGTGTAGCTGACGACCTCGGCGCCCTCCAGCGAGGTCACGGCGAGGAAGGGCGCCGCCATGTCGCCGAAGCGGGCCGGACCGCCCCCTCCGACGGGCAGGGCGAGCAGCACGTTGACGTGGTGGACGGCGTCCGGGACGGCGTCGAGATCGACGGCCAGCCGGTGGTCGGCCGCCGCCTGGCGGGACACCTCGAGGCCGGGGAGCTGTGGTGAGGCGGGGTGCGCGACCCACGCGGCGTCGGCGACCTTGCCGTTCGCGTCACCGAGGGTGGCTCCGGCCACCACCGGCGTGCCCGCCGAGACCCTGATCTCCAGGCGGCTCTCGGACAGCGGGTGGTTCTGCCCCCGCATCAGCTCGGCCGTCATCGCCGTTCCCCCTTGTTGTGTCGCGCTCGTCGCGCCGCGCTCGTTTGTGCCGACGGGCCCGGCGGAGCTGTCTCCGCCGGGCCCGGTCCTACCGCTGGCTGTCCTGCCGCCGAGCCCTACAGGCTGGCCTGGACCGCCGGGATGAGGTCCTGGAAGGTCCGGCCGTTGGCCGGGGTGCCGATGGCCGTCATCGCCCAGCCGTTGCCCGCGCGGTGCACCTTCGCCATGATCTGCGCGGTGTACTGCCCGCCGCCGTCGAGGGTGTAGCGGGCCAGCTCCTGGCCGGTGGTCTCGTCGACCAGGCGGCAGAACGCGTTCTGCACCTCGCCGAAGGTCTGGCCGGTGAAGGAGTTCACCGTGAAGGCGATCTCGTTGATGTGCACGGGAACGCGCTGCAGGTCGACGAGGATCGCCTCGTCGTCGCCGCCCTGGCCCGCACCGCCGACGCGGTTGTCGCCGGTGTGGCGCACCGAGCCGTCGTCGCTGACCAGCTTCTGGAAGAAGACCACGTCAACGGGCTGCTTGTCGGCGAAGAGCAGCGCCGACGCGTCGAGGTCGATCTCCCTCGTGCGCGACCCGAACAGTCCGCGGCGGGGAGCGGCCTGCCAGCCCAGCCCCATCCGTACCGCGGTCAGGGTGCCCCCGTCGGCCTTCTGCAGGCTGATGCCCTGACCCTTGGACAAGTTGACCGTCACGCGCAGTCCCTTCTCGTTTTTCTCTCGTGTGCCCCGTGACCGCGCGCTCGGCGCGGTCTCCTCCCACGACCCTATGCACTGTCACCGGCCGCGAGCACACCCGAGGAGGGTTTGTGGCGGTCTTGCAACATCTTCCGCCGACACGCCCGGCCGGCGCCCCTCCCGTCAGGCCAGGCCGGCCTCGCGCATCTGCCGCAGCTCCTTCTTCAACTCGCCCACCTCGTCGCGCAGCCGCGCGGCGACCTCGAACTGCAGCTCCGCCGCGGCCGCCCGCATGCGGTCCGTCATGTCCTCGATGAGCTGGGCCAGTTCCGCCGCGGGCCGGTCCGTCGCGACGACCGCCTTGGCCTTGCCCCTGCCCTTGGCCGCCTTGGCGCCCGCCTTGCCGGAGGCGGCCGCGGGAACGGGGGCCTTGCCTCCTTCGGCCTGGCGGTAGCCGGAGCCCAGCAGCTCCTGGGTGTCGATCTCCTCGCGGGCGATCGTGGCGACGATGTCACCGATCTTCTTGCGCAACGGCTGCGGGTCGATGCCCCGCTCCTTGTTGTACGCGATCTGCTTCTCGCGGCGGCGGTTGGTCTCCTCGATGGCCTTCTCCATCGCGGGAGTGACCTTGTCGGCGTACATATGGACCTGACCCGAGACGTTGCGCGCCGCGCGGCCGATGGTCTGGATCAGGGACGTCCCCGAGCGCAGGAAGCCCTCCTTGTCGGCGTCCAGGATGGCGACCAGGGACACCTCGGGCAGGTCGAGGCCCTCGCGCAGCAGGTTGATGCCGACCAGGACGTCGTACTCACCGGCGCGCAGCTCGCGCAGCAGCTCGATGCGGCGCAGCGTGTCGACGTCGCTGTGCAGATAGCGCACGGCGATGCCCAGCTCGAGGAAGTAGTCCGTGAGGTCCTCGGCCATCTTCTTGGTCAGCGTGGTGACCAGGACCCGCTCGTCCTTCTCCGTACGCGTGCGGATCTCGTGCACCAGGTCGTCGATCTGCCCCTCGGTGGGCTTGACGACGACCTCGGGGTCGACGAGGCCGGTGGGCCGGATGATCTGCTCGACGAAGCCGTCGCCTCGGGACAGCTCGTACTTCCCCGGGGTCGCTGAGAGGTAGACGGTCTGTCCGATCCGCTCGACGAACTCCTCCCACTTCAGCGGCCTGTTGTCCATGGCCGACGGCAGCCGGAAGCCGTGCTCGACGAGGGTGCGCTTGCGGGACGCGTCCCCCTCGTACATCGCGCCGATCTGCGGGACGGTGACATGCGACTCGTCGATGACCAGCAGGAAGTCTTCGGGGAAGTAGTCGATCAGAGTGTTCGGCGGGGAGCCGGGCTCACGGTCGTCCATGTGCAGCGAGTAGTTCTCGATGCCGGAGCAGGAGCCGACCTGGCGCATCATCTCGATGTCGTACGTGGTGCGCATGCGCAGCCGCTGGGCCTCGAGGAGCTTGCCCTGCTTCTCCATCCGGGCGAGGGTCTCCGCCAGCTCGGCCTCGATCCCCGCGACGGCCTTCTCCATCCGCTCGGGGCCGGCGATGTAGTGGCTGGCGGGGAAGACGTACAGCTCCCGGTCGTCGGAGATGACCTCGCCGGTGAGGGGGTGAAGCGTGGAGAGCGCCTCGATCTCGTCACCGAACATCTCGATCCGGACGGCCAGTTCCTCGTAGACCGGGAAGATCTCGATGGTGTCGCCGCGCACCCGGAACGTGCCGCGCGTGAAGGCCACGTCGTTGCGTGTGTACTGGATCTCCACGAAGCGGCGCAGCAGCTGGTCCCGGTCGATCTCCTCGCCGACCTTGAGCGGCACCATGCGGTCCACGTACTCCTGGGGCGTACCGAGGCCGTAGATGCAGGAGACCGAGGCCACCACGACCACGTCACGCCGGGTGAGCAGGGAATTCGTCGCGGAGTGGCGCAGTCGCTCGACCTCCTCGTTGATCGAGGAGTCCTTCTCGATGTAGGTGTCCGACTGGGGGACGTACGCCTCGGGCTGGTAGTAGTCGTAGTACGAGACGAAGTACTCGACCGCGTTATTGGGCAGGAGCTCGCGGAATTCGTTGGCGAGCTGGGCCGCGAGGGTCTTGTTCGGCGCCATGACGAGCGTCGGCCGCTGGAGCTTCTCGATCATCCACGCCGTGGTGGCCGACTTGCCGGTGCCGGTCGCCCCGAGCAGGACGACATCCTTCTCACCGGCGCGAATGCGCCGCTCCAGATCGGCGATGGCCGTGGGCTGGTCACCGCTGGGCTGGAAGGGACTGACGACCTCGAAGGGCGCCACCGTGCGTTCGATCTTTGATACGGGCCGCATGAGACCACCGTACGGCCCACCACTGACAACGGCCGGGCTCCGTGCGTTCGGCCCCTGTTTTCCAGGCGAACGGGCGGCGAAGAGCCGGCAAAGGTCTCCGGCTCCGGGTGTCCGGGGCGGCGCGATCGCGTACTTGTCTTCTGTACATCTTTTCCGTAGACACAGGGCCTGGACGCCACCGCGTCCGCGATCCCAGACGCCGCGAGGAGCCCCCCTTATGCGCATCCGCCCCGTCTCCACCGTGACCAGCGCGATTCTCGGGTTGTCCCTGCCCGCCCTGCTCCTCGCCGGCCCGGCCGCGGCGCAGCCCGCCGCCGCGGCGGCCGTCACCCCGCTGCACACCTTCGCGATCGCCCACCGGGGCGTACCGGTCGAAGCCCCGGAGAACACCCTCGCGTCGATCGACAGAGCCGCCGGGCTGGGTATCGAATGGGTGGAGAACGACGTCCAGCGCACCAAGGACGGCGTCTTGATCGTCATGCACGACACCTCCCTGGCCCGGACGACCGACGTCGAACAGCGCTATCCGCGCCGCGCGCCCTGGAAGGTCGCGGACTTCACGCTCGCCGAGATCCAGAAGCTGGACGCGGGCAGCTGGTTCGACCGGCGCTTCAAGGGCGAGCGGGTGCCCACACTGCGGGACTACCTCCGGCGGGTGGACCACAACCGGCAGAGGCTGCTGCTGGAGGTCAAGGAGCCCGGCCTCTACCCGGGCATCGAGGAGCAGCTGGTCACGGAGCTGCGCCGGGCGGGCTGGCTCGACCGGCGGCACGTGGCGCGCAGGCTGGTCGTCCAGAGCTTCGACGCGAACTCCCTGAAGACCTTCCACCGGCTCCGCCCGGACGTGCGGACGGGCTTCCTGGGTGCCCCGAAGGCCGCGGACCTCCGCTCGTACGCGAAGTTCGTCGACCAGATCAACCCGAACCACAAGAGCGTCACCGCCGACTGGGTCAGGGCGGTCCACGCGCTGAAGGGCCCGCAGGGCAAGCGGCTGACGGTGTCGGCGTGGACCGTCGACGACGGCAAGCGGGCGGTGGCCCTCGCGCGTCTGGGGGTGGACGGCATCATCAGCAACGCGCCGCACGTGGTGGAGGAGGCGCTCGACGAGGAATCCGGCGTCATCTCGGCCATGGGTGGCGGGGGCCCGCTCTAGGAGCGCCCGGGGCAGGCGGGAGGCATACCGGGCCGGCGGGGGGAGCGTCCGTTCTACGCTGGATGCTGTGACGGACACCGAAGTGACGGACGTGACCGATGTGACGGGCGCCGGGCGGGCGGCGTGGGCCTGGACCACGGTCGGCACCCGCGTCGGCCCCCTGGGGCTCGCGGCCACGGAGAAGGGCCTGCTGTACGTCGCCTTCCACGCCGACGCGGCGACGGCGGGCGACACGATCGCCCGGCTGACCCGACGCCTCGGCTCCGGCCCCCTTCCGCCGCCCCCGCCGCCCGGTGAGGCGCACGAGGTGCTCGCCACGGCGTCGGCCGAGCTGACGGCGTACTTCGACGGCCGGCTGCGGACCTTCTCCGTCCCGCTGGACTGGTCGCTGACCTCGGGATTCAACCGCCGGGTGCTGCGCGAGCTGGCCGCCCACGTCCCCTACGGCACCCTGGCCAGCTACCAGGACCTCGCCGACCGGGTGGGCGAGCGGGGCGCGGCGCGCGCGGTGGGCATGGCCATGGGCAGCGACCCACTGCCCGTCGTGGTGCCCTGCCACCGCGTCATCGAGAGCAACGGCGGCCTGGGCGGCTTCGGCCCGGGCCTGGAGACCAAGCGCGACCTGCTGGCCCTCGAAGGAGTACTGCCCGAACCGCTCTTCTGAGGCGTTTGCCCGCCACGTACGCCAGTTCGGCACCCCGCTACGCCGCCGACGCCCCGAGGAGCTCCACCAGGGCGCTCACCGGGTCCTCGGTGGCCACCCCCGTCGGCCACCAGACGGGGGTGGCCGACGGGGGGTCGGCCTCGTAGGGGTACCAGCGGCCGTCGTAGCCGTAGCGGAGCTGGATGCCGCGGGCTTCGTCCGTGAGGTGGTTGTGGCGGGGGCGGAGCGGGGGGAGGCCGGCGGCGGTGAGGGTGGAGCGGGCGCGGTCGAAGGGGCCGGCCGGCGGGTCCCAGGGGGTTTCGAGGACGGCCAGGCCCTCCGGGCCGCCCTGGCGCCAGGCGGCCACCGCGCGGGCCACGTCGATGGGCGTGCGGCCGGTGCCCGTCGCGAGGGCGCGGTAGAGGGCACGGGTGGAGGAGGTCAGGCCGGAGGTGGGGTGCGCGGCGGCCAGACGCACCGCGTCCTGCCAGGGGGTGAGGTCCGGGAAGGGCGAGCCACCCGTGGTGAGGAAGGCGTGGGCCCGGGACACCGCGTCCGCGGCGAGGAATTCGAGGAGGCCCGGGTCCAGCGGCAGTCCCTCCGCGTCGGGGAGCGCCGGGGGCCGGCCGGAGTGGGCGGGCACGGGCAGCGGCGCCGGAAGCGGCGGGCGGTGGGCGGCCGTCAGGGCCGCGCGGGCGCTGACCCCGGTGGGCGGGGCGGGTGCTTCCCGGGCCGCGTGGACGGCGTTGCGGCGGGCGAGGTCGTCGAGGAGCTCCCGCTCGTCACGGCCGCGCATCAGCAGCAGCAGGAAGGAGTCGCCGTCCAGCAGCCGGGCCGTCTCGTAGCAGAGGGCTGCCGCGTGCTTGCACGGATGGCCGCGGTCGGGGCAGGTGCAGTGCGGCGACAGGTCACCGGGGCCGGGCAGCAGGCGGACACCCGCGGTGGCGGCCGCGTCGGCCAGCGCGTGCGGCATGCCCTTGTCGAGGAGTGCCGCGAGGTGGTCCGGGTGGACCGCGACGGCGTCCAGGAAGCGGTCCCAGTCGTCGTCGGAGAGCGTCCGGAGCCCGATGCCCGTGCGGTACGGGCGCGAGCGGCTGCCCTCGACCCGGGCCGTGACACGGCCGGGAGCGACCGTGATGTCACGGACATGGCCACCTCGGGCATACGAACGGCCGCGGGAGAGACGGCCCTCGTCGAGGGACATGGTCTCCAGGGCCTCGATCCACGCACGGCCCCACCAGGACGTGGCGCTGGTCATGCCGGTCTCCGCAGGGCCACCAGGTCGGCGAGCTCGGCGTCGCTGAGCTCGGTCAGCGCTGACTCGCCGCCGCTCAGCACCGCGTCGGCCAACGCGCGTTTGCTCTCCAGCATGTCGGCGATGCGGTCCTCGACCGTGCCCTCGGCGATGAGGCGGTGCACCTGGACCGGCTGCGTCTGACCGATGCGGTAGGCACGGTCGGTGGCCTGCTCCTCGACCGCCGGGTTCCACCAGCGGTCGTAGTGCACGACGTGACCCGCCCGCGTGAGGTTCAGGCCCGTGCCGGCCGCCTTCAGCGACAGCAGGAACACCGGCACCCCGCCGGACTGGAACTCGTCCACCAGCTCCTGGCGCCGTGCGACCGGCGTGCCGCCGTGCAACAGCCGGGACGGCACGCCGCGCACCGTGAGGTGGGCGGAGAGCAGCCGGGCCATCGAGACGTACTGAGTGAAGACCAGGACGGAACCGTCCTCGGAGAGGATCGTGTCCAGCAGTTCGTCGAGGAGCTCCAGCTTGCCCGAACGCCCCGTCAGCCGGGCGGCGTCCTCCTTCAGGTACTGGGCCGGGTGGTTGCAGATCTGCTTGAGGTCCGTGAGCAGCTTCATCACCAGGCCGCGGCGCGCCATCCCCGCGGCCTCCTCGATGTGCGTGAGGGTCTCCCGGACGACCGCCTCGTAGAGCGCGGCCTGTTCGCGCGACAGCGGGACCGGGTGGTCGGTCTCCGTCTTCGGCGGCAGCTCCGGGACGATGCCGGGATCGGACTTCCTGCGGCGCAGCAGGAAGGGCCGCACGAGCCGGCCGAGGCGCTCCGCCGCCTCCTCCCGCTCGCCCTGGTCCTCGCTCTCGATGGCCCGGGCGTGGCGGGCGCGGAAGTTCTTCAACGAGCCGAGCAGGCCGGGGGTGGTCCAGTCCAGGAGCGCCCACAGCTCGGAGAGGTTGTTCTCCACGGGGGTGCCGGTGAGGGCGACGCGGGCGGGCGCGGGGATGGTCCGCAGGGCGACGGCGGCCCGGGAGTACGGGTTCTTGACGTGCTGTGCCTCGTCCGCCACGACCAGGCCCCACGGGTGCTCGGCGAGCAGGGCGGCGCTGGCGCGCATCGTGCCGTAGGTGGTGAGGACGAAGCCGCTCGTCATCGCGTCCAGGGCCCGGCCGGTGCCGTGGAAGCGGTGGACGGGGACGCCGGGCGCGAAGTGCTCGATCTCGCGCTGCCAGTTGCCGAGGAGGGAGGCCGGGCAGACCACCAGGGTCGGGGGCATGGTGCCCGCCGACCGCGACGCCCGGTGCAGGTGCAGGGCGATGAGCGTGACGGTCTTGCCGAGGCCCATGTCGTCGGCGAGGCAGCCGCCCAGGCCGAGCGAGGTCATGAGGTCCAGCCAGGCCAGTCCGCGCAGCTGGTAGTCGCGCAGCGTCGCGTGCAGCCCCGGCGGCGGGTCCACCGGCCGCGCCTGGCCGGTGATCCGGTCGCGGAGAGCGGCGAGCGCTCCCGTCGGTACGACCTCGGTGCGCTCGCCGTCGATGTCGGCGGTGCCGGTGAGGGCCACCGACAGGGCCTCGGCGGCGCCCGGCCGGCCGAGGCGGCGTGCCCGCGCCTTGCGGACGAGCGCGGGGTCCACCAGCACCCATTGGTCGCGCAGGCGCACTACGGGCCGGTGCGCTTCCGCAAGGGCGTCCATCTCCCGCTCGGTGAGCGGTTCCCCGCCCAGCGCGAGCTGCCAGCTGAACTCCAGCGCCCGTGCGGTGTCGAAGAAAGCGGGCTCGTCGGACGCGGTGCCCGGTGCCATCCGGACGACCGCCGTGGCGGTCAGCCCGCGGGCGAGCTCCCGGGGCCAGTGCACGGCGATGCCCGCGGCGGACAGGCGCCGCGCGACGGGCCCCAGCAGCTCGTACAGCTCGTCCTCGGTGAGGGGCAGGACATCGGGCACGGGCCGGTCGAGCAAGCGGGCGAGCGGGGGCCAGAGGCGGGCCGCGTGCCGCAGGGCGAGGACCGTGTCGATGCGGCTGCGCGCCCCGAAGTGCTCACCCGCCCGGCCCGCCCACAGCTCGGCCGCGTCGGTGAGCAGGGTCGGGTCGACCAGGCTGTGGACCTGCACGACGACCGTCGCGTGACCGCCCTCCTCGTCGTAGAGGTCGTGCGCTCCCAGATCCAGGCGCAAGGAGATCCGCACCCCGCTGTCGGCGCCGGCCGCGGCTTCGGCGCACCAGGAGCTCAGGGCCGGTGAGCCGGGCGGGCGGGACGGGCGGCCAGGGGCCGCGTAGAGGTCTCCGGCCGCGTGGGCGGCGGCGGGCGTGCGCGGCAGCCGGTCGGTGACGGCGTCGAGCAGCTCCCGCACGAGCCCCTCGGGGGCGGGCAGCCGCAGCGGGCTCGAGCCCGGCACCGGCACCGCGTGGGCCTCGGGCGGCATGGCGGCGGCGATCGCCCGGAGGTGCGTGAGGTCGTCGGCGTCCAGCGGGCCGGCCCGCCAGGCGTCGTGCCCGGCCGGGGTGAGTCCCGGCCGGAAGCGGCCCCGGGCGACGAGGCCCATCGCGTGCAGCACGGCGGCGCCCCAGCACGCGGCCGCCGGGTGCGCGTACGGGTCGTGCCGGGCCCGGGCGAGGAGCGGCACGGCCTGCTCCAGCGGCAGCACGACCGCGGGCACGGTGTGCCGCCGGACGCCGCGCCCATGGGGGCGCACGACCGTGAGCTCGGCGGGCGCCGTCCCCGTCGGGTCCGCCCCGGGCGTGCTCGTCGTCTCCGGCAGGGGGCCGCCGTCCGGGCGCCAGAAAGCGACCGTGGCAGCCCTCGGCGGGTCGGCGGGCAGCAGCACCGCGGCGCAGCGGGCCAGCGGCTCGGTCAGCGGGCCCCCGGGTCCGGCGAAGCCGCGGTCGGCCCATGCCCGCGAGGGCAGTCCCTGTGCCACCCGCCCCTCACCTCACCCGTCTCATGCGACTCACCGCCGCCGCCCTGATCGTGTGATCGCCGGACTTCCACGGCACTCGCCCACGACCAGGACCGAGTCTACGGAGAGGCACTGACATCACCGGTCCACCGCCGGGGGCTGTCCGGCGGATCACGGGGGCGCATCAGCACCACCGCTGCACGGCGGTGTCCTCGAGCGCCGGACGGGCTGGTCGGCTGGGCTCAGCCAAAATCAGCCCGTCCGGCGTTTGAGGACGCGCCCGCAGGGCGCCCACCGCCGCGGGCGGCAGCCGGGCGGCAGCCAGGCAAAGATCCGCCGGACAGACCCCTCTGGGCACCGACGGCGAACCCGCGCCGGGTGGATCCTGGGGGGTGGGAGATGAGTGCCATGCGTACGGGCAGCGAACCGGTGACCGCGCGGAGTCCGCTGCGGCTGCGTTGCGGACTGGCCCTGTGGGGACTGCTCTGGGCCGTCGCGGGGACCGTGCTCTTCGCGGCGGCGGGGCAGCCAGGGTGGGCGATCGCCTGCGCGGTGCTGATCGCGGTGACCGCCACCGATTTGATCATGGTGATACGGCATATACGCCAAGGGCCGCACTACCAGCCGGGCCGGGACGTCCCGCCCTATGAGCCACCCCATGAGCCCGCCCGGAAGCCGAGGCGGCGATAGGGAAGCCCTCGCGGCAGCACCTATCCGGCGTGGTGCGCCGACCGCGCGAGCAAGTCCGTCCAGGCCTTCGCGACCTGTGCTTCCAGCGCTTGGAGCGGGCCGTCGTTGTCGATGACGAGATCGGCGACCGCCAGCCGCTCCTCGCGGGTCGCCTGGGCGGCCATCCGGGCCCGGGCCTCGTCAGGGGTCATGCCGCGCAGCCGGACGAGGCGGTCGAGGCGGGTCTCCTCGGTCGCGTCGATGACGATGACCAGGTCGTAGAGGGGGGCGAGGCCGTTCTCGGCGAGCAGGGGGACGTCGTGGACGACGACGGCGTCCGGGGCCGCCGCCGCTTCGATCTCGGCGGAGCGGGCCCGGACGAGGGGGTGCACGATGGCGTTGAGCGCCGTGCGGCGGCCGGTGTCGGCGAAGACGATCGCGCCGAGCTTGGGCCGGTCGAGGGCGCCGTCGGCCGTGACGATGCCGGGGCCGAACTCGGCGACGACGGCGGCGAGTCCGGGGGTTCCCGGCTCGACCACCTCCCGCGCGATGCGGTCGGCGTCGACGATCACCGCCCCGTACGAGGCGAGAAGCCGCGACACCTCGCTCTTGCCCGATCCGATACCGCCCGTGAGGCCCACCTTCAGCATGGGCCCCACGCTATCGGCCCGACCGTCAACGGCCGCCGTCGGCCTCCCTGTCGGCGAGGAAACGCTCGAATTCCGCGCCCAGTTCATCGGCAGAGGGCAGCTCGACCGGCTCGGCGACGAGGTTGCCGCGCGTCTCGGAGCCGGCCACCGCGTCGTACTGGTGCTCAAGGCCCCGGACGAGCGCGACGAGCTCCTCGTCCCCCTCGTCGATCTGCCGCTCGATCTCCTCCTGGGTGCGCAGGGCCTCGGTCCGCAGGGTGTGCGCGGCGTTCGGCAGGACCAGGCCCGTGGCGGCGGTGACCGCCTCCAGGGCGGTGAGTGCGGCGTCGGGGTAGGGCGAGCGGGCGACGTAGTGCGGGACGTGGGCGGCGACGCCGAGGACGTCGTGGCCGGCTTCCGCCAGGCGGTACTCGACGAACGACTCGGCGCTGCCGGGCACCTGGGCCTCGTCGAAGTAGCTGCGGTGACCGGGCATCAGATCGGTGCGGTTGCCGTGCGGGGTGATGCCCACGGGCCGGGTGTGCGGGACGCCCATCGGGATGCCGTGGAAGTTGACCGACAGCCGCACGCCCAGCCGCTCCACCAGCTGCCGGACGGCCGCCGCGAACCGCTCCCACTCGACGTCCGGCTCGGGGCCGGTCAGCAGCAGGAAGGGCGCGCCCGTCGCGTCCTGCACCAGATACAGCTCGATCTTCGGCGTCTCGTAGGCGCTCCAGTGGTCCCGCTCGAAGGTGAGCAGGGGGCGGCGCGCCCGGTAGTCGATGAGCCTGTCGTGGTCGAAGCGGGCGACGACCTGGTGCGGCAGGCCGTCCAGCAGCCGCTCGACGATCTGTTCGCCGGTCTCACCCGCGTCGATGTAACCGTCGAAGTGGTAGAGCATGACCAGACCGGCCGTGTCCTGGGCCAGGGCCAGGTCGGCCACGGCGAGCCCCTTGGGCTCCCATTCGTACAAACCCTGCGGATCCAACACAGTGACCGTTCCTCCTCATGTTCCGTATCAGGGAACGCCCGTGGAGGTCCGGCTCATTCCCGTCCGTCGCCTTCTCCCGGAGGAAGAGACGGGGTGTCATGAGGCTGCGGTCGCCTCATGAGGTTGACGAGGCATCAGAAGTAGTCCGGGGGAGCAGGCGCACAACGGACCGGCACCCGCCCCCCCCGTCCCGCGATGCCGAGGCCCCGCCTCGCAGTGCCCCGGGCATGCGGTAAGGCCCGGGACATGCAGTAAGGCCCGCCCCCCAAGGGGAGCGGGCCTTACTGCAGTCAGCTGTCAGCTGCTGCCGGTCAGAGCCTCAGCTCTGGCCGCCGGCGAGCTTCTCGCGGAGCGCGGCGAGCGCCTCGTCCGACGCCAGGGCGCCGGAGTTGTCGGCCGACTCCGAGGAGTACGAACCGCCGGAGACGTTGCCGCCGCCGGTCGAGGAGGAGGCACCGGCCGGAGCGGCAGCGCCCTCGGCCGCGGCCTGCTCGTCGGCCTCGCGGGACTTGATGACCTGCGCCTGGTGCTGCTCGAAGCGCTGCTGCGCCTCGGCGTACTGGCGCTCCCACTCCTCGCGCTGCTTCTCGTAGCCCTCGAGCCAGTCGTTGGCCTCGGGGTCGAAGCCCTCGGGGTAGATGTAGTTGCCCTGGTCGTCGTAGGACGCGGCCATGCCGTACAGGGTCGGGTCGAACTCGACCACGGACGGGTCGGCACCGAAGGACTCGTTGGCCTGCTTCAGCGAGAGGCTGATGCGACGACGCTCGAGGTCGATGTCGATGACCTTGACGAAGATCTCGTCGTTGACCTGGACGACCTGCTCCGGGATCTCCACGTGGCGCTCGGCCAGCTCGGAGATGTGGACCAGGCCCTCGATGCCCTCGTCGACGCGCACGAACGCACCGAAGGGAACGAGCTTGGTGACCTTACCCGGGACGACCTGACCGATCTGGTGGGTCCGGGCGAACTGCTGCCACGGGTCTTCCTGCGTCGCCTTGAGCGACAGGGAGACACGCTCGCGGTCCATGTCGACGTCGAGGACCTCGACGGTGACTTCCTGGCCGACCTCGACAACCTCGGACGGGTGGTCGATGTGCTTCCAGGAGAGCTCGGAGACGTGGACGAGACCGTCGACGCCGCCGAGGTCCACGAACGCACCGAAGTTGACGATCGAGGAAACGACGCCGGAGCGGACCTGGCCCTTCTGCAGGGTCGTGAGGAAGGTCTGACGGACCTCGCTCTGGGTCTGCTCCAGCCAGGCACGGCGGGACAGGACCACGTTGTTGCGGTTCTTGTCCAGCTCGATGATCTTGGCCTCGAGCTCCTTGCCCACGTAGGGCTGGAGGTCGCGGACGCGGCGCATCTCGACCAGGGAGGCCGGGAGGAAGCCACGGAGGCCGATGTCGAGGATGAGACCACCCTTGACGACCTCGATGACGGTACCGGTGACGATCCCGTCCTCTTCCTTGATCTTCTCGATCGTGCCCCAGGCACGCTCGTACTGAGCGCGCTTCTTGGACAGGATGAGACGACCTTCCTTGTCCTCCTTCTGGAGAACCAGGGCCTCGATCTCGTCGCCGACCTTGACGACCTCGTTCGGGTCGACGTCGTGCTTGATCGAAAGCTCGCGGGAAGGGATGACGCCTTCGGTCTTGTAACCGATGTCGAGCAGGACCTCGTCCCGGTCGACCTTCACGATGACGCCGTCGACGATGTCGCCGTCGTTGAAGTACTTGATCGTCTCGTCGATCGCGGCGAGGAAGGCTTCCTCGTTACCGATGTCGTTGACCGCAACCTGCGGAGTGGTGGCGGTGGTCTCGGTGCTGCTCGTCATGTGGGAAAGGGCTCCGGTACGGACAGTGAGTCGTAGGTACTGCTACGCCGAGAGCCCGTATCGCACCGCCGAAGCCGGACAGCCTTGGAGGCGCCTGATCCGAAGGCTTCGGACGAATCCGAAGACACCGGGACACCTCGACAACCGAGGGGACATACAACAAGTGCGAGCGCGGCCTGCTCTGTCTGAGGCGCGCAGGCCCGCAGCGCAACTTGTAGCATACGGGGGCAGCCGGACAGGGTCAATGCGCGAAGGCGCACACCCGGGACGAAACACCCCATAACCGGCACAACTCATGTGTCGCGAGGCCACGAAGGCCCCGCCGCAGCCCGTAGCTCCCGCTCGGGTGAAGACGAAGAGACTACTGCCAAGGGCGCCACGGTCGAAATGATCCAAGAATACGAGCCGGAAGCGACACGGCGGGAGAGCGACGAAGCGGAGAGCAGCCGGGCCAGCCGGGGCTGGTGGGACCGCAACGCGGACGAGTACCAGAGCGAGCACGGCGGCTTCCTCGGGGACGACCGCTTCATCTGGGGTCCGGAGGGCCTCGACGAGGCCGAGGCGGCGCTGCTGGGCCCGGCGGACGAGCTCAAGGGTCTCGACGTCCTGGAGATCGGCGCGGGCGCCGCCCAGTGCTCGCGCTGGCTGGCCGCCCAGGGCGCCCGCCCGGTGGCCCTCGACCTCTCCCACCGCCAGCTCCAGCACGCCCTGCGCATCGGCGGCGACGTCCCCCTGGTGGAGGCGGACGCGGGCGCGCTGCCCTTCGCCGACGGCTCCTTCGACCTCGCGTGCTCGGCCTACGGCGCGGTCCCCTTCGTCGCCGACCCGGTACGGGTGATGCGGGAGGTGCGGCGGGTGCTGCGCCCCGGCGGCCGGTGGGTCTTCTCCGTCACGCACCCGATCCGCTGGGCGTTCCCGGACGAGCCGGGCCCCGAGGGCCTGTCGGTGGCGGCCTCCTACTTCGACCGCACCCCTTATGTGGAACAGGACGAAAGCGGCCGGGCCGTCTATGTGGAGCACCACCGCACACTCGGTGACCGGGTACGCGACGTGGTCGCCGGCGGCTTCCGCCTGATCGACCTGGTCGAACCGGAATGGCCGACCTGGAACCGCCAGGAGTGGGGCGGCTGGTCCCCGCTGCGCGGCAATCTGATCCCGGGCACGGCGATCTTCGTCTGCGAGCGGGACTAGCGCCTGGTCGGCCTTTTCCGCGAAGTGTGCGCTTGACCCTGCGGGCCGTGGCGTGCGCACCTCTGCTGCGCGGCGGTGTCCTCAATCTCCCCCAGCTACCGCTGGGAGGTGCACCCAGCGGGCTGGATTTGGCTGAGCTCAGCCAAATCCAGCCCGTCCGGCGATTGAGGACGCGCCCGCAGGGCGCTCGCCGCCGCAGGCGGCAACAACGACCCGCGGCCGGACGGCGCATGCGCGGCAACGGCGGGTGAGCCGCCGACCCACGATCCGGCCGCCCGCGCCGCTGGGCGAGACTGGGCCGTGTGATCCGCACCGAAGCCCTCGACCGCCTCCCCGTACGGACCGTGCTGCCCGCGCTGACCCGAGCGCTGGACGAGCACGGCGTGGCCGTGCTGTGCGCACCGCCCGGGACGGGCAAGACGACGCTGGTGCCGCTCGTGCTCGCCGGACTCGCCGAGCTCACGGACCACGACGGCCCGGCCACGGACGCGCCCGTCCGGCGTGTCCTGGTCGCCGAGCCGCGCCGGATCGCCGCGCGGGCCGCGGCGCGACGCATGGCGTGGCTGCTCGGCGAGACCGTGCCGGGCGGCGGGGCCGGGGCCTCCTCGGGCGGGCGGGTCGGCTTCACCGTGCGCGGGGAGCGCCGGGTCGGGCCGCGGACCGTGGTCGAGGTGGTCACGACGGGCGTGCTGTTGCAGCGGCTCCAGCGCGACCCCGAGCTGGCCGGTGTCGACGTGGTCGTCCTCGACGAGTGCCACGAACGGCATCTCGACGCCGATACCTCGGCGGCCTTCCTCCTCGACGTGCGCGCCGCCCTCCGGCCGGATCTGCGACTCGTCGCGGCCTCCGCCACCACCGACGCGGAGGGCTGGGCACGGCTGCTCGGCGGTGCTCCGGTCGTTCAGGCACAGGGTGTCTCCCATCCGGTGGAGGTGGTGTGGTCCCCGCCGGAGCGGCAGGTCCGGCCGCCGCACGGCATGCGGGTGGACCCCGCCCTGCTGGAGCACGTCGCGGGCGTGGTGCGGCGGGCGCTGCGCGAGCGCGAGGGGGACGTGCTGTGTTTCCTGCCCGGCGTCGGGGAGATCGCGCGGGTCGCGGGGCGGCTGGGCGGGGCGGAGGCCCTGGGCGCGGAGGTGCTCCAGGTCCACGGCCGGGCTCCGGCCGCCGTGCAGGACGCGGTGCTGGCGGGCGGCTCGGGAGGCCGGCGGGTGGTGCTGGCGACCTCGGTCGCGGAGTCGAGCCTGACCGTGCCCGGCGTCCGCGTCGTGGTCGACGCCGGACTCGCGCGGGAGCCGCGCACGGACCACGCGCGGGGGCTGAGCGCGCTCACGACCGTACGGGCGTCCCGGGCGTCCGCCCGGCAGCGCGCGGGGCGGGCGGGGCGTGAGGCGCCGGGTGCGGTGTACCGCTGCTGGGCGGAGGCCGACGACGCGCGGCTGCCGCGGTTCCCGGCGGCGGAGATCACGGTGGCGGATCTGACGGCGTTCGCACTGCAGGCCGCGTGCTGGGGCGACCCGGACGCGTCGGGCCTGGCGCTGCTCGACCCGCCGCCGTCCGGTGCGATGGCCGCCGCGCGTGACGTCCTCGTGGCCACGGGAGCGGTCTCGGCGGACGGCCGCCCGACGCGGCGGGGTCTGCGGATGGCCCGGGTGGGCCTGCACCCTCGCCTCGCGCGGGCCCTGCTGGACGGCGCGCGGGAGGTGGGCGCGCGCCGGGCGGCGGAGGTGGTCGCGCTGCTGAGCGAGGAGCCGCCGCGGGAGTACGGGGACGATCTGGCGGCCGCGTGGCGCTCCGCGCGGCGCGGCGGCGACGCGTACGCCGCCCGCTGGCGTGCGGAGGCCCGGCGGCTGGAAGGCGCGGCCCGAGGCGCCCGGCCGGACGGGGCCGCCACCGGCGAGGACGCCGGTGGCACGGGCACTCCCCGCACCGACGACGCCGTGGCCGGGCTGATCGCCGCGCTGGCGTTCCCGGAACGGGTGGCGCGGGCACGGGGGGAAGGGGCGTATCTCATGGCGTCCGGGACGGGTGCGGAGCTGGGCGAGGGGTCGCGGTTGCGCAGCGCGCGCTGGCTCGCGGTGGCCGTGGCGGACCGGCCGGTCACGGCCGCGTCGGCGCGGGTGCGGCTCGGCGCCGTGATCGACGAGGACACCGCCCGGGCGGCGGCCGCGGCGCTCCACGCCGAGGGCGAGGAGATCGTCTGGTCCGAGGAGCGGCGTGATGTGGTGGCGCGTCGCGTCGAGCGGCTGGGGGCGCTGGAGCTGGCCGAGCGTCCGCTGCCCTCCCCCGACCCGGAGCGCGTCGCGGCGGCCCTGCGGGAAGGGCTGATGCGCGAGGGGCTGGGGCTGCTGCGGTGGACGCCCGAGGCTGTCGGTCTCCGGCAGCGGCTGGCGTTCCTGCACGGCGCGCTGGGCGCACCGTGGCCGGACGTGTCCGACGCGGCCTTGCTGGAGGGCGCGGACGACTGGCTCGGCTGGGATCTGGGCCGGGCCCGCAAGCGGGCCGATCTGGAGCGGCTGAACGCCGGCACGGCACTGGAGCGGCTTCTTCCGTGGGCGACCGGTGACGCCGCCCGCCTGGACGAGCTGGCCCCCGAGCGGATCGAGGTGCCGAGCGGCTCACGTGTGCGGGTGGACTACGGGGGCGAGCAGCCCGTCCTGGCGGTCAAGCTCCAGGAGCTGTTCGGCTGGCAGCAGACGCCGAGGCTGGCGGGCGGGCGCGTCCCCGTCCTCGTGCACCTGCTGTCACCGGCCGGTCGCCCGGCGGCCGTCACGGCGGACCTCGCGTCCTTCTGGCAGGACGGCTACCGGTCCGTACGGGCCGAGCTGCGGGGCCGCTATCCCCGGCACCCGTGGCCGGAGGACCCGTCCACGGCCGCGCCTACGCGCCGGACGAACGCTCGTCGGTCCGGCGGGTAGGCGGGCGGGGGGCTGATTTCAGCCCGTCCGGCGTTCGGGGACGCGCCCGCGGGGCGCTCGCCGCCGCAGGCGGCACAGACGGCCCGCAGCCGAGGCCCCGCCGGGCAGGCCCCCGACGCAGACGTTCAGGGGAGATACCTCTCGATGGCGGCGGAGCCCTGTTCCTCCATGAGGCGCTTCGCGGCCTCGACCCGCTCCGGCGTGACGTCCCGGCCGGATGCCATGACCAGGTCCTCGGGGTCGAACGGCCGCTCTCCCCCGGTGTAGAGCCGCCGGGGCCTGGATGCGGTGGACTGGTCCTTAGGACTCTCCTTCACGGTGAGCCTCCTTGGTCGGCGTGCCCCCGCCGGGGGCCCGGCGCTTCGGGTTTCCCTCCATCCTGTGCCCGTTGCCCGGCAAACGCACGACGATCTCACCCCGGACTGCGGGCGGCCCGGCGTGAGCGGGCTTCGAGGACGACGGACAGGGCCAGCAGGACGACGGCGAGGGCGAGGAAACCCCAGGGGAGATACGTGGTGAGCAGCAGGACCAGCTGCCGCTGGGACGTCACGAGCCGGACCGTGTCGTCGGCGTAGTCCGGGCGCAGCTTCACATGGCCGGCGAAGGCGGTGATCGGTTTCTTCTCCGGGTGGCCGGTCCAGCGCATCTGTGTGTGGTGGCGTTCCTCGGCGTTGACGGGGGCGCCCGTGGTGGGCTCGACCCAGAACATGCGCGTGGTGGTGTACCAGTTCTCCAGGCCGAGCTGCCGGACCGTGTCGGGGCTGATGCCGAGCGGCAGCGTCCGGGGCAGCGGGACCTTGGTCCAGGGCACGGTCTGCTCGAAGTAGTAGACCTCCAGACCGCGGTAGGTGCGGGTGCCCTTGTAGTGGATGGGCGCGGAGGTGCGGGTCTGCATGTCGAAGTACCGGTAGTCGCGCTTCTCGACGAGGAAGGGCCACTTGTACGCGATGCCCTCGCGGCGTACGGGGGTGCCGTCGACGTGTTCGCCGCCCGCGTGCACGGGCTGCTGGGTGTGTCCGTCGAAGACATAGCGCTCGGGGATCCGGGAGACCATCTTTCCGTCGGGCCCCGCGATGTAGGTGAGGGTGTCCCAGACGACGGCGTCGCGGCCGGTCTCCTTCTTGACCTTCCTGGCCTGCTCCACATTGCCCTTGAGGGTCTGGATGACGGTGACCTTGGAGACCTTCTTGGGTTCGAGGGTGGCGTAGTCGACGAGGGTGGCGTCCTTCGCCTCGGTGACGACCGCCTGGTAGCGGCCGGCGGGGACCTTCGCCAGCCGGGGAAAGGCGTACCAGCGCAGCAGCGGCGACAGGGCGGCGAAGAAGACGGCGAGGGCGAGGAGGACCAGGCTCGCTCTACGGCGCATGGCGGGGCCTCCCGGTCAGGGGTGCGCGGGAGGGGAGGTCAGCAGGGGCTTCGGCGAGGTCCGACCGTCGGGCGGGCCGACGGCCGTGACGGCGAAGACGAGCGCGAGGGCGGCGGCCAGTCCGATGGCCGCGGCGGCCAGTGCGCGCATGCTCGGCCTCCCGGAAGCTGATGGGGCGTCAGGGAAAGGGGGTGCGGGCACCGTAGCAACGCCGGGCCGAGATGAGAACACGCGCCGACGAGGCAACTCCCCCGTCGGCATCCCCTGGCAGCCGACACACCACTGCCCCCTCACCGCAGCGCGGTGAAGGGGCAGTGAATGAACGCCGAGGAAGATGCCTCAGTGCGCGGCGGACTCCCAGTCCCCACCGACACCGACCGACACATCCAGCGCCGCACGCAGCTCGACGGCCCCCGCCATCTCGCGGCGGACCAGCTCCTCCACCCGCTCACGCTCGCCCGGAGCGATCTCCAGCACGATTTCATCGTGCACCTGGAGCAGCATCCGCGACGTGAGCTTCTCCGCCTCCAGCGCCTCCGCCACCCGCAGCATCGCGATCTTCACGATGTCGGCGGCCGTCCCCTGGATCGGGGCGTTCAGCGCCATCCGCTCGGCCATCTCACGACGCTGACGGTTGTCGCTGTTGAGATCCGGCAGATACCGGCGACGGCCCAGCATCGTCTCCGTGTAACCCGTGGCACGGGCCTCCTCGACGGCCCGCTGGAGGTAATCCCGCACCCCGCCGAACCGCTCGAAGAACGTGTCCATCAGCTTGCGCGCCTCGTCCGGCGCGATATTCAGCTGCTGCGACAGACCGAACGCCGACAACCCGTACGCCAAGCCGTACGACATGGCCTTGATCTTGCGGCGCATCTCCGGGTCGACCTCGGACTTGGCGACACCGAAGACCTGCGAGGCGACCGTGGTGTGCAGATCCTCACCCGACGCGAACGCCTCGATCAGACCCGCGTCCTCCGACAGATGGGCCATGACCCGCAGCTCGATCTGGCTGTAGTCGGCCGTCATCAGCGACTGGAAACCCTCGCCCACCACGAAGCCCCGGCGGATGGCCCGGCCCTCGTCCGTGCGCACCGGAATGTTCTGCAGATTGGGATCCGTGGAGGACAGCCGGCCCGTCGCCGCCACCGTCTGGTTGAACGTCGTGTGAATGCGCCCGTCCGGAGCGATGGCCTTGATCAGGCCCTCGACCGTGGACCGCAACTTCGACTGCTCCCGGTGCCGCAGCATGATCACCGGGAGTTCGTTCTCCGTCTGGGCCGCGAGCCAGGCCAGCGCGTCCGCGTCCGTCGTGTACCCGGTCTTGGTCTTCTTCGTCTTCGGCAGACCCAGCTCACCGAACAGCACCTCCTGGAGCTGCTTGGGCGAGCCCAGATTGAACTCACGGCCCGCCGCCGCGTGCGCCTCCTTCACCGCCTGCTGCACGGCACCCGCGAACTGCTGCTCCATCCTCTCCAGCCAGCCCCGGTCCGCGGCGATACCCGCCCGCTCCAACCGGGCCAGCAGCGCACTCGTCGGCAGCTCCACATCCGTGAGCAGCTCCGCCGCGCCCACGTCCCTCAACCGACCCGTGAAGGCCTCACCGAGATCGAGGACCGTACGGGCCCGGCCCATCAGCGCGTCGGCCTCCGCCTGCTCGTCGGCACCGAAGGCCAGCTGACCGTCACCCGCGGCGGCCGTGGCCAGCTCACGGCCCAGATACTCCACCGACAGCGCGTCCAGGGCGAACGAACGACGCCCCGGCTTGACCAGATAAGCGGCCAGCGCGGTATCCATCGTCACGCCCGCGACCGACCAACCGTGCTCCGCGAAGACCCGCATCGCGGCCTTCGCGTCATGCATCACCTTGGGCCGGGCGGCATCCGCGCTCCACGCGGCGAACGCCCGCTCATCGGCCTCGTCCACCTGCGACGGATCGAACCAGACCGCGGGACCCTCACCCGTCGCCAGAGCGATCTCGGCGACCCGGCCACTGCCCTGCGACCAACTGTCGACCATGGCCAGACCCAACGGGGCACCGCCGTGCTCGGCCAGCCACGGCGCCAGCTCCCCCGCGCCCAGCACCACGCCGTCCACCTCGGCCCCGGCGGCCGGAGCGGCCTCCTCGGCCTGCTCCGCACCCGGGTCCGCCGCCAGCAACCGGTCCCGCAGACCCTGGTTACGGATCTCCAGCCGCTCCAGGAACGTCGTCAACGCCAGCCGGTCGTACGCCGCACGGCACAACTCCTCCGGACGGGTCGACAGCTCCACGTCCCGCACCATCTCGGTCAGCCGGCGGTTGAGCTTGACAGCCTCCAGATGATCACGGAGGTTCTGCCCGGCCTTGCCCTTGACCTCGTCGACCCGCTCCACCAGCTCGGCGAACGACCCGAACTGGGTGATCCACTTGGTGGCGGTCTTCTCCCCCACACCCGGGATACCCGGCAGATTGTCCGACGGGTCACCGCGCAGCGCCGCGAAGTCCGGATACTGCTGCGGGGACAGACCGTACTTCTCCTCGACCTTCTCCGGAGTGAACCGCGTCAGCTCCGAGACGCCCTTCGTCGGATACAGCACCGTGACCCGGTCACTGACCAACTGGAACGAGTCACGGTCACCGGTGACGATCAGAACATCGAACCCCTCGGCCTCCGCCTCGGTGGCCAGCGTGGCGATGACGTCATCGGCCTCGAAACCGTCCACCGCGAACCGCCGCACGGACATCGTGTCCAGCAGCTCGCCGATCAGATCGACCTGCCCCTTGAACTCGTCCGGCGTCTTCGAACGCGTCGCCTTGTACTCCGGGAACTCCTCCGACCGCCACGTCTTGCGCGACACGTCGAACGCCACCGCGAAATGCGTCGGCCGCTCGTCACGCAGCGTATTGGCCAGCATCGACGCGAAGCCGTACACCGCGTTCGTCGGCTGACCGCCGGACGTCGTGAAATTCTCCGCCGGCAGCGCGAAGAACGCGCGATACGCCATGGAGTGCCCGTCCATCAGGAGCAGACGCGGACGGCCTCCCTCCACTGCCTCGGTGCCGGTCGTCTCGTTCGTCTTCGATGCCTTTGCTGCCACGCCCCCGATCCTGCCACGGCCCACCGACAATCCCGGCCACACGCCCACCCCCGGCACCCCGCCGCACCGCCCCGGCACCCGCCCGCCAGCGGACTGTCAGCGGGCCGTGACAGGATCGACCCCGTACGACTCCACGTACACACCGACCCGCTCAAGGGGGAGCGAGATGGCAGGCAAGCCGCCCACAGGCGATCCCGTCCAGGACGCACCCGACGTCGCCGCCCCGCAGCACGCCGCCGCCGGGCTGCCCGCGATCGCCCACACCCTGCGCGTCGCGCAGAAACAAATGGGCGTGCGACGCACCGCGCTCACCCTCCTCAAGGTCAACCAGAAGGACGGCTTCGACTGCCCCGGCTGCGCCTGGCCCGAGCCGGACAAGCGCCACGCCGCCGAATTCTGCGAGAACGGCGCCAAGGCCGTCGCCGAGGAAGCGACCCTGCGCCGCGTCACCCCCGACTTCTTCGCCGCCCACCCCGTGGCCGACCTCGCCACCCGCAGCGGCTACTGGCTCGGCCAGCAGGGCCGGCTCACCCACCCCATGTACCTCGCCGAGGGCGCCGCGACCTACGAGCCGGTGACCTGGGAGCGCGCCTTCGACCTCATCGCCGAGGAACTCCACGCCCTCGCCTCCCCCGACGAGGCCCTCTTCTACACCTCCGGGCGCACCAGCAACGAAGCAGCCTTCCTCTACCAGCTCTTCGCCCGCGAGTTCGGCACCAACAACCTGCCGGACTGCTCCAACATGTGCCACGAGTCCTCCGGCTCCGCCCTCACCGAAACCATCGGCGTCGGCAAGGGCAGCGTCCTCCTCGAAGACCTCTACAAAGCCGACCTGATCATCGTCGCCGGACAGAACCCCGGCACCAACCACCCCCGCATGCTCAGCGCCCTGGAGAAGGCCAAAGCCGGCGGCACGAAGATCATCACGGTCAACCCGCTGCCCGAAGCGGGCATGGAGCGCTTCAAGAACCCGCAGAACGCCCGCGGCCTCGCCGGCGGCGGCACCCCCCTCACCGACCTCTTCCTCCAGATCCGCCTCGGCGGCGACCAGGCCCTCTTCCGCACCCTCGGCCGCCTCGTCCTCGAAACCGAAGGCGCCCTCGACACCGACTTCATCCGCGAACACACCCACGGCTTCGAGGAATACGAGCGCACCGCCCGCGCCGCCGACTGGGACGAGACCCTGCGCGCCACCGGACTGCGCCGCCAGGAGATCGAAGAAGCACTCCGCATGATCCTCGCCTCCCGGCGCACCGTCGTGTGCTGGGCCATGGGCCTCACCCAGCACAAACACGCCGTCCCCACCATCAAGGAAGTCGTCAACCTCCTCCTCCTGCGCGGCGACATCGGCCGCCCCGGCGCCGGCGTCTGCCCCGTACGCGGCCACAGCAACGTCCAGGGCGACCGCACCATGGGCATCTTCGAACGCCCCTCCGCCGCCTTCCTCGACGCCCTCGAGAAGGAATTCGACTTCACCCCGCCCCGCGAGCACGGCCTCGACGTCGTCCGCGCCATCCGCGCCCTGCGCGACGGCGACGCGAAGGTCTTCTTCGCCATGGGCGGCAACTTCGTCGCCGCCTCCCCCGACACCGACGTCACCGAGGCCGCCATGCGCCGCGCCCGGCTGACCGTCCACGTGTCGACCAAACTCAACCGGTCCCACGTCATCACCGGCGCCCGCGCCCTGATCCTGCCCACCCTCGGCCGCACCGAGCGCGACCGGCAGAGCGGCGGCGACCAATTCGTCACCGTCGAGGACTCCATGGGCATGGTCCACGCCTCCCGCGGACGCCTGGAACCCGCGAGCCCCCACCTGCTCTCCGAACCCGCCATCGTGTGCCGCCTCGCCCGACGCGTCCTCGGCACCGAAAGCACCACCCCCTGGGAGGAGTTCGAGAAGGACTACGGGACGATCCGCGACCGCGTCAGCCGCGTCGTCCCCGGCTTCGAGGACTTCAACGCCCGCGTCGCCCGCCCCGGCGGCTTCACCCTGCCCCACGCCCCCCGCGACGAACGCCGCTTCCCCACCGCGACCGGCAAGGCCAACTTCACCGCCGCCCCCGTCGAATACCCCAAGGCCCCCGAGGGACGGCTGCTGCTGCAGACCCTCCGCTCCCACGACCAGTACAACACCACCATCTACGGCCTCGACGACCGCTACCGCGGCATCAAGAACGGCCGCCGCGTCGTCCTCGTCCACCCCGACGACGCCCGCGCCCTGGGACTCGCCGACGGCACCTACGCCGACCTGGTCAGCGAGTGGACCGACGGCACCGAGCGGCGGGCCCCCGGCTTCCGGGTCGTCCACTACCCCACCGCCCCCGGGTGCGCCGCCGCGTACTACCCGGAGACCAACGTCCTGGTCCCGCTGGACCACACCGCCGACACCAGCAACACCCCCGCCAGCAAGTCCCTGATCATCAGGCTCGAACAGGCGGACCCGGCCTGAGCGCGCACCGGACGACCTGGTAGGACGGATCACCTGAACACGTGGTGCACACCGTGACCACCAAGGACGATCGGAGCCGCGACGCATGGGCGAGCAGAGCACGACCACGTTCCCGCAGGAGATCCTGGACGAGTGGGCCGGCAGCGGCCTCGACCTGGCCGCCCTGTTCTCCGCCGGGCACCTCGGCGAGCGCATGAGCGTCACCGTCGTCGAGGCGGCCCCCGACCGCATCGTCGGCACCATGCCCGTCGAGGGCAACACCCAGCCGTACGGGCTGCTGCACGGCGGCGCCTCCGCCGTGCTCGCCGAGACCCTCGGCTCGGTCGGTGCCATGCTGCACGGCGGGCCGGGCCGGTTCGCCGTCGGCGTGGACCTCAACTGCACCCACCACCGCGGCGTGCGCTCCGGCATGGTCACGGGCGTGGCCACCCCCGTCCACCGCGGCCGCTCCACCGCCACCTACGAGATCGTCATCACCGACGACCAGGACAAGCGGGTGTGCACCGCCCGCCTCACCTGCCTCATCCGCGACAACGACAGCGTGGCTGACGCGAAGGCCGACCCCCAGGGCTGACCCCTGATCCGGCACCCCCAACCGACGGCCGGGCCGCCGCCGTACGGGTGCACCACCGCTGCGCGGCGGTGTCCTCAAACTCCCCCGGCTACCGCTGGGAGGTGCCCCCGGACGGGCTGATTCAACCGGGCTCAGCCCATATCAGCCCGTCCGGCGTTTGAGGTGCCGCCCGCAGGGCGCTCGCCGCCGCAGGCGGCAATGACGGGCCCGCAGCCGAACCCCCGCCGGGCAGGCAGTCCGTAACGGTGCGTGACACCCCCGCGCCGAGCGGCCCGTAGATCCACTCCGCCCGACCCGCCCGCCCGCGATCTTTCGTGGGCGCAGCCGGCCACCCCCGCCGCGTCGACCGCCGACGCGCTGCCGACTCCTTAGCGGAACTGCACCTTCACGATATCCGGACAACGGTTATCACCCGATACACCCCAATCATCCGGTCAATTCCGCTACACGGACGCCCCTGAGTGACCTTCGTCATAACAAGACAGTCACATCATGGCCAGCACCTCTGCCCCAGATCGCCGCCCGCCCCTAGAGTCACGGCCAGTTACCACCCCGCCGGGCGGTTTCGCACATCAGGCACGCCTCCACCACGCCGCCCGGCAAGCGAACGGCACCTCAGCAGAGGGGGCCTCGCCAGGGAAAGGAAGCACCGTGCGACACCGTTCCTTGCTCATCCTCACCACCGCGATCACCACCGGGGCCCTCACCCTCAGCGCCTGCGGATCACGCGACGACAAAGGGGGTGACGCCGAAGGAAGCAAGAACACCACCGTGGTGATAGGCGTCGACGCCCCGCTGACCGGCGACCTCTCCCCACTCGGCCAAGGCATAAAGAACTCCACCGATCTCGCCATCAAGAACGCCAACAAGGCCAAGGAAGTGCCCGGCGTCACCTTCGAGTTGAAGGCCCTCGACGACCAGGGCCAACCCACCTCCGGCCAGCAGAACGCCACCAAACTCACCGGCGACAAACGCGTCCTGGCCACCGTCGGACCGCTCAACTCCAGCGTCGCCCAGTCCATGCAACAGGTCGCCCAGGCCAACAACATGGCCCTCATATCCCCGGCCAACACCACCCCCGACCTCACCCAGGGCAAGGACTGGAAGCAGAACAACCGCAAGCGCCAATTCACCACCTACTTCCGCACCTCGACCACCGACGAGGTACAGGGCGCCTTCGGCGGCCAGTACGCCTACGAAAAGATCAAAGCCAAGACGGTCTACGTCATCGACGACCAGAAGACCTACGGCGTCGGCCTCGCCGCCGCCTTCGCCGCCAAATTCACCGCCCTCGGCGGAAAAGTCGTCGGCACCGAACACGTCAACCCCGAGGACCGCGACTTCAAGGCCATCGTCTCCAAGGCCAAGAGCACCAACCCCGACCTCGTCTTCTACGGCGGCGAATACCCCGCCGCCGCCCCCCTGAGCCAGCAACTCAAGGACGGCGGCGTCAAAGCACCCCTCCTCGGCGGCGACGCCCTCTACAGCCCGCACTACATCAACCTCAACAAAAAGGCCGCGAACGACTACGCCACCTCCGTCGGCAAGCCCGTCGAACAACTCGACTCCGCCAAGAAGTTCATCGCCGACTACAAGGCCGCCGGCTACAAGGACGCCTACGAGGCCTACGGCGGCACCGCCTACGACGCCGCCTGGGCCATCATCCAAGCCGTCAAGGCCACCGTCACCGAAAACGGCGGCAAGCTGCCCACCGACGCCCGCGCCAAGGTCGTGGAAGCCCTCAACAAGGTGAAATTCGACGGCGTCTCCGGCCCCGTCTCCTTCGACAAGTACGGCGACACCACCAACACCATGATCACCGCCTACCAGGTCGACGGCACCACCTGGAAATCCCGCCACAGCGCGGAGTACAAGGGCTGATCCCCGCCCCACCCCGGCACCACCCCGCCGAGGACCCCGGGCCGTGCGGCACGCCACCACCCGCACCCCGCACGGCCCGCCTCGACCGGCCCAGTACCCCTTCTCCCACCACGGAGGCCCGGCGGTGCACGAACTGCCGCAACAGCTGGCCAACGGACTCATCCTCGGCGCGATGTACGGACTCATCGCGATCGGCTACACGATGGTCTACGGCATCGTCCAGCTCATCAACTTCGCCCACGGCGAGATCTTCATGGTCGGCGGCTTCGGCGCACTGACCGCCTACCTCATCCTCCCCGACGGCACCGGCCTGCTGCTCGCGCTCCCCATCATGATCCTCGGCGGCATCGCCGCCTCAACCGCCATCGCCGTCGCCGCCGAACGCTTCGCCTACCGGCCCCTGCGCGGCGCCCCCCGGCTGGCCCCCCTCATCACCGCGATCGGCCTTTCCATCGCCCTCCAGCAAGCCATCTGGAAGTGGTACCCCGACGCCAAGAAAGCCCGCGTCTTCCCCCAGTTCCAAGGCGACGCCATCGACGTCCTCGGCGCCACCGTCCAACGCGGCGAGATCTTCCTCCTCATCGCCGCACCCCTGTGCATGATCGCCCTCGGCCTCTTCGTCGCCAAGACCCGCACCGGCCGCGGCATGCAGGCCACCGCACAGGACCCCGACACCGCCAAACTCATGGGCATCAACACCGACCGCATCATCGTGATCGCCTTCGCCATCGGCGCCACCTTCGCCGCGATCGCCGCCGTCGCCCACGGCCTCAAATACGGCCAGATCGACTTCCGCATGGGCTTCATCACCGGCCTCAAGGCCTTCACCGCGGCCGTCCTCGGCGGCATCGGCAACATCTACGGCGCCATGCTCGGCGGAGTCGTCCTCGGCGTCGCCGAAGCCCTCGCCACCGGCTACATCGAGGAGATCCCCGGCATGACCCAGTTCGGCGGCGGGTCCTGGAAGGACGTCTGGGCCTTCGTCCTCCTCATCCTCGTCCTGCTGCTACGGCCACAAGGCCTGCTCGGCGAACGCGTCGCGGATCGGGCGTGATCCCCATGACCGGCAAGAACGCCACCCCCGACTCCCCTTCACAGAACGCCACTTCACTCATACCCCTCACCACCAACATCGCCCGCATCACCACCATCACCGGCGCCGCACTCACCATCCTCTCCACCTTCCTCGCCTGGACCTGGACCACCGCATTCCCCGGCGACCTCACCGTCAACGGCTACCCCGGCGGCCTCCAAAACATCACCCTCACCGGCGGCATCCTCACCCTCCTCCACGCCCTCACCGCCTACCGCCCCCGCGGCCTCCGCTGGCTCACCCCCGCCGGAACCACCGCCCCCACCCTCCTCCTCGCCCTCGGCACCCTCGCCACCACCTGGTACACCCTCGGCGCCATCAGCACCCAACTCGGCGGCCTCGCCCACCTCGAACCCGGCGCATACATCGCCGCCCTCGCCACCCTCCTCACCCTCACCGGCGCCCTCGCCCTCCCCGCCGACCGCCCCTACGACGACCGCGGCAGCACCAAACCTCCCACCCCCTGGAACCGCTTCCGCCACACCCTCACCACAAACCGACCACCCCGCCCCAAGGAACTCCCCACCTGGGCCGACATCCTCATCATCGCCGCCGCCTACGCCATCGGCCTCTACGCCTTCACCTACGGCATCGACACCGAATACGGCGAACTCTTCGTCGGCTACCTCATCCTCGCCTGCTTCACCATCGCCGCCCTCGGCCGCGCCGGACTCACCACCCGCCTCAGCCACCTCACCGCCAAACACCGCAACATCGCACTCGCCGCCGCCTTCACCGCCGCCGCCTGCTTCCCCCTCACCCAGACCAACGACACCTACACCAACCTCGCCGCCAGCATCCTGATCTTCGCCACCGTCGCCCTCGGCCTCAACGTCGTCGTCGGCCTCGCCGGCCTCCTCGACCTCGGATACGTCGCCTTCCTCGGCGTCGGCGCCTACGCCGCCGCCCTCGTCTCCGGCTCCCCCGAATCCGCCATCGGCGTCCACTTCCCCTTCTGGGCAGCCGTCCTCACCGGCATCGGCGCCTCCCTCGTCTTCGGCGTCCTCATCGGCGCCCCCACCCTCCGCCTACGCGGCGACTACCTCGCCATCGTCACCCTCGGCTTCGGCGAGATCTTCCGCATCACCATGCTCAACCTCAACGGCACCACCGGACCCGACATCACCAACGGATCCATGGGCATCCCCAACATCCCCGACCTCGAAATCCTCGGCTTCGAATTCGGCAAAACCCACAACATCCTCGGCGTCCCCATCGGCCGCTTCGGCAACTACTACCTGCTGATGCTGCTCGCCACCGCCGTCGTCGTCCTCGTCTTCCGCCGCGCCGCCGAATCCCGCATCGGCCGCGCCTGGGTCGCCATCCGCGAGGACGAAACCGCCGCCACCGCCATGGGCATCAACGCCTTCCGGCTCAAGCTCCTCGCCTTCGCCCTCGGCGCCGCACTCGCCGGACTCGCCGGCACCGTCCAGGCCCACGTCATCACCACAACCACCCCCGACAGCTACCAATTCGCCGGGACCGTACCCCCCAACTCCGCCTTCCTCCTCGCCGCCGTCATCCTCGGCGGCATGGGCACCATCAGCGGCCCCGTCATCGGCGCCGCACTCCTCTACCTCATCCCGAACAAAATGGAATTCATGCAGGACTACCAACTCCTGCTCTTCGGCCTCGCACTCGTCCTCCTCATGCGCTTCCGCCCCGAAGGCATGGTCGCCGACCGCCGCAAACAACTCGAATTCCACGAGACCGACCAGCTCGACGTACCCGAACGAGGCCTCCCCGACGGGGCAGTCGGCGTCACCAAGGCGGAGGCGTGACCGGCATGACGACCAACCCGACCAAAACCCCCGCCCCCGACGGCACCCACCCCGTCCTCCACGCCACCGGCGTCACCATGCGCTTCGGCGGCCTCACCGCCGTACGCTCCGTCGACCTCGCCGTCCACCCACGCGAAATCGTCGGACTCATCGGCCCCAACGGCGCCGGCAAAACCACCTTCTTCAACTGCCTCACCGGCCTCTACACCCCGACCGAAGGCACCGTCACCTACCGCGACACCGTCCTACCCCCCAAACCCCACCTCGTCACCCAAGCCGGCATCGCCCGCACCTTCCAGAACATCCGCCTCTTCGCCAACATGACCGTCCTCGAAAACGTCCTCGTCGGCCGCCACGCCCGCACCAAAGAAGGCCTCTTCTCCGCCCTCCTCCGCGGCCCCGGCTTCCGCCGCGCCGAAGCCGCCTCCATCCAACGCGCCATGGAACTCCTCGACTTCACCGGCCTCGCCGACAAAGCCGACCACCTCTCCCGCAACCTCCCCTACGGCGAACAACGCAAGCTCGAAATCGCCCGCGCCCTCGCCAGCGACCCCGGCCTCCTCCTCCTCGACGAACCCACCGCCGGCATGAACCCCCACGAAACCCGCGCCACCCAAACCCTCGTCCGCGCCATCCGCGACCAAGGCATCGCCGTCCTCGTCATCGAGCACGACATGCGCTTCATCTTCAACCTCTGCGACCGCGTCGCCGTCCTCGTCCAAGGCGAAAAACTCACCGAAGGCACCTCCGACGCCGTCCAAGCCGACGAACGCGTCATCGCCGCCTACCTCGGCACCCCCTTCGAAGGCGCACCCGGACAAGAAGAACTCGCCGAAGTCGAAGCCGCCGAAGCCCACGCCGACGCCCGCGCCGACCTCCCGGAGGAAACCCCATGACCCCCCTCCTCGAAGTCGACAACCTCCGGGTCGCCTACGGCAAGATCGAAGCCGTCAAAGGCATCTCCTTCACCGTCGAAGCCGGCCAGGTCGTCACCCTCATCGGCACCAACGGCGCCGGGAAGACCACCACCCTGCGCACCCTCTCCGGACTCCTCAAACCCCTCGCTGGCACCATCCGCTTCGACGGCACCCCCCTCAACGGAGTCCCCGCCCACCAGATCGTCGCCCGCGGCCTCGCCCACTCCCCCGAAGGCCGCCACATCTTCCCCCGGCTCACCATCGCCGAGAACCTCCAGCTCGGAGCGTTCCTCCGCAAGGACACCGCCGGAATCACCCACGACATCCAGCGCGTCTACGAGCTCTTCCCCATCCTCGGGGAACGAGCCAAACAAGCCGCCGGAACCCTCTCCGGCGGCGAACAACAAATGCTCGCCATGGGCCGCGCCCTGATGTCCCGCCCCAAGCTGCTCATGCTCGACGAGCCCTCCATGGGCCTCTCCCCGATCATGATGCAGAAGATCATGCAGACCATCACCGAACTCAAGGCCTCCGGCACGACCATCCTGCTCGTCGAACAGAACGCACAGGCGGCGCTCTCCCTCGCCGACCAGGGTCACGTCATGGAGATCGGCAGGATCGTCCTCTCGGGCACGGGGGCCGACCTGCTGCACGACGAGTCCGTACGCAAGGCGTATCTGGGCGAGGACTGACACGACTGATACGCGAAGGGCCCCGTCCGGCAATCGGACGGGGCCCTTCGTGCAGCGCGCTGCGGGACTACTGCTCCTTGGGAGCCGACTGCTTGTTCTGCTTCTCCTGGGCGTCCTCGATGACCGCCTCGGCGACCTGCTGCATCGACAGCCGACGGTCCATCGACGTCTTCTGGATCCAGCGGAACGCGGCGGGCTCGGTCAAGCCGTACTGCGTCTGCAGCACGCTCTTCGCCCGGTCCACGAGCTTGCGCGTCTCCAGCCGCTGGGAAAGGTCCGCGACCTCCTGCTCCAGGGCCTTCAGCTCGGTGAACCGCGAGACCGCCATCTCGATGGCGGGCACGACGTCGCTCTTGCTGAACGGCTTCACGAGGTAGGCCATGGCACCGGCGTCCCGGGCGCGCTCGACGAGCTCGCGCTGCGAGAAGGCGGTGAGCATCAGGACGGGCGCGATGGACTCGGCGGCGATCCGCTCGGCGGCGGAGATCCCGTCGAGAACGGGCATCTTCACATCGAGGATGACCAGGTCCGGCTTGTGCTCCCGCGCCAGCGCCACGGCGGTCTCGCCGTCGCCCGCCTCACCGACGACGGAGTACCCCTCTTCTTCGAGCATCTCTTTGAGATCGAGACGGATGAGGGCCTCGTCCTCGGCGATGACGACACGGGTCGTGTGGGGAGGGGTGTGCGGCTGCTCGTCGTCGACGGGTGTGGGCTCGGCGGCGGTCACGGGTCTCCTCGCTCAGGACAGGTGGTGCCCCATGAGCCTACCCGCGCGACTTCGTCGAGCCCCACAGGGTAAGCTATCCGCGCTACACCTCGCCGGGTTGGTGGAACGGTATACACGGAGGTCTCAAACACCTCTGCCTGAAAGGGCTTGCGGGTTCGAATCCCGCACCCGGCACCCTGCTCCAAAGTGGACCTTCACCTTCTCGTGAAGATGTACCAATTTCACTCTGCGCAGCCACTTCGTGGCACAGGGTGATGACATGAAGATGCACGGCTTCGAGGTGCGCCAGAAGGCCCTCACTCTCCTCCGCAATGGCTCCAAGAACGCGGATGTCGCCCGCGCCCTGGGTGTCCCCCTCGGCACGGTCAGCTACTGGTTACACATGGACCGGGCGAAGCGCGGGGAATGCCCAGGTGCCCACGTCACCAAGTGCCCGCGTTGCGAAGGCGAGCTCGACAAAGCTGCGTACTCCTACCTCTTGGCCCTGTACCTGGGTGACGGCCACATCATTCAGTACTCCGAGCATCGGGTGCCGAGCCTCATGATCACGTGCGCCGACGCCTGGCCAGGCCTCATGGACGAGTGCGAGAAGGCCATGCGCACGGTCTTCCCGAACAACTCCGTCTGCCGCCTCCGCAGAACGGGTTGTCACAACGTGAAGATCTACTCCAAGCACCTGTGGTGCCTGTTCCCCCAGCACGGCCCCGGCAAGAAGCACGAGCGGCTCATCGCGCTCGACCCCTGGCAGGAAGCCATCGTGGAGGAGTACCCCTGGGAATTCATACGCGGGCTCATCCACTCCGACGGCTGCCGGATCACCAACTGGACCACCCGCCTCGTCGGCGGCGTACGCAAGCGCTACGAGTACCCGCGGTACTTCTTCACCAACAAGTCCGAGGACATCCTCTGTCTCTACGCCGATGCCCTCGACATCGTCGGCGTCGAATGGACGATGACGCGGCGCGGCAAGGACCCGTTCAACATATCCGTCGCCCGCAAGGACTCCGTCGCCCTCATGGACGCCCACATCGGCCCCAAGTACTGACCTCGCCTACTCCTCCTCCCCGATGTGATGCACCCGCACCAGGTTCGTCGTCCCCGCCACCCCGGGTGGCGAGCCCGCCGTGATGATGACCATGTCGCCCTTCCGGCAGCGCCCGATCCGCAGCAGGTATTCGTCGACCTGGTCGACCATCTCGTCCGTCGTCTGGACCATCGGGCCGAGGAAGGTCTCCACCCCCCACGTCAGGTTCAGTTGCGACCGGGTCGCCGGTTCCGGGGTGAAGGCCAGCAGGGGGATCGGCGAGCGGTAGCGGGACAGGCGGCGGACCGTGTCACCGGATTGAGTGAAGGCCACCAGGAACTTCGCGCCGAGGAAGTCGCCCATCTCCGCCGCCGCGCGGGCCACCGAACCGCCCTGGGTGCGGGGCTTGCTGCGTTCGGTCAGGGGCGGCAGGCCCTTGGCGAGGACGTCCTCCTCTGCCGCCCGGACGATGCGGCCCATCGTCTTCACGGTCTCGACGGGGTATTTGCCGACGCTGGTCTCACCCGAAAGCATGACCGCGTCCGTGCCGTCGATGACGGCGTTGGCGACGTCGGAGGCCTCCGCGCGCGTGGGGCGGGACGCGTCGATCATGGAGTCGAGCATCTGGGTCGCGACGATGACCGGCTTGGCGTTGCGCTTGGCCAGCTTGATGGCGCGCTTCTGGACGATGGGCACGGTTTCGAGGGGCATCTCGACGCCCAGGTCGCCTCGGGCGACCATGATGCCGTCGAAGGCGGCGACGATGCCGTCGAGGTTGGCGACGGCCTGCGGCTTTTCGATCTTCGCGATGACGGGTAGGCGGGTGCCTTCCTCGTCCATGATGCGGTGGACGTCCTCGATGTCGTGGGCGCTGCGGACGAAGGACAGGGCGATGATGTCTGCGCCCGTCCTGATGGCCCAGCGGAGGTCGTGGATGTCCTTGTCGGAGAGGGCGGGGACGGAGACGGCGACGCCGGGGAGGTTGAGGCCCTTGTGGTCGGAGACCATGCCGCCTTCGATGACGATGGTCCTGACGCGGGGGCCGTCGACTTCGGTGACTTCGAGGGTGACGCGGCCGTCGTCGACGAGGATGCGTTCACCCTTGGTGACGTCGGCGGCGAGGCCGGGGTAGGTGGTGCCGCAGATGTGTCGGTCGCCTTCGGCGTCGTCGACGGTGATGGTGAAGTCATCGCCGCGTTCAAGGAGTACAGGGCCTTCGCGGAAGGTGCCGAGGCGGATCTTCGGGCCTTGAAGGTCGGCGAGGATGCCGACGTTGCGGCCGGTTTCCTCTGCGGCTTTGCGTACCCGCTCGTAGCGCGTCTCGTGGTCGGCGTAGGTGCCGTGGCTGAGGTTGAGGCGGGCGACGTCCATGCCGGCTTCGACGAGTGCCTTGATCTGCTCGTACGAGTCGGTGGCGGGGCCCAGTGTGCAGACGATTTTTGCTCGGCGCATGGCACGAGCTTATGACTTACCGGCGGGTAGACAATTGGACGTCCGCAACTCCCCAACGTCGTTTGGACGAAAGGTTGTTGACAATTAGTGAAACGTGCGCGGGGGTGCTCCGATGAGCGTCGCGGGCGCCCCGGGTCTCCCCCGCGCGGGGGCGTCAGAGCGCGGGACGGGTCATCGTAAACCGGGCGTTGACCTGTGCGTAGACGAATTGGCGCTGGGGTTCGAGGTCGAGGGCGGGGGCGGGTGCTTCGCCTCCGTAGCCGGCTGATCGCATCATTCCGCCGGGGGCGGGTGGGAGTCCGGCGGGGGTCGCGTTCTCGGCGCCGATGTCGGCGAGTTCCACGATGGCGACGAGTTCGGCGCCGAGTGCTCCGGCGTATTCGCGGGCGCGCTGTACGGCTTCCCGTACTGCCTGTTGGCGGGCTTCGCGGTGGGCGGGTGAGTCGGGGCGCAGGGCCCACCAGGGGCCGTCGACGCGGGTGAGGTCGAGGTCGGCGAGGCGGGTGGTGAGTTCGCCGAGGGCGGTGAAGTCGTTCAGGGTGGCGGTGAGGTGGACGGTGCCGTGGTAGGCGCGGATGCGTTCGTGGCGGCCTTTGTCGGTGAGTTGGGGGGTGATGGTGAAGGAGCCGGTTTCGAGTTGTTCGATTGCTTGGTCGTAGGACTTGATGAGTTCGAGGGTTTGGTTGTTGCGGTGGGTGAGGTCGGCGAGGGCGGTGCGGCGGTCGGTGCCGCGGGCGCTGACGGTGATGCCGAGGCGGGCGATTTCGGGGTCGACTTCGAGGCGGGCTTCGCCTCGGACGGCGAGGCGGGGGGCTTCGGGGGTGCCGTAGGGGAGGGGCGCGGGTGTGGTCATGGGGCCAGCGTCTCAGGTGAGGTGGTGTGAGGGGCCGGTCCTGGGTGCGGTGTGCCGGGTTACTGGGGAGTCACCGGATCGCAACCTTGGGGGTCTGTCCTGGGTGTGGCGGGCTGGGTCAGAATCTACGCGCGTTGTGCTGTTTGCCGAGGTTTCGGCCGTCACTGTTGGGGAGAAGAGATGCCGCTCAACCGTAGGAATTTTCTGGGGCGTACCGCCGCGACGGGTGCGGGGGTCGCGTTGGCGGGGGCTGCTGCTGCCGGGCCGGCCCAGGCTCAGGATGCGGGGTTCCGGGATCGGCGGAAGAAGCGGTATTCGTTCACCGTCATGGGCACCACGGATCTGCATGGCAATGTCTTCAACTGGGATTATTTCACCGATGCCGAGTTCGATGACAAGGCGCACAACGATGTGGGTCTGGCGAAGATCTCGACGTTGGTGGAGCAGGTCCGTAAGGAGAAGGGCCGGCGGAACACGCTGTTGATCGACGCGGGTGACACGATTCAGGGTACGCAGTTGTCGTACTACTACGCGAAGGTGGATCCGATCACGCGGGTCGGTGGTCCGGTGCATCCGATGGCGCAGGCGATGAATGCGATCGGGTATGACGCGGCGGCGCTCGGTAATCATGAGTTCAATTACGGAATTCCGGTGCTGCGGAAGTTCGAGAAGCAGTGTGATTTTCCGTTGTTGGGTGCCAATGCGTTGGATGCGAAGACGTTGCGTCCGGCGTTCGCACCGTATGTGATGAAGCGGGTGTGTACGCCGCACGGTCGTGATGTGAAGGTGGCGGTGCTGGGGCTGACGAACCCGGGGATCGCGATCTGGGACAAGGCGAATGTGCAGGGGAGGATGACGTTCCCGGGGCTGGAGGAGCAGGCGGCGAAGTGGGTGCCGAGGCTTCGGTCGATGGGTGCGGATGTGGTGATCGTGTCGGCGCACTCGGGGAGCAGCGGTACGTCGTCGTACGGGGATCAGTTGCCGTATGTCGAGAACGCGGCGGCTTTGGTGGCGGAGCAGGTGCCGGGTATTGATGCGATTCTGGTCGGGCATGCGCATACGGAGATCCCGGAGTACCGGGTGACGAATAAGAAGTCGGGTAAGCAGGTTGTTCTGTCGGAGCCGTTGAAGTGGGGGCAGCGGCTGACGTTGTTCGACTTCGAGTTGGTGTGGGGTAAGGGGTGCTGGCAGGTCGAGTCGGTGTCGGCGAAGGTGTTGAATTCCAATACGGCGGCCGAGGACCGGAAGATCACGGGTCTGCTGCGTGATGAGCACGAGAAGGTCGTGGCGTATGTGAATCAGGTGATCGGTACGTCGTCGGCTGCGATGGGGGCGGCTGAGGCGCCGGTGAAGGACACGCCGATCATCGATTTCATCAATCATGTGCAGGCGGAGACCGTGAGGTCGGCGTTGGCGGGGACGGCGTACGCGTCGTTGCCGGTGTTGTCGCAGGCGTCGTGTTTCTCGCGGACGGCTGCTGTTCCGGCGGGGAAGGTGACGATCCGTGAGGTGGCCGGGTTGTATCCGTTCGAGAACACGCTGGAGGCGCGGGTGCTGACGGGTGCGCAGTTGCGGGCGTATCTGGAGTTCTCGGCGCGTTATTACGTGCGGACCGCTGCGGGTGCTCCGGTGGATCCGGCGAGGCTGACGAATGCGGAGAGTATTCCGGATTACAACTATGACGCGGTGAGTGGTCTGTCGTATGAGATCGACATCGCGAAGGAGCCGGGTTCGCGGATTGTGAATCTGTCGTTCGGGGGGAAGCCGTTGGATGACGCGGCGCAGTTTGTGCTGGCGGTGAACAATTATCGGGCGAGTGGTGGCGGTAATTTCCCGCATGTGGCGGGTGCGAAGCAGGTGTGGGCGAATTCGGAGGAGATTCGTAACACGATCATCGGGTGGGTGAAGGCGCAGGGGGCGATCGATGTGGCGCGGTTCGCTTCGGTGGACTGGAAGCTGACGCGGGATGGTGTGCCGGTGTTCTGAGGTGGTGGCGCCGGGGGTCGGGGCCGCTCGTGCTGTGCGGGGCAGTGATCGCGGGCGGCGCCGCCCTCGGGCGCGGGCCGGGTGCTGCGGGCGCGCGGCGGCGCCGCTGGGTATCTGGCCGAGCCGTGTGTGCGGGGATGATCCGGCGGTGGATCGTTTGTGGTGGGTGCGCCAACGGGCACTCGCTCGTGCTGTTTTACGGACAGTACGGTTCTGGGGCGCACCGTTCGCCTTCTCGAAGCCATGCGCTGAAACGGCAGGAGAACAGAACCATGCCTGTGCACCCGCTCGTGCACCCGTTCGTCCGGCGGTCCGTGATCTTTGCGGCTGCCGCAACCTTGGTGGTTCTGGCCCCGGGCGTGGGTCAGGCCGCCGTCTCTCCGGCGCCCATCAAGCACGAGGGATCCGGGGGGTACCTCGACAGTGGTGGTGAGAAATCGTCCGCCAAGGCCCCCACGTATGCCGTGAAATACACGGGGGAGCCGGCGTCGGCGCCCGGCAATCTGAAGTGGTCGTACGACCCCGCCACCAAGCTCGTCAAGAACGAGGCGAATGGCTGGTACCTCGGTAGCGGTGGTGATTCCGCTGCCAAGTCGCCTGCGTATACGGAGAAGTACACGGGGGATCCGGCGGCTGCTCCCCCGCAGCTGAAGTGGTCCTATGACGCGAGTACCAAGCTCGTGAAGAACGAGGGGAACGGTTGGTATCTGGGTGCCGGGGGTGATGATTACGGCAAGGCGCCCGCGTACACCACGAAGTACACGGGAAGTCCCGCGTCGGCGCCGACGCAGCTGAAGTGGGAGATATCGTCCTAGTTTTCGGTCGTGGCTCCCATGGCAGGCCGAGGCCCCACTGACGCACGGTCTGTCAGTGGGGCCGCTTGTGTGGGGCAGGCAGTTCGGGTGTCAGATGTTGGTGAAGGCGAGTTTGGCGCCGAGGGCGACGAAGGCTCCGGCGAAGGTGCGGCGCATCCAGGTGAGGACCTTGGGGCGGGAGATGACGTGGTCGCGGACGGCGGCGGCGAGCAGGCCGTAGCCGACGAAGATCACGAAGGTCATCAGCATGAAGACAAGGCTCAGTTCAAGCATGCGCATGACGGGGCTGGATTCGTCGGTGCTGACGAACTGGGGCAGGAAGGCCAGGAAGAAGATGGTCAGCTTCGGGTTGAGGATGTTGATCAGTACGCCGGTGACGGTGACTTTGGTGGCGGAGGGGGCGGTATCCGTGCCGTTGTTCTCTTCGACCTTGAGGGTGCCGCTTTCGCGGAGGGTGCTCCAGGCGACGTAGAGGAGGTAGGCGACGCCGAGGTATTTGAAGATCTGGAAGGCGAGGGCGCTGGCCTGGAGGAGTGCTGCGAGTCCCATGATGGTGGCGGCCATGTGGGGGACGATGCCCAGGGTGCATCCGAACGCCGCCACGATGCTCGGGCGGAATCCTCGGGAGAGGCCGGTGGCCAGGGTGTAGAGGACTCCGGTGCCGGGGGATGCGGTGACGATGAATGAGGTGATTAAGAATTCGATGCTCATGGGCGGCGCTCCTCTGTTGCTGATATCAACCCTGGGCGAGTAGTGCCCGGGTCGCCGTTTCGACGTCCTCGTTGCGCATGAGGCTCTCGCCGACGAGGAAGGTGGAGATGCCGACCTTAGCGAGGCGGGCGAGGTCTGCGGGGCCGGCCACCCCGCTTTCGCCGATGATCACCCGTCCGTCCGGCACGCGGGGTGCGAGGGTCTCGCTGGTGGTGAGGGTTGTCTCGAAGGTCTTGAGGTTGCGGTTGTTGATCCCGATGATGCGGGAGCGCAGTTCGAGTGCCCGGTCGAGTTCGGTTCCGTCGTGGACTTCGAGGATGACGTCCATGCCGAGGGCGTGGGCGGTGTCCTCGAGGTCCTTGGCGGTGGCGTCGTCGACGGCGGCGAGGATGATCAGTACGCAGTCGGCGCCCCATGCGCGGGCTTCGACGATCTGGTAGGGGTCGAACATGAAGTCCTTGCGCAGGGCCGGGAGCGCGGTGGCGGCGCGGGCGGCGGCGAGGTGTTCGGGTGCTCCTTGGAATGAGGGGGTGTCGGTCAGTACGGAGAGGGCGGCCGCTCCGCCGGCTTCGTAGGCGGTGGCGAGGGCGGGCGGGTCGAAGTCGGCGCGGATGAGTCCCTTGGAGGGGCTCGCTTTTTTGATTTCGGCGATGAGTGCGTAGTCGCCTTGGGCGATGCGGTGTTCGATCGCGGTGAGGAATCCGCGGGGGGCGGGGGCGGCCTGGGCTTCTTTTTCGAGTGTGGCCTGGGGGCGGGCGCGCTTGGCGGCGGCGATCTCTTCGCGCTTGTAGCTTTCGATCTTGGTGAGGATGTCTGCCATGTCGGGGGTCCTCTCGGGGGTTCGGGCCGTGTTCCGCGGGGTTGGTCAGGCGTTCGAGACGGCTATCAGTCGTTCGAGGCGGCGGTGGGCTTCTCCCGTGTCGATCGACTTCGTGGCGAGTTCGATGCCGTGGGGCAGTTCCTCGGCGCGGCCGGAGACGACGAGTGCGGCGGCCGCGTTGAAGGTGGCGATGTCGCGGTAGGGGCCCTTTTCTCCTTGGAGGACTCCGCGGAGGGCTTCGGCGTTGCCTTGGGCGTCGCTTCCTTTGAGCACGTCGGGACTGACGCGTGCGAGGCCCATGTCCTCCGGGGTGACCTCGAAGGTGTGGATCGTGCCGTGGTCGAGGGAGGCGATGGTGGTGGGGCCCGTGGTGGTGATTTCGTCGAGGCCGTCGGAGCCGTGGACGACGTAGGCCCGTACGGAGCCGAGTTTGCCCAGGACCTCGGCGATGGGTTCGACCCAGTGCGCGGCGTAGACGCCGACCATCTGTCGTCGTACGCCGGCCGGGTTGAGGAGGGGACCGAGCAGGTTGAAGATGGTGCGGGTGCCGAGTTCGATCCGGGTGGGGCTCATGTGTTTGAGCGCGGGGTGGTGGTCGGGGGCGAACATGAAGCCGATGCCGGCCTCGGTGAGGCAGCGCTCTATGGCGTCGGGGGCGAGGTGGATGCGGACGCCGAGGGCGGCGAGGACGTCGGCGGCGCCGCAGCGTGAGGACAGGGCCCGGTTGCCCTGTTTGGCGACGGGGACGCCGGCTCCGGCGACGATGAACGCCGCGCAGGTGGAGATGTTGTAGGAGCCGGAGGAGTCGCCGCCGGTGCCCAGGAGGTCGATGGCGCCGGGAGGTGCGTCGACGGTGAGCATCTGGGAGCGCATGGTGGTGACGGCGCCGGTGATCTCCTCGACGGTCTCGCCGCGCATGCGCAGCGCCATCAGCAGGGCGCCCATCTGCGAGGGGGTGGCTTCGCCCGTCATCATCCGGTCGAAGGCCTGGGCGGATTCCTCGAGTGTCAGCGTGGCGCCGGTCGCGACCTTGCCGATCAGGGCCTTGAATTCTTCCATGGGCTTCTCCTTGAGGCGGGCCCCGGTCCGGCGGCACGACGTGCGCTTTGCCCCGGCGTCATCGATCGCCGGGGCCATGGTGGCGTTCGTGTGCGGCGGTTGTCACGGTGTGTGGTCGGTCGGGCGTGGTGTTTCAGCCGAATACGCCGCTCGGGGTGAGGGGGTCGTCGCCGGTGGCGGGCAGGGGCTGGTCCCAGCCGAGTTCGACGTTCTCGCGCCGGAAGGGTGTCCGGTCGGTGAGTGCGGTGTTCAGGGTGCGGGCGAAGAGGTGGCCGCTGTGGACGGCGGCGGCGATGATGCCGGGGGCGAGGCAGTCGCCGAGGCGTACGACGCGGCGGATGCCGGCGGCGGTGAGGGCCCTCTCGTCACGGCCTTGCAGGTCCGTGTAGAGCTCGTCGCGCGGGATGGAGCCGGTGACGACCACGACGGCGTCGGCGGGGAGGGTGGTTTCGCGGCCGGTGTAGACGCAGGAGAGGTGGGCCGTGCCGGGTTCGGTGCGGCGCAGTGCCGTGGCGGTGCGGACGTCCGCGCATCGTTCCATGACGCGTCGTTGGACGCGTTTTTGTTCGGCGGTGAACTGGGTGTAGGCCGAGACGGTGCTCTCGGGCGTGACGAAGGTGACCTCGCAGCCGTGTTCGACGAGGCGTTCGGCGATGACGCCGCCCATGTAGTAGTGGTCGTCGTCGAAGAGGACGACGCGGCCGGTGGGCAGGCGGGAGTCCATGATGTCGTCCGGTGTGAAGACCGGGATCTGTCCGAGGCCGGTGATGGGGTCGCTGTGGTAGCGGCCGACGCCGTCGGCGCGCCAGGTGGCGCCGGTGGCGATGGCGATGAGTGAGGACTCGGCTTCGAGGACCATGTCGCCGGTGATCTCGTTGTCGGGCAGGAGTTGCACGCCCGGCATCTTGCGGAGCTGGGTGAGGCGCCAGTCGCGTACGCGGGCCCAGGTGCCGAGGCCGGGCAGGCGGCATTCGCGGTTGACGCGGCCGCCGAGTTCGCGGCTGCGGTCGGCGAGCATGACGCTGTAGCCGCGCTGGCCGAGGGCGCGGGCTGCTTCGAGACCGGCGGGGCCGGCGCCGATGATGAGGACGGTGTCGTCGGTGTCCTTGGGCGGGATGTGCTCGGGGTGCCAGCCGCGGCGCCATTCCTCACCCATGGTGGGGTTCTGGGTGCAGCGCATGGGCACCCCGGCCCGGTCGCCGGCGACGCAGATGTTGCAGCCGATGCATTCGCGGATGTCGTCGAAGCGGCCTTCCTCGATCTTGCGGGGCAGGAAGGGGTCGGCGATGGAGGGGCGGGCGGCGCCGATGAAGTCGAGGGTGCCGCCCTTGATCATGGAGACCATCGTGTCGGGCGAGGTGAAGCGGCCGACGCCGACGACGGGTTTGCTGGTGACGCTTTTGACGAACTTGATGTACTGCTCTTGGTACCCCTCGTCGCTGAAGCGGGAGGTGCTGCCGTCGTAGTCGAAGTTGCTGAGGTTGACGTCCCACAGGTCGGGGAGTTCCGCGAGCATCTCGACGACGTCGCGGCCCTCGTCCTCGTCGCCGCCGGCGCCCATGAGTCCGTCGACGCCGAAGCGGATGGCGACCGCGCAGGTGTCGCCGACGGCCTCCTTGGCGTCCTCGACGAGTTCGCGCAGGAAGCGGGCGCGGTTCTCGAGGCTGCCGCCGTACTCGTCGGTGCGGTGGTTGTGACGGCGGGAGAGGAAGTGGATGGGCAACGTCATGTCGTGGCCGGCGTAGACGTAGATGATGTCGAAGCCGGCCCGTCGGGCGTTGATCGCGGCCGTGCGGTACCAGCGGCGGGCGGCCCGGATGTCGTTCTTGTCCATGGCGCGGGCGGTGGCCGGGAAGACGCCCCGGGTGGGCCGCAGGCTGGGGGCGATGGGTATCGCGCGGCTCTCCAGGTTGCCGACGTGGGAGCCGTTGTGCACCAACTCGACCCCCGCCAGGGCCCCTTGGTCGTGGATGAGGCCCGTGGCGCGGGCGAGGTAGGGGATGTCCTTCTCGTCCCAGAGGCGGAGTTCCCGCTGGTGGTTGCCCGAGTAGTGCACGTCGCACTGTTCGGTGCAGATGACGCCCCAGCCGCCCTCGGCCTTCACTCCCCGCATCGCAGCCATTGAACTGGGAAAAGCACGTCCCATGCCGTTGCAATGGGGCACCTGGAAGAAGCGGTTCTTGGCGGTGACGGGGCCGATCCTCAACGGCTCGAAAAGGATGTCGTAGCGGGCGGGGCGGGTCATATGTGGTTCTCCGTTGCGGTACGCGGCGCTCGTGCCAGGGCTCTTCGGCGGGCGGTGTTATCGGGCGTCGTATGCCCGTGCGCCGAATATCGCGCTGCCCACGCGTACGTGTGTGGCGCCGAATTCGATGGCCGACGCGTAGTCCGTGCTCATGCCCATGGACAGGCAGTCGAGTCCGTTGCGGGCGGCGATCTTCGCGAGTTGGGCGAAGTGCGGCTCCGGCGGTTCGCCGGCCGGGGGAATGCACATGAGGCCCACGACGTCGAGGGCGTAGGTTTCGCGGCAGGTGGTCAGCAGGTCATCGGCATCGTCGGGCAGGACGCCCGCTTTTTGCGGTTCGGCTCCGGTGTTGACCTGGACGAACAGCTTGGGTCGGCGGCCCTGCTTCTCGCATTGTTTGGCGAGGGCCTCGCAGAGGCCGGGGCGGTCGACGGAGTGGATGACATCGAACAGCGCCACCGCTTCACGGGCCTTGTTGGACTGCAGTGGCCCGATCAGATGCAGTTCGACCTCGGGGAACCGCGCCCGGAGGTCCGGCCATTTGGCCTTGCCCTCCTGGACGCGGTTCTCGCCGTAGACCGTGTGACCGGCCAGGACGGTCTGCTCGATGGTGTCCGCGGGGACCGTCTTCGAGGCGGCGACGAGGGTCACCGAGGCGATATCACGCCGGGCCCGGGTACAGGCGTCGGCGATGGCGCGCCGGACCGTTTCCAAACCGTCGGTCGGGTCAGGGCGACATATGTTGCCGGGTGTGGACATCAGAGGGTCTCCTCACACACGTATCAGAATTCCAGTCGGCGCTCCACGGTGCTGATCCGCAGGGCGCCGGTGATGTGCACGCCCGCTTCGGTCAGCCCGGATTTCAGCTCGTGCTCGAGCGCGTCGAGGTCCTGCGGAGCGGCGTCGTGATGGGCCTCGGCCACGATCAGTACGCGGTCGGTCTGGGCCGAGACGACGGATCGGGCACTTTGCCGGAAGGTCCAGCGCCGGGAGTGCGCGTGGTTTTCGGGGTCGGCGAAGACGACCTCGTTCGGCAGGGGGTTCTCGATATCGCCCTGGAACGTCTCGTAGGTCTCGGTGCCGTCGGCGTGGCGGACGGTGATGCCTTCCGAGATCTTCGCGCAGTCGAATGCGGCGATGGGGATGGCGGAGGCCATCGAGGCGAAGTTGAGGTAGTCCACGAGGGGGTGAAAGCTCGGCATGCTGCGGTCCTTGCGGTACCGCCTGAGCAGTGCTTCCGAAGCGCACCGGTACTGGGTGGGCTTCAGTCCCATTTTCGAGAAGGCTTCCCGCCAGGAGGCGATGGCGGGCATTTCGGATTCGGTGCCCGAGGCCAGTCGTTCTTCGACCTTCGGAGTGAGTTTCTTGAGCCTCTCCGGGTCGCTCTCCATGCCGCGGACGTTGTCGATGACCATCGTCAGGGCGTGCAGGCTCGGGTGAGCGGTCCAGACCGAATCAGCGTGCGTGAAATACATGTGAACTTTCCTCGATTGCCTTACGGGTAGAGCCGTGTGGTGTTCCAGTCGCCTTCCGGCTTGTCCCTTGTGAAAACGAGCCGGTCATGGAGACGGAACGGCCTGTCCGACCAGAACTCGATGGACAGCGGCCTGATGCGGTAGCCGGACCAATGGGGCGGTCGCGGTACGTCGTCGGGGAAACGGGCGGCCTCACGGGCCACGGCCTCTTCGAGTTCCGCGCGGCTGGCCAGGGGTCGGGACTGCCGGCTGGCCCAGGCGCCGAGGCGGCTGTCGCGGCGGCGGGAGGCGAAGTAGGCGTCGGCCTCGGCGGCGGTGGTGGGCTCCACGGGGCCGCGGAAGCGCACCTGCCGGCGCAGGGACTTCCAGTGCAGTACGCCTGCGGCCTGCATGTTGTCGCGGAGTTCGGTGCCCTTTCGCGACTGGGTGTTGGTGTAGAAGACGAAGCCGTCCGCATCGAAGCCCTTGAGCAGCACCATGCGGACGTCGGGCAGGCCGTCGGTGTCGGCGGTGGCGATGGCCATGGCGTTGGCGTCGTTGATTTCGGCGGCTTCGGCGGCTTCGAGCCATTGGCCGAACAGGGTGATGGGGTCGGTGGCGTCGTGCGGTGACGGGATGTCCTGCGCCGGGGCGTCGGGCGTCGGGGACTGCATGCGGGTGCTCCTCGCTGGGAATTCACGGGTGAAGGAGGGAAGCGTCGGGCGCCGGGGGCGTTGGTTCCCCCGGCGCTCCGCTCTGCTTCAGCGCTTGAGTTCCTTCTTCTCCGCGAGGAGGTTGCGCCACTTGTCGAGGTCGTCGCCTCGGGAGGTGACGATGTGTGCCGTGCCGGTGGTGTCGACGAGTACTTCGGCGGCCGGCGGGATGTTGAGGAATTCCATGTGCTGGGTGGCGCAGTAGGCGCCGACGTCGAGGATGACGAGGTGGCTGTCGGCGTCGACCCCGGCGGGCACCCGGTATTCGCCGGGGAGGATGTAGTCGTGGCGCAGGATGCTGCGGCCGCGGAGTGCCGCCGAGACGCCGTCCGCGTCGTCGGCGAGGGGGATTTCCTTCATGTCCGCGTCGAGGAAGACCACGTTGTGGCGGCGGTCCCGCAGTTGTGCGGAGGGCATGAGCATGCGTGAGCCGTCGGTGACGACGAGGCTGCCGACGGCGTTGGTGATGACGTTGCGCTTGACGCCGAGCAGGAGGGCGCCGGTGTCGGCGAGTACGTCCCGGGCGGGCTCGAAGAGGAACTTGACGTGGTCCGGGATCTCCATGCGGTCCGCGATTTCGCGGAGCGCCTTGAAGTATTCGTTCCAGTCGAAGTGCTTCGTGGTCTCGTCCCAGGCTTCGTAGACGAAGCCGTGGCCGCCGGCGAAGTTGATGGACTTCGCGTGGGGGAAGTGCGTCTTGAAGATCTCGAACTGCTTCTCGATGACGCTGATCATCTCGTCGCGCGAGTTGCCGCTGCCGCAGTAGACCTCGAAGCATTCGAGTTCGCGGTCGTACTGCTCGAGCAGGTCGGAGAGGCGCTTCAGTTCGCTGTACTTGATGCCGGGCTTGCCGGAGTCGAGGCTGTCGATGCGGGCGCTGATGGTGGGGGCGTTGGTCCGCAGCGAGTAGGCGACCTCGTCGAGGCTGGAGAGGAAGGTCGGGTAGCCGGCCCGGTCCCAGAAGCCGATCTCCTCGTCGGAGACGTGGCCGGGGGAGACGATGAACTTGTCGAATCCGTACTCGCGCAGGATCCGGTATTCGCCGGGCAGTTGCAGAAGCAGGCCGACTCCCATCTGCTGGAGCGGCTTCAATACATGTGGATTAGAGTTCGGGAAGAAGGGGACATACAATTCGACTCGGGAGTCGAGTCCGACGGCTTTGGCGGCGTCCTGGATGCGGCCGACGTTCTTTAAGATCTGGGCTTCGCTGTAGACAAAGACCGGTGTGCCCACCTGGTCGCCTATCGCTTTGAGGTCGATCTCGTTGACCCAACAGTGGGTCAATTTACAGGAGTTTGCGGTGGTCACGTACCCTCACTTCTCCGGTTGTGCAAGATCTCCGGCCATGGATGATCTTGTTTTGAGATCTTGGGGTGCTGAAATACAGATTTATCAGTGTCCGGCCCGGGAACACAAGACTTTAAGAAGATCCGTCTGCTGGTTCAGAACCGGGAGCGCTGATTCCGAATAAGGAGCAATACGAGGCGGCATTGCCGCATCGGCTGAGAACGCGCGCACGTGCTTTCAGTGGCCGACAGGGGGACGGTACGAAGCGCCGAGGAGACGCGGTGGGATGACCTCGCCCGTAAGTGGGCAGGCGGACGGTGGCCGCTTACCGGTGGCTGAAGTCTACAGCCACACAGCCGAGTTGGCTCTGGATCAGGACAGGCCAGAAGCAGGCCCCGGTCATTCCGCCGAGCGGGCGGCCTGGATGAACTCCCTGATCAGAGCAGGGTCCTTGACGCCTCGACGGGCTTCCACCCCGCTGGAGACGTCCACGCCCCACGGCGCGATCGTGCGCACGGCCCGCCCCACGTTCTCGGGGGCGAGGCCACCGGCGAGGAGCCAGCGTCCGGTGGGCGGGGTGAAGCGGTCGTCGGCCCAGTTCCACGGCAGGCCCGCGCCGGGGTCGGGGGCGTCGAGGAGGAGGTAGTCCTCCCCCAGCTCGCCGCAGCGGGGAGTCCGCCCGTCTGCGGAGGAGGTGGCACGGATCAGCGTCCACCCCTGCGGCCGCAAGGTGTCGTAGTAGTCACGGCCTTCGTCGCCGTGCAGTTGTACGGAGCGGACCCCGCTCGCCAGCGCGAGGTCCCGCACCCGCGCCACGGGCTGTCGGCGGAACACACCGACGGTCAGTACGTGCTCGGGGACCCGCTGGGCCAGCCTCCCCGCGGTGGCGGCGTCCACCTGGCGCGGGGAGTCGGCGAAGACGAAGCCGATCGCGTCGGCTCCGGCCTCGACCGCGGTGTCCACGTCCTCGGCGGTGCGCAGCCCGCAGATCTTGATGAACAGCGGCGAGCTCACGCGCGACGCCCCCCGACTCCCCCGCCGCGGCTGTCGCGACGGTCATGTCTTGCCCGGATCACGTCAAGCATGCTCATAGTTCACTGTCCTTCCTCGGCCACCGCCCATCCAAACGCGACCGGCCCCCTTCCGCCAGTGACCGAAGGGCCCTGGCGGGGCGCCGGTGCCTCGGGACGCCGGACTGCCGTCAGTGGACGGGCAGTTGGCGCGGGATGGTGCGCCGGTTCTCCGAGGCCTTGTGCTGCGGCCGGGACTGGGGGCGCGGCTCCAGCCCGAAGGTCGTGAAGGCGGTGCGCTCGGGGAGGGGGTAGGCCGTCTTCCCGGTGATGGAGTTGAGGATGAGGGCGCTGCGCCAGGCGGCGAGGCCGAGGTCGGCGGTGCCGACGCCGTGGGTGTGGCGTTCGGCGTTCTGGACGTGGACGGCGCCCTTGACGTGGGGGTCGAGGACGAGCCGGTGGTGCTCGTCGATGCGGGGGCGATCGGCGGAGTCCCGGCGGATATAGGGGTCCAGGGAGGCGAGGAGGGTGTCGACGCGGCGCTCGCGGTAGCCGGTGGCGAGGACGACGGCGTCGGTGGTGAGGCGGGAGCGGCTGCCCTGCTGGGCGTGCTCGAGGTGGAGTTCGACGCGGGTGGTGCCGACGCGGCCGGCGGTGCGGACGAAGACGCCGGGCGTGAGGACGGTGTCGGGCCAGCCGCCGTGCAGGCTGCGGCGGTAGAGCTCGTCGTGGATGGCGGCGAGGGTGTCGGCGGCGATGCCCCGGTGGAGCTGCCACTGGCGCGGCAGGGCCTGGTCCCGTACGGACTCGGGCAGGGCGTGGAAGTAGCGGGTGTAGTCGGGGGTGAAGTGCTCCAGGCCGAGCTTGCTGTATTCCATGGGGGCGAAGGAGGGGCTGCGGGCGAGCCAGTGGAGCTTCTCGCGGCCGGCGGGCCGGTTGCGCAGGAGATCGAGGAAGACCTCGGCGCCCGACTGGCCCGCGCCGATCACGGTGATGTGGTCGGCGGCGAGGAGCCGCTCGCGGTGGTCGAGGTAGTCGGCGGAGTGGATGACGGGGACTGCGGGGGCGTCGACGAGGGGCCGCAGGGGATCGGGGACGTAGGGGGCGGTGCCGACGCCGAGGACGAGGTTGCGGGCGTAGCTGCGGCCGAGGGCCTCGGCTTCGCCGTCGGTGTCGAGCCGGGTGTAGTCGATCTCGAAGAGGGCGCGCTCGGGGTTCCAGCGAACGGCGTCGATCTGGTGGCCGAAGTGGAGTCCGGGGAGGGATTCGCTGACCCAGCGGCAGTACGCGTCGTATTCGGCGCGCTGGATGTGGAAGCGCTCGGCGAAGTAGAAGGGGTAGAGGCGCTCGCGGGCCTTGAGGTAGTTGAGGAAGGTCCAGGGGTTGGCGGGGTCGGCGAGGGTGACGAGGTCGGCGAGGAAGGGGACCTGGAGGGCGGTGTCGTCGATGAGCAGGCCGGGGTGCCATTGGAAGACGCGGCTCTGGTCGTAGAAGGCGGTGCGGAGGTCGGGGAGGGACTGGGCGAGGGCCGCGAGGGAGAGGTTGAAGGGGCCGATGCCGATGCCCGCGAGGTCGAAGGGCTGGTCGGGGGCGGTGGAGGGGGGCGGAGGATTGGTCATCGGGGCGTGTGGCCTTCCACGAGTTCGAGCAGGGCGTCGAGGTCGTCGGGGCGGGTGTGGGGGTTGAGGAGCGTGGCCTTGAGCCAGAGGCCCTCGGGGGTGGTGGCACGACCGAGGACGGCGGTGCCGTGGTCCAGGAGGCGGCGTCTGAGGTCGGCGAGCGCCCGGTCGTCCATGCCGGTGGGGCGGAAGAGGACCGTGCTGAGGGTGGGGCGGGCATGGAGCTCGAAGGCGGGGTGGGCCTCGATGCGGTCGGCCAGGAGCCGCGCGGTGGCGCAGACCCGCTCGACGAGGTCGCCCAGGCCGCGGCGGCCGAGGGCGCGGAGGGTGACGGCGATCTTGAGGATGTCGGGGCGCCGGCTGGTGCGCGGGGAGCGGCAAAGGAGGTCGGGGTGTCCGGCCTCGATGTCGTCGGCGGGGTTGAGGTAGGGGACCCGTTGTCCGAGGGGGCCGAGCCAGGTGGTGTCGGGCACGGCGAGGAGGCCGGCGGCGACGGGCTGCCAGCCGAGTTTGTGGAGGTCGAGGGTGACGGTCCGGGCGCGGTCGAGGCCGTCGAGCGCGGGGCGGAGGGTGTCGCTGAACAGGAGCGGCCCGCCGTAGGCGGCGTCGATGTGGAGGGGGATGTCGTGGGCGTCGCAGAGGTCGGCGAGCTTGGGGAGCGGGTCGATGCGGCCGGTGTCGGTGGTGCCCGCGGTGGCGACGACGAGGGTGGGGGCGCCCTGACCGCCGCAGAGGCCGTCGAGGGCCGCGGCGAGGTCGGCGGGGTCGAGGACGCCGCCGGGGGTGGGCAGGGTCTGCGGGGCGGGCAGGCCGAGGAGCCAGGCGGCGCGGTGGACGCTGTGGTGGGCGTTGGCTCCGCAGACGACGGTCAGGGGCTCGGCCGTGCGGGCGCGGGCGGCTTCGCGCGCGAGGAGCAGGGCGAGCTGGTTGGACTCGGTGCCGCCGGTGGTGACGAGAGCGTCGGGGGCGGGGCCGGTGGGGTGGACGAGGGCGGCCAGGGCGCGCGTGGTGAGGATTTCCAGTGCGGAGGCGGCGGGGGCCTGGTCCCAGGAGTCCATGGAGGGGTTGAGGGCGTCGGCGGCGAGGTCCGCGGCGGCGGCCAGGGCGAGGGGCGGGCCGTGCAGATGGGCGGCGCAGCGCGGGTCGGCGGGGTCGGCGGAGCCTTCGGCGAGGGCCCGGACGAGGGTGCGGAGGGCTTCGTGGGCGCCGGTGCCGTGCTCGGGGAGGGCGGGGCCGACGGCGGTACGCAGCCGGGCGGTGACGGCGTCCGGGCCGCCGGGCGGGAAGGGTCCGCCGCGGGCGGTGGCGCCTTGGCCGAGGGCGTGCAGGACGGTGTCCAGCAGGGGGCGCAGCGCGCGGGGTCCTTCGGTGCCGCCCGCCAGCGGTGCGGGGGTCTGGTCGGCGCCGGGCGCAGGCATGGGTGTGCCCCTTTTTGGGTCGGGTTATCACATGGTCCGGCTGGTCCGGGCAGGGCTAATCGCCTCAAGTTACTGGCGTCGCACACTCGGTGACCATGGGGCCTCGGGGTTTCGCCCGATGGTGGTACGGGGTTGGGGCGTGGGTGCCAGTCCGTACAACCGCTGCGCGGTGGTTTGTCCTCAACCGCCGGACGGGCTGCTGTGGCTGGGCTCAGCCCAATCCGGCCCCTGGGGGTACCTCCCAGCGGTAGCTGGGGGAGTTTGAGGACGCGCCCGGCAGGGCGCCCCGCCGCCGCGGGCGGCACCACCGGCCGGTAGCCGAAGAACCGCCGGAGGCCGCCGGCACCACCGCTACGCGGCGATAGCCCTCAAGCACCGGACGGGCTGGGTTTGGCTGAGCCCAGCCCAATCAAGCGCCCCGGGGTACCTCCCAGCGGTAGCTGGGGGAGTTTGAGGACGCGCCCGGCAGGGCGCCTCGCCGCCGCGGGCGGCAACGGTGCGGGCCCGTCAGCCGAAGATCCGCCGGACAGGCCGAAGCGGACTCGTGGCTCGGCTTCGACTAATCTGCACCCCATGGCCATGAAACTTGCTATCGACGTCGGTCCGCTCAAGCCCGAGCTCGCGCCGCTCATCCTGGGGCTGGCGCTCTTCTTCATCCTCTTCGCCGTGATGGCGAAGGTGATCCTGCCCCGGATCAACAAGGTCCTCACCGAGCGTGAGGAGGCCACCGACGGCCGCTTCGAGGAGGCCGAGGAGACGCGCGCCGAGGCCGCGCGGGTCCATGCCGAGTACCAGGAGCTGCTGGCCGAGGCGCGGCACGAGGCCGCCCGGCTGCGTCAGGAGTCGGTCGAGCAGGGTACGGCGATCATCGCCGAGCTGCGGGCCGAGGGCCAGCGCCAGCGCGAGGAGATCATCGCCGCGGGTCACGCGGTGATCGACGCGGAGCGTGCGGTCGCCGAGGCCGAGCTGCGTCAGCAGGTCGGTGTGCTGGCCACCGATCTGTCGGGCCGCATCGTCGGCGAGCCGGTCACGGACTTCGCCCGCGAGAGCGGTGTCGTGGACCGCTTCCTGGAGGAGCTGCGCACGGCCCAGCCGTCGGACGCCGCGACCGACAAGCGCGCCTGACCGTCGAGACAACCGGCCAAGGCTCCCGTACCCCTTTGGGGGTGCGGGAGCCTCGTCGTTTTCCGGAGAGCGTCTCGCCTGACCGGCGGACCTTCGGCTGCCGACCGCTGTGCCACCTCTCGCCTGACCGGCGGACCTTCGGCCTGCGGGCCGTCTGGCCGCCTGCGGCGGCGGGCGCCCTTCGGGCGCGTCCTCAAACGCCGGACGGGCTGCTATTGGCTGAGCTCAGCCGCCAAGCCCGTCCGGCCTTTGAGGACACAGCACAGCAGCCCGCTGGGGGCACCTCCCAGCGGTAGCTGGGGGAGCTTGAGGGCACCGCCGCGCAGCGGTGGTGCCCCCCTGACCCGCCGGACAGGCCTACAGGCTCTCCCTGATCTTCAGAGCGCGGCGCAGGTCGTCGAGCTGGTCGGCGAGTTTGCGGCGCAGGGCCGGGGTGGGGTCGCCGTCGCGCAGGCAGGCCTCGCCGAGGCGCAGGGTCTCGGCCTCGACCAGGGGGTGGGGGAAGCCGTGGACGCCGGCGGCGATGGCGAGGGCGGGGCCGCGGCGGGCCGCGACGGTGACGGCGGCGGGGAAGTAGCGCGCGCGGTAGGGGCGCAGGAGGTCGAGCTGTTCGGGCTGCCAGAAGCCCTGGGCGGTCGCGGTGAAGAGGTAGTTGGACAGCTCGGGGCCGGTCTTGTCCTCGCCGGACCTGGGGTACATGGCCTGCCAGGCCGTGGCCTTGGCGGTGGCGTCGGGGAGCGCGGCGTGGCAGCGGGCGGCGCCTTCCTGGCCGGTGGCGCTGGGGTCGCGGGCGAGTTCGGCGTCGATGGCGTCGGGGGTGGTGGCGCCGAGGACGGCGAGGCGGGCGAGGGTGCGCCAGCGCAGTTCGGGGTCGAGGGCGGGGCCGCCGGGGACGGTGCCCGCGGTCAGCCAGTCCTGGAGGACGTCGGGGGTGGTGGCGCTGTCGATGAGGGTGCGGACGGCGATCAGTCGCAGGCCCTGCGCGTCGGCCCGGCCGGTGCCGTCGGTGCGGCGCAGGAGGTCGTGGCCGAGGTCGGTGAGAGTGGTGAGGGCCATGGGGCGGGCGGTGGCCGACAAGTAGCGGTCGGCGATCTGGGTGCGCGCGAAGCCGAGGACGGCCTGGGCGATGGCGATGTCGGTTTCGTGCGGGATGTGGGCGCGGGCGGCGTCCAGGTAGGCGGCGGGGGCCAGTTCGCCGTCGCGGACCATGTCGCGGGCGGCGTTCCAGACGACGGCGCGGGCGATGGGGTCGGGCAGCCCGGAGAGCGTGCGCAGGGCGGTGTCCCAGGAGTCGGCGTCGAGGCGGACCTTGGCGTAGGTCAGGTCGCCGTCGTTGACGAGCAGCAGGGCGGGGCGGGGGCCGGTGAAGGTGCGGGTACTGGTGCCGCCGCCGGCGGGCAGGTCGACCTCGACGCGGTCGCGGCGCACGAGGGCCCGGGGGTCGTCGGGGGCGTGGTCGTAGAGGCCGATGGCGAGGTGGTGCGGGCGGGTGCCGTCGTGGTGGAGGTCGAGGCGCCAGCCGGTCGTGCCGCCGGCTCGGGCCGCACCGGGGGCGCCTTCGGCGCTGTCTTCGGTGATGCGGGGGGTGAGGGTGTCGACGCCGCTGGTGCACAGCCAGCTGTCGGCCCAGGCGTGGACGTCGCGATCCGTGGCGCGGGCCAGGGAGTCGATGAAGTCGGCGAGGGTGGCGTTGCCGAAGCGGTGGCGGGCGAAATGGTCGTTGATGCCGGCGAGGAAGTCCTTCTCGCCGAGCCAGGCGACGAGCTGGCGCAGGGCGCTCGCACCCTTGGCGTAGGAGATGCCGTCGAAGTTGAGCAGGGCGGAGGCGGTGTCGCCGACGGCGTCGGGGGCGGGGGCCACGGGGTGGGTGGAGGGGCGTTGGTCGGCGTCGTAGCCCCAGCTCTTGCGGGCGACGGCGAAGTCGGTCCACGTACCGGTGAAGCGGGTGACTTCGGAGAGGACCTGGTAGCCCATGTACTCGGCGAAGGACTCGTTCAGCCAGATGTCGTCCCACCACTGGAGGGTGACGAGGTCGCCGAACCACATGTGGGCCATCTCGTGGGCGATGACCATGCCGCGGGTCTGCCGCTCGGTGTCGGTGACGGCGGAGCGGAAGACGAATTCGTCGCGGAAGGTGACGAGGCCCGGGTTCTCCATGGCGCCGGCGTTGAACTCGGGGACGAACGCCTGGTCGTAGGAGTCGAACGGGTAGGGCTCGTCGAAGATCTGGTGGTAGCGGTCGTAGCAGCGGCGGGTGATGTCGAAGAGTTCCTCGGCGTCGGCGTCGAGGTGGGGGGCGAGGGACCGGCGGCAGTGGAGGGCGAAGGGCAGCCCGGCGTGCTCGGTCCGCACGGTGTGCCAGGGGCCGGCGGCGAAGGCCACGAGGTAGGTGCTCAGCGGTGCGGTGGTGGCGAGCTGCCAGCGGCCGTCGGCGGGGGCGCCGACGCGGGTGGCGATGGCGTTGCCGAGGACGGTCCACCGCGGCGGGGCGGTGACGGTCGCGTCGAAGACGGCCTTGAGGTCGGGCTGGTCGAAGGCGGCGAAGATGCGTTGCACGTCGTCGAGGAAGCCCTGGGTGTAGAGGTAGGTCTCCCCGTCGGCGGGGTCGGTGAAGCGGTGCATGCCCTCGCCGGTGTGCGAGTAGCGCATGTCGACCTCGACGCGCAGCTCGTGTTCCCCGGGGGTGAGGGTGAGGGGCAGCCGGTTGTCGTCGAGCGTGGCGACGTCGAGGGCGTGACCGTCGAGGGTGGCGCGGTGCAGGGCCGCGGGGCGGACCTCGACGAAGGTGGTGCCGGCTTCGCGTGCGGTGAAGCGGATGACGGTGGTGGAGCCGAAGTGCTCGTCGCCGCGGGTGAGATCGAGATCGATCCCGTAGCGGTGGACGTCGAGGAGTCGGGCTCGGGTCTGCGCTTCGTCGCGCGTGAGTACGGGCATGGGGTCATGCTGCCGTATCGCTGGGCGCCGGCCTATGGGGTTTTGGGCGGTGGGAGAGGCCTCGGGCTCGGGCTGCTCACCGTTCCTCGGGGCTCCGCCCCGGACCCCGGTCCTCGATCGCCGGACGGGCTCGACCAGCCCGTCCGGCGATTGAGGAGACCGCGCGTAGCGCGGAAGGGGGGACCGGGGGCGCAGCCCCCGACTACCCGCTACGCCCGCGCGATCGTCTCGTGGTGGCGGATGACCTCGGCGATGATGAAGTTGAGGAACTTCTCGGCGAACGCGGGGTCGAGTTTGGCGTTCTCCGCCAGCTCGCGGAGCCGGGTGATCTGCCGGGCCTCGCGGGCGGGGTCGGCGGGCGGCAGTTTGTGGGCGGCCTTGAGGTGGCCGACCTGCTGGGTGCATTTGAACCGCTCGGCGAGCATGTGGATCACCGCGGCGTCGATGTTGTCGATGCTGTCGCGCAGCCGGCCCAGCTCGGCGCGTACGGACTCGTCGTCGGTGCTGTGGGCACCGCTGAAGCTGTTGGCACTGTCGGTCATGTCCACCGACCCTATGCGGGCGGAAGGGTTCCGATGACCGGTGGGTGCTCCGGGTCGGGTATCCGCCGGCTCCAGCCGCCGGGGACGCTGTGGCCCTGGCGCTCGCGGAACCGTACCGGGGCGGTGCCGACGCGACGGGTGAAGAGGCGGCTGAAGTAGGCCGGGTCGTCGTAGCCGACGCGGCGGGCGACGGCCGCGACGGGCAGTTCGGTGGCGGCGAGGAGTTCCTTGGCGCGCCCCAGGCGGATGGCCAGGAGGTAGTCCTTCGGGCTGCACCCGGCGCCGCGTCGTACAGCGGAGCGCAGTGCGGCGGGGGTCATGCCGTGCCGGGCGGCGTGTTCGGTGACGGACAGCGGCAGGAAGGCGTCGCGGGCGAGGGCCCGCAGGAGGGGTTGCCCGTCGCCGTCGAGGTCGGCGCGGGCGCGGTGGAGGGCGACGAGGAGCTCGTGGACGGCGGCGGAGGTCTCGACTTCGAGGAGGGGGTTGCCGCGGTGGGCGGCGCGGGCGATGCGGCCGATGGCGGCGCGGGCGGCGGTGGCCCCGGTGAGGGGGACGAGGGGCCGGTCGGGTTCGATGAGGCCGAGTTCGGTGTAGGCGGTGACGGCGGGGCCGGTGAAGTCGACGAAGCTCTCGTCCCAGCCGTGTTCCGGTCCGGCGCCGTAGTGGTGCGGGACGCCGGGGCTGAGCCAGAGGAGGGCGGGGGCGGTGACGGGCAGGGTCCGGCCGTCGGGGGTGCGGAGCCAGCCCGTCCCGGCGCTGATGACGACGGCGACGTGGTGGTCGAGGGTGCGGGGTCCGACGGCGGGCAGGGCGCCGTGCTGGAGGCCGACGCCGAGGCAGACCAGTCCGAGCCGGTGGTGGACCGGGCCGGGCGTGAAGTACCGCATCCAGGTGTGGTACATGCGTCCGGGCCTCCTTCCGCCGCCGGTTCGTCGCGCGCAGCGCCGATCTTCGCCGATGGGCCGGTCGCCCGCCAGAGGGCGGGCGCGATCGGCCGGAAGCGCGTGGTCCGGCTCGGCGGCGGGCGCCGGTGAACGGGGGTGCGGGGGGGGGCAGGGTGCCCGTACTCCCCGGTGATCACCGGCCGGTGGCGGTGACCACCGGGACGGGCCCTGTGGGGGGCTCTTGGCCGAGGTCGTGCACGGTGAAGCCGTCGAGGACGAACTCCGCGGTCCCGTTGTCGCCCACTTTCCGCAGGCCCACCCATGCCTCGCCCGTGGGCGGCGCGGTGAACTCGTGGGTGTGGGTGGTGGGCCGGGTGGCGGCGGGCAGGGGCGTGCGGGTGAGTTCCCGCGCCGCGGGTTCGTCGACGGCGGTGATCCAGGCGTATTGGCCGGCCGTCTCGTTCTCGTAGCGGAAGGCCACCCGGTAGCGGTGTCCGGGGGTGAAGCGGACGGTGTGCGGGACGGTCCGGTAGACCAGGCCCGTGTTCTCGCCGCGTGATTTGAGGGACTGGGTGCCGTCGATGACGTCGTCGACGGCCTTTCCGTTCCAGCCGCGCTGGGTGTAGGGCGCGTGCCGTTGGGCGATGTGGGTGCGGGGGTCGGTGACGCCGCCCGCGTCGCCCTTGACGAACGGGCCCCAGCCTTGGGGTACGTGCTCGAAGTCCTCGTGGACGAGGGCGCCGTGCGTGGGGGTGCGGCGCGCGGCCACGATCCGTACGTTCGCGAAGCGGACCCGTGCCCGGCCGGCGGCGGCCGTGAGGGAGAGCGTCACCGGTCCCCCGCCGCGGGGCACGGTGAAGTACGTGAACATCCGCTGGTAGCGGGTGCCGTGCTTGCGGTCCGCGGCCATGTGGTTGCCGGCGGTGGAGGTGTCCGTCCAGTTCACCGCCGTGATCCCGTCGGCCGTGCGGACGTGGAGGGCCGCCCGGCGCCGCTCCCCCGCCGACGAGCCGACCTCGACCTGTACGGACGCGGCGTAGGTGCCGGGCCTCAGCCGGGCGGGCCGCTGGCTCACGGTGGCCGCCGGGCCGGCGCCGATGACGAGTTCCCACTCGCCCCGTTCGCCGAGGGCCACGGCGGCGGGCCCGGTGACCGTCCAGGCGTCCAGGGTCCCGGAGTTGAAGCCGGGGTCGCGCAGGGGGGTGCCCTCGCCCCAGGCGGGGTCGCGGCGGGTGCGGGGCCGCTCGCGGGTGAGGACGTAGGGCTGGTCGGGCGCGGCCCGGACTGCGATGTTTCCGTCGTGTACGGGGAGGGCGAGAGGGTCGGCGCGGCCCTGGTCGGTGAGGCGGTGCAGGACCACGCTCTTCAGTCCGGCCCAGCCGCGGGGCAGGGTCCAGGTGGTGGCTCCGCCCCGGGGGTTGTAGTGGTAGAGCTTGGCGGGGTCGGTGGCCTCCCTTGGTTCCCACGGCAGGAGGTAGGTGTCGCCGTCGTAGACCGTGCGGCCGTCGGTGGTGATCCGGCGGGTGCCGTCCTCGCCGGGCCGGGAGGTGACGGTGGTGTGCGTCGGGCCGGCGAAGGTGACGCGGTGTTCCTCCCAGGTGTGGACGGGAAAGGCCTGGAGGTATTTGGCCGGGAGGTTCTCGGTCCAGATGCGGCGGTAGAACGGCGCCCAGTCGGTCTTGCCCTGCCAGCCTTCGAAGGTGCCGAGCTTGGCCGTGCCCAGGAGGGGCCATTTGTCGGCGAAGACGTCCTTCTGGTGGTGGCGGATGAAGCGGATGAGTCGGGAGTTGATCCCGCGTGAGGTGTCGGGGCCGTAGTCGGTCTCGCTCGCCCAGTGGGACCACAGAGCCGAGCGTTCCAGGCCGTGGCCCCATTCGGTGGTGATCTGCCAGCCCTGGTCGCGCAGATGGCGCTGGAGGCGGTCGGAGTTCCAGCCGGACTCCCGGAAGACGTCGATGTAGAGGGTGTTCAGGGCGGGGTCGGTCTCGTCGCGCAGTTGCCGGAAGCGGCGGGCGATGTCGCCGGAGACCAGGTCGCGGCGGGGATCGATGCGGTAGGACTGGTCGAGCCAGTCCCACTGCCGGTCGCCGGTGTCGACGAGGGTCTCGGAGAAGGCGTGGGCGACGGGGTAGGACTCGGTGGTGTTGACGTGGACGGCGAAGTCGCTGTGCCAGGTCTTCCCGGCGCGGACCAGGGTGTTGAGGTCGTCGAGCCCGCCGGCGCGGCTGTTGTGGTTGCCGCCGTAGTCGGGGTGCGCGGAGTCGTGGCCCTCGGACTGGTAGCCCTTGAGGAGGGTGAACTGGCGTAGCCCGTCGGTGGCGAGGCAGATCCGTTTGACGTTGTCGAGGGTGGTGAGGAAGGGGTTCGTGGCCTGGCTGGCGAAGTTGAACGCGATGTGCGGGACGACCCGCAGGTGCTGTTCGTCGGCGCCGAGGGGGTTGACCATGATGTCGCGCATGGCGATGGCGGCGTCCTGCCAGTCGACCTTGCCGTCGCCGTTGCGGTCGCCGGTGAGGACGACCGTGGCGTAGGGCAGTGGTTCGGTGGCTTCGACGGGTGCGGTGGCGGCCCGGTGGGTCCACTGGCCGCAGCCGATACGGGCCTCGGTGCGGCCGGGGCGTTTGACGGTCTGCCGCCACAGCCGGCCGTTCTCCCAGGCGGTGGCGCGGTCGGGGGTGTCGTGGACGGTGTTGGTCTCGAGGGCGGCGGCGAGCTGGTCGGTGCTGACGACGGCGTACGCGCAGCCGGTGGGGTCGGGCTCGGCGGGGGTGTCGGGGGTGACCTGGATGAGGGTGTCGCCGCTCCGGTTCTTGTCGAGTTCGATGCGGGCGGCGAGGAGCGTCGCGCCCGGCTGGGTGCTGCGGACGCCGAGCAGTGCCAGCCCGGGGATGCTGAGGGTGCCGACGCGGAGGGCGGCGGTGTCGGCGATGCGGGTGACGCGCCAGTCCACCCGCCGGTCACCGACCTGGATTTCGATGTTTATCCGGGTGCCGCCGCTGAAGGCGAGAGCGTACGCCGCCAGGTCGCCGGAGGGGGCGAGGGTGAGGGTGACGTCCGGGGTGTGCGGGGTGTCGTCGATGAGCACCGAGGTGACGGGGTCCTCCTGCCCGTGGAGCACGGCTCGGGTGGCGCGGTCGGTGTAGGAGAGGATCCGGGGGAAGGCGGTGTCGAGGCGTACCTCCAGCGTGGTGGAGCGCAGGGTGGTCTCGTCGGCGGTGCGGGCGTGGGCGGCGCCGGTGGTGGTGAGGGCGGTGCCGAGGCCGGCGAGTGCGGTGGTGACGACGAGGGCCCGTCGACTGGGGCCGGTGGTGTCCCGGGGCTCCGCCGGTGTCTGCACGCCTTCCGGATCCACGCTGCTCGCTCCTCCGTACGCCGTTGGGTCACGTCACTTCACGGTCGCGTCGCTTCGACGGGACGCGTCCTTTGGACAGGACAGGTCGCGTCACTTCGACAGGTCGCGGCGAAGTACGGACACCGTGGGGCGGTGGTGGCGGGTGGGACCATGGACAAAAGTGAGCGGTTGTTGGACAAACGCGGGCCGGGTGGCCCGGTGGGTGGACAATCGGCCCGGGGCGGGCAGGATCTCCTCATGATCGCGAAACTTCAGTGCACCGTCATCGACTGTCCGGACCCGGCCGCGCTGGCGACCTTCTACGCCGGGATCCTCGGCTGGCGGGTGGACGACAACGACCCGGAGTGGGTGTGGCTGACCGCCGAGGACGGCCGTCGGATCGCCTTCCAGCTCGCTGAGGACCACCAGCCGCCGCGCTGGCCGGATTCCGCCCATCCGCAGCAGATGCATCTGGACTTCGACGTCCCCACGATCGAGGACATGGAGCGGGCGCAGCGCGAGGTGATCGCGCTGGGGGCGACGTTCCTCCACGACAGCGGGGGTGAGCGGTCCGGTTTCCGGGTGTTCTCCGATCCTGCGGGCCACCCGTTCTGCCTCTGCTACGGGCAGGAGCTGAAGGCCGACGGGCAGGACTGACCGGGGCCGACGGCCCCGGCATCTGGCCGGTGCCGTCGTGTCGGTGCCCTTCCGTCGCGGCGGGACGGTCAGCGCAGGTGTGCCGCGGTGGCGCGCAGGGCGTCGCCGGCGCCCTTGACGATCGGGTCGCCGTGGCCGAAGCAGGCGGTTTCGATGTCGAGGGCGGCCTGGCGCCGGAAGGAGGCGATGGACTGCTCCCGGTCGACGTTGAAGATGCCGAGTATGGCGGCGCCCTCGTGGGAGGCAATGGTGTCGCCGGTGAAGAGCGCCTTGGCCGCCGGGAGGTGCACGGCGACGCTGCCCGCCGTGTGGCCGGGGACGTGGACGATCCGCGCTTCCTGGCCCCAGTCGAGGGTGTCGCCGTCGACGAGCTCGCGGTGGACGGGGGACGGCGGGGCCGGAGGGACATGGGGGGTGATGGCCGCGTGGAGGGGGATTTCGAAGTCGAGGAGGACGGGCGGCGTTTCGGGGGCCTCGCCACGGATGACCGGGGCGTCGGCGGCGCCGGCCAGCACACGGGCGCCGGTGGCGGCGGCGAGGGCGGCGGCCGCGCCGGTGTGGTCGTGGTGGCTGTGGGTGAGCACGATCTCGCGCAGGTCGCCGGGGGCGCAGCCGAGGCCGGCGAGGGCGTCGAGGATGTCCCCCTCGGATCCGGCGATGCCGGTGTCCACGAGTGCCCAGCCGTCGGGCAGCCGCACGGCGTAGGCCTGGCCGACGGCGAAGCGCAGCATCCGGATGTCCTGGGTGACGTGAGAGATGTCCATGGGGATCACGTTAATGATCACGAAGTCGGCCCCAAATGGTTTGAGCTCAGGGCGGATTGAGCTCAGGGCGGATTGAGCCCGAGGCGAACAGCGCCCGTATGCATGGGCACCCCTGAGCAGGGCTCGCGTGGCCGTCCGGCTCAGCCGCGGGCCGGGCGGCGGTCCAGGGGGAAGAGCGCGGTGACCTCCCAGCCGCCCTCCGGTGCGGGGCCCGCGTGCAGCCGGCCGCCCATGGCCTTGGCCCGTTCGCCGAGGCCGACCAGGCCGAAGCCGCCGCCCCGGGCCTGTTCCGCGAGCCCGGCCGCGCTCCTGCCGTCGTCGGCGACGCGCAGTTCGACGCCTGCGGCGGTGCCGCGCACCCCCACGCGTACGGCCGTGGCGTCGGCGGCGTGCTTGCGGATGTTGGTCAGGGCCTCGCGGACGACGCGGTGGACGCCCGCCGCTACCTCGCCGGGGATCCAGGACTCCATGCCCTGCTCGATGTAGAGGACGACGGGCGGGCCGGTGCGGGCGAACGCCTCGGTCAGGGCCCTCACCTCGGGCAGGCCCGCGACGGGTTCGGTCTCGGCGTCGCCCTCGCGCAGGACGCCGACCAGCCGTCGCATCGCGCCGAGGGCCTCGCTCGCCGAGGTCTCGATCCGCTCGAACGCCGCCGCGGCGGCCCGGCCGTCGAGGGAGGTGAAGCGGGCGGCCTGGGCCTGTACGGCGATCCCGGTGACGTGGTGGGCGACGAGGTCGTGCAGTTCCCGGGCGAGTTCGAGCCGTTCGGCGGTGCGTACGGCCGCGAGATCGCGCACCCGTTGTCCGGACTGGTTGCGCAGCAGCAGGGAGTAGGTGCCGACGACGACGGTGAGCACCGCGAACAGGGCGGTGAAGCGGCCCGGGTTGAGGTCGCGCATGGGGGCGGCGAGACAGGCGGTCGCGAGCATCGGGCCGAGGACGGCGGCCGCCTTGGTGGTGGAGCGCTGGACGACGGCGGTCAGCAGGACGAGCAGGGCGATGGCCTCGCCCATGCCCCACACGACGGTCGGGTGCGGGCCGGCCGTGAGGGCGACGGTGGTGCCCCAGGAGACCGCGACGGCGACGGCGGCCCGTACCTCCAGAGGGATCCAGCCGTAGGGGACGGCGCACAGGCAGACGGCGACGCCCGAGGCCAGGACCACCGCGTGCGGTGGGCTGGGCTGCCGGGCGAGAGCGATGGACTCGAAGCCGACGAGGAAGAGCAGGAAGGCCCCGAGGACCGTCTTCGCGACCGCCGCGCGCCGGGGGTGCCGGGCGGCCCACCCGGCGACCGTTTTCATGTGCCGCCCGTGGCCAGCCCGCTCTCCCAGGCCCAGGCCGCGATCTCGACGCGGTTCCGGGCGTCGAGCTTGATCTGCACATTGGCCAGGTGGGTCTTCACCGTGGACAGGGAGACGAACAGTTCGGAGGCGATCTCGGCGTTGGTGGCGCCGCGCGCCAGACAGCGGACGACGTCCGCCTCGCGTTCGGTGAGCGGCTCGGACGGCTGCCGGGCCGGGCTCGCGGTGACGCCGGGGGCCATGTCGCGCAGCAGCCGGACGGTGATCGCGGGTGAGATGAGGGAGTCGCCGACGGCGGCGGCGTGGACGGCCTCGACGAGCATGGCCGGGCTGGCGTCCTTCAGGAGGAAGCCGGAGGCGCCGTTGCGGAGGGCGGTGTGGACGTATTCGTCGAGGTCGAAGGTGGTGACGATGACGATGCGCGGAACCCGGCCGCGCTCGGGGTGCGCGGCGGCGAGGGCGGAGAGCCGGCGGGTGACCTCCAGGCCGTCCAGCTTGGGCATGCGGATGTCGAGGAGCAGCACGTCGGGCCGGTGTTCCTCGACCGCGGCCAGGGCGGCCTCACCGTCCACGACGTCGGCGACGACGTCGATGTCGGGCTGGCTCTCCAGGATCATCCGGAAGCCGGTGCGGACCATTTCCTGGTCGTCCGCGATGACCACGGTGATCGCCATGCTGTCCCCTTGCCTGCGTTCGGCTCGCGTGCTGGTCGGTACGCGGGAGGGAGGCCGCCCCGCGTGCGCGTGATGGGTCGTCGGTGCCGGAAGGGTGCGCGCGCCCCGGGCCGGAGGGGCGTCCCTCCATGTCACCGGGGGTGTCGTGGTGCCGCAACCGCAGCGTGGCGGCGGGTGCGGGCCCGCCTCAGGCGTCGGCGCGCCCGGAGCGGCGGACCGCGAAGCGGACGGCGTACGCCCCGCCGCCGAGGGTGAGCAGGACGGCGCCCGCGAGGGCGGGAGCGGCGATGTCGTGCCGGCCGTTGATGGCCGCGCCGGCCTGGACGACGCGCTTGACGGGGTTGCTGGAGGTCGCGAGGCGCGTCTCGTGCTTCGCAGCGTCGTGCTTCGCGCCGTTGTCCTTGCCGCCGGCGGCCGTGCCGCCGGTCTCGCGGGCGTCCGGGCGGCTGTCCGGGCGGCTGTCCGTGTGATCGCCGCCCGCGTCCGTGTGGTGTCCGGTGCGGAGGTCGGCGCGGGCCGCGTCACCGGCCGGGGTGGTGCGGGTCGCGGGGGCCGCGGCCGTTTTGGCGCCGGGCCGGTAGTCCTTCAGCGTGTCGCCGTCGGCGGCGAGGCGGTCGAGGTCGGAGCCGTCGGGCGTGTACCGCAGGGAGCCGGAGGCGAAGTCGTAGTAATGGGTCAGCCGGGACCCCTCGAGTGCGGCACGCAGGGTGGGGTGGGTGCCGTCGCCGCCGAGGATACGCAGGTGCAGCCGGCCCGCGTCGGCGGCCGGGCGGGTGGCGTCGAGGGTCCGCAGCGTGCCGCGGGAGATCACGTCGACGCTCGCGCCGGCGCTGCCGGAGTGCAGGCGCGCCCGGCTGCCGTCGGGCAGCAGCACCTGCTGGGTGACCGTGCGGGCGGCGGGCCGGTGGTCCTTGTCCGCCGCGAAGGCGCCGGCCACCGGCCAGAGCACCGCGCCGGTGGCTGCGGTGAGGACGGCGACGGCGACGATGCGGGACTGGGCGGACACGGAGTGCCTTCCGTTCGTACGGCTCGGACGGCGGTGCCGGGCTCGGAAGGATCACGCCGCTTCCGGTCGCCTTTCGGCTGCCGCCGCACCACGCCCCTCACGTTACGGACATTTATCCGTCCCACACCTCGACTGTCCGACCCATTCTCGGCCCGTCCCACCTCGGCCGAAAGGATGAGCGGGGCCCGTCCGCGTCATACCGAAGTCGCGCGGGCGGGCCGTCTCACGTCGTACCCGGCTCTCGGGCAGCTGCTCACCGACGAGGCCGTGATCACCCGGAAATGCCAGGTCAGCGGGGTTGGAGCCGGGTCAGCCGCCCAGGCTCGCGGCGGCGCTGCGGATGTCCGCGGCGAAGGTGCTCACCTCGGAGTAGACACCGGGGTAGCCGGGCCGCGCGCAGCCCTGGCCCCAGCTGACGATGCCGACCTGGATCCAGGCTCCCGCGTTGTCCTTGCGGAACATCGGACCGCCGGAGTCGCCCTGGCAGGTGTCCACGCCGCCCTGCTGCAGGTATCCGGCGCATATCTCCTCGTCGTCGACGAGGTTGCTGTAGGCGTTCTTGCAGGTGGCGTCGTCGACGAACGGGACGGTGGCCTTCAGCAGGTAGCGCTGCTGGCTGCCGCCCTCACGGTTGGCGCCCCAGCCGGCGATGGTGAAGTCGCCGGAGTTGTACGCCGCGGTGTCGGCCGCCTTGAGGGTGGGGAGGTCGATGGGCTTGGCGAGCTTGATCAGCGCCCAGTCCTTGCCCTGGCCGTCGTAGCCGGGGGCCTGGAGGACGCGGGTCGACTTGACCTTGATCGCCGAGGAGGAGTTGAGGTCCACGACCCCGGCCGTGGCGGTGATCGAGGTGTTCGCGCCGCTGCCGCTCACGCAGTGCGCGGCGGTGAGGACGATCTGCTTGGTGTAGAGGGAACCGCCGCAGCCCATGGACAGCCGCACCATCCACGGGAACTCGCCCTGCTGGGCACGGGTGCCGCCGACGACACCGGGACTGGGCCTGACGCCGGGGTCCCGGTCCTGGGCCGCCTGCGCGCTGCCGGGCTGGAGGCTGAACACGGCGAGGGCGACCGCACCGACCGCCGCCGCTCTCTTGAACGCCTTGAGGTAGTTGCGCAACGTGCTTCCTTTCGTGGGAGGTTGCGCTCCTACCGAGATCATTGTCAGGATCATGTCAATCCGATATCCGAACATGCCCCTTCGGAGCGCGGTGCGATTATCAGGGCGTGTGACAGCAGCAACAAGGGTGGCGTTTCGGCCAGTCGAGTTCAGTCGGGTCCGGTCTCAGCCAGTCTCAATAAGTCATAGCTGGTCTCAGGCGGTCACATTCGGGCGGGGCCCGTCTCGGGCGGGTCCCCTTCCGCGTGGAATCCACGCCCGTAAAGTGGGACACGACCGGGGAACCTGACGGGGGGCACGGGGTGGGGTCGGACGTAGAGATCGAGCACGGATTCCCGCATCTCGAGACCGTGCGCACCGCGATCACCGCGCTGTACCGACGGCTCTCCCCCGATACCGTGCGGACCTTCGGCGTGAGCGTGCTCCCGGTCGACGTGGCCTTCTCGGCCGACGAGGACCCGTATCTGGGAGTGCAGCGCGTCGCCGGCGCCATGGTGCGCCATCTGCGGCTGCCCGATGCCCGGATGATCGTCTCGTTCCGTGAGATGCGGCACGCGGGAAGCATCGAACTCGCCGCCGGGCCCGAGTACTTCATCGAGCTCAACTCACGCTTCAAGTCCCACCGCGAGGACATCGGCGCGGCCCTCGCGCACGAGGTGATGCACGTCTATCTGCACCGCCTGGACCTCGCCTTCCCCGGCACCCGTGACAACGAGATCCTCACGGACACCGCGGCCGCGTACCTCGGCGCGGGCTGGCTGCTGCTGGACGCCTACCGCGAGTCCTCGGTCTCGACGCAGAAGCTCGGCTATCTCACCCCGGAGGAGTTCGGCTACGTCCTCGCCAAGCGCGCGCTGGTCTTCGACGAGGACCCCTCCCCCTGGTTCACCAGCCCGCAGGGGTACGAGGCGTACACCACGGGCCTGGCCCGGGCGCGCCGGGACGAGCGGCGCCCGCCGCTCGCCGCCGCGGGGCGGCTCGGCCGGCACCGCTACGGCCGGGACCGCCGTACCGCGCGCGGTTCGGCCGCCGACGGTTACGACTTCGAGGGCCACGGCCCGACGCACGTCAGCTTTCCCTGTCCGACGTGCCACCAGCGCATCCGGGTGCCGGTCCAGGGACGGCTGCGCGCCCGGTGCGGGCTGTGCGGCACGGTGCTGGACTGCGACACGTAGTGCCGTCCGGCGGTTCTTCGACTGCCGCCCGCTGTGATGCCACTCGCCTGACCGGCGGATCTTCGACTGCCGACCGCTGTGCCGCCTGCGGCGGCGGGCGCCCTGCGGGCGCGTCCTCAAACGCCGGACGGGCTGCATTGGCTGAGCCCGGCCGATAGCGGCCCGTCCGGCGCCGGCGGCAATGTCACTCCCGGTCGCCGGACGGGCCGGCGGGTGACCACCAGCGGCGCAGCACCTTCTCGGCGGGCTTGCCGTGCGGGGTGTACGCGAGTCGCCGGGCTGTCTCGCCGCTGTCCGGCCAGTCGTCCCACATCCACCAGCACACCCCGGCCCACCAGGGCTTCTTGTCGAAGGCCGACAGCAACGCCTCGTAGGCGGCGGCCTGTTCGTCCTCCCCCGCGCGCTTGCTGATCGTCCAGGAGTAGGGAGCGGTGGTGGTGCCGCGCTGGCTGACGTAGCCGGCCTCGGTGAAGAGGATCTTGCGGTCCCGGCGGGCGGCGAAGGCCGCCAGTTCCCCGATGATCGGCTGCCAGGCCCGGCGCAACCGCGCGGGGTCGGCGGTGGCCTTGCCGGCCAGCGGCCAGTAGGCGTCGATGCCGATGACGTCGAGGTCCTTCCAGAACGGGACCTTCTGGTACTCGTCGTAGTTGGCGGCGTAGGTGAGGGGGCCGTGGTAGCGCTCGCGGACGGCGGCGATGACGCGCCGCCAGCGCGGTCCGTCGCCGGAGGTGCCCGCGAGTTCGGTGCCGACCGCGAGCTGCTCGGCGCCGGTGTCGGCGGCCAGGCGCGCATAGTGGGTGATGAAGCGCTCGTACGCGGTGAACCAGGCGTCGGTGTCGCGGGGCCGGATCTCGGCCCGGTCGCCGCCGCGCACCAGGTCGACGTGCGGCTTGAGCATGGTCTTCAGGCCGGCGGCGTGGGCGAGGCCGATGATGTGGCGCAGGCTGTCGTCGTCGGCGGTCTCGTCCGTGGTGCGCAGCTGCGAGTCGGTGACGCGACCCTGGTACCAGGTGGGGGTGAAGGTCACCCAGCGGGCGCCGGTGGCCGCGATCTGCCGTAGGTAGCCGGCGGCTTCGGGGCTGCTGTAGTCGTCGGTGTTCCATGAGGGGAGGGTGATGCCGCGCAGTCCGCTCACCTTCCTGTCGTCGGGTGTTCCGCCGCCGCGGCCGGTCGCCCGGCCGGTGGGTGCGTCCCGCCCGGCCGTGCCGTCGGACTGGCACGCGGCGAGGAAGAGGACGGCCGCCGCCAGCAGGGCGGCCGTCCCCTTCTTCGCACTCACTGGCTGAGGTCCGCGGGGGCGACGAAGGTGTAGCCGAGGGCGCGGATGCCCTCGATCGTCTGCTTGAGCGGTTCCACCGCGAAGTACGGGTGGTAGAAGAAGCTGGCCACGCCGTCCCGCACCGCCAGGTTGGCCTTGGCGGAGTTGATCAGGTCGGCGGGCAGCCGGGCCGGGTGGTTGTTGTACGGCTCGGGCTCGTAGTTGCCGAGGTTCTCGGGGAGCACGGTCGTACCGTAGACGTCCTTCACCGCGTACGGGAAGAACTGGCCGATGTAACGGCTGGGATTCACGGTGCCGCCACTGAGCGTGCCCGCGAAGTACAGCGACCGTTCGAGCCGGGCGGAGAAGTTCTTCCCGAACACGCGGTAGTCGGTGGCGGAGGCCGCGTAGTGCGGGGTGGTCCACAGGGTGGGTTTGGGCAGTCCCGCGGCGGTGAAGGCGGTGAGGCCGGCGGTGACGCGGCTCTGCGCCCAGACGGTGGAGTCCTCGGGGACCGGCCCGTCGTAGACGACGTTGTCGCCGGCGTCGACGTGGGCGCGGAAGAACTCGAAGTCGTCACCGGTGACGCCGTTGTACGGGTTGGCGACGTTGCCGTACTGGTGGGTGTTGCCGTGGTTCATCAGGACCGCGCCGCGGTCGAGCATGTACTTGATGGCGGCGACGACCTGGGGGCGCTGGGCCAGGGTGGAGGTCTTGGGCACGCCGTTGTTGTAGGCGCCCTTGGGGTCGGTGTAGACGGGGATGACGTTGATCCCGTAGGGGATCTTCTGGGAGTGGAGGTAATCGGCCATGGTCCGCAGTTGGGCCGGGTCGGCCTCGGGGCTGATGTCCTCCAGCCGGACGAAGGCCCGGTGCCGCTCGGCGGTCTGCGGGGCGAGCACGTCGAAGAGCAGGTCCTCGAAGACGATGACGCGGTCGGTCTCGGAGACGTAGCTGAAGGGGATCTCGCCCACGTAGGTGAGATTGCGGGAACGGATCGCCCAGGGGCTGGTGTCGCCGGAGATGGCGTCCGTGGCCTCGGCGAGCTGGGTGACCTGGGGGAAGCCGGGGCCGGTGGAGAGGGCGGGGTGCAGCACTCCGCTGTCGAAGCCGGTCGGGATCTTCCGGGTCAGCTGTCGGCCCTTGTAGTCGACGCGGTCGATCCGCCCGACGGTGCCGCCCTGCTCGTAGTACGAGTTGGTGGGGTCCCAGCCGTAGGCCTGCTGGAAGGCGGAGACGCCGACGGCGTTGGCCATGCCCCAGATGTTGTCGCCGATCCAGGTGACGGGACGGCTGGTGGCCAGGGCGTCCTGGTAGAAGGCGGCGGGGATGGCGTCGGGGAGGGTGCCCCCGTAGTAGGTGGAGCCGAGGTAGACCGTGGCGGTGTACTGCTCGACCATGCCCCGTGTGTACGCGGAGACGGGTTTGGCGGTGACGGTGCCGAAGTGGCCGGCCAGGTTGGCCGCCGCCATCGCGTACAGCTCGCCCAGGTGTCCGTAGGGGCCGGCCGTGTCGTACAGGACGAGGGCCGAGGTCCCGGCGGGTGCGGCGGCCTGGACGGCCGGCGCCGCCGCCTTGGCGGGAGCGGCCGGCTTCGTGAAGAGCGCCGTGCGCGTCGTGGTGACCCCGGTCGAACTCGCGGGCCGCGCTGCGGGCTTGACCGCGGGCCTGGCCGGCGCGGTGGGCTCGGCGGGCCGGACGGTGAGGGTGCCCGCGCGGCGCTTCTGGTCGTTGGCGAGGCGGGCCTTGGCCCAGGCCTTCAGCTCCGAGGGTTTGGGGCCGGACAGCGACACCGGGTCGATGCCCTTCAGATGCTGCGGCCACTGCCGGTCGCCCGGGTCCTTTGCCGCTTGTGCGCTGGAAAGCGCGATGCCGCCCCATAGGGCGGCGACAATCATGAAGACGATGGAGATCCGGGAAATCCCTGATCTCCTTCTCATTTTCCTCACAGCGCGGTTCCCCCCTGTTTCACGAACCCGTTGTCGCCACCTCCGGGAGTTCGGAGGCCCGACAGTTGACAGATTCTTCTTGTGGGGTTTGACCGGTGTCAATAGACAACAACGATCCAGAGCGTTCATTTCCCGACACCGGTATTGGTACAGACCAAAGATCACATCCGTCACATGCTCGCCCCATCAGGCCTAATTACCGTTAGGTCCCGAGAATTTGAGATTCCGATCAAACAACTCCCACCAAGTCCGACAAGAAGACCGGTTGAGTCTGATACTTTCCCTCCGCACGCCTCAAGCGAGGCGAAAAATGGGGGGGGAACCCATGTACGGAAAACCCGCTCTGGGGACAGTCCTGCCTATGGCCGGGCTGACGGCGGCTCCCGAGGTGCTGCCCGGCATCCCCTTTGCCCGGGGACTACAGGAAGCCGCCGGGGCCGGATTCCTGCTGTACTGCGCGGTCGCGCTGACTCTTATATCGGTCAAACTGTGGTTCGCCGTGCGAAATCTCGGTGAACGGTCATGATCTCCGAAATTCTCGTCTGGGCCAGCATTGCCATCATTGTGATGGCCGGCGGCTACAACACCACGCTCTTCATTCTCTCCAGACGCCGCATCCGACGTAGGCGCGGCCCCCGGGAGGAGCGTTTCTATATCTTCCTCCTCGCCTGTCTGAACGAGGAGACGGTGCTCGCCGAGAGCCTCGCCCGCATTACTGCCCTGCCAGCCGGTAAATTCATCGCCCTGGTCATCGACGACGCCTCGGACGACGGCACCGCCGACATCGCGCGCGCCGCCGACCCCGAGCGGGTCCATCTGCTCCAGCGGTATTTGCCGGACGCCCGTAAAGGAAAAGGCGCGGCCCTCAACAACGGCATCCGCCACCTCCGCGCGTCGGGCATCCTCGACGGCCACGACCCGCGCAACGTCATCGTCTGTGTCGTGGACGCGGACGGCCGACTGGACCAGCACGTGGTGCAGTCGGTCGACCCCTTCTTCGACAACCCGCGTACCGGCGGCACCCAGATCGGTGTCCGGATGTACAACCGGGACAAGGGCCTGCTCGCCCGGCTCCAGGACATGGAGTTCGTGATCTACGGCGACATCTTCCAGAAGGCCCGCCGCTACATCGGCAGCGTCGGCATGGGCGGCAACGGCCAGTTCATGCGGCTCGCCGCGCTCGACAGCCTCATGGGCGAGGACGGCAGCGGCCCGTGGAGCGACTCCCTGACCGAGGACCTCGACCTCGGGGTGCGGCTGATCTCCCACGGCTGGACCAATCAGCACTGCACCGCCGCGGCGGTCTCCCAGCAGGCCGTCCTCGACGTCCGCCGTCTGGTGCGCCAGCGGTCCCGCTGGTTCCAGGGCCATCTGCAGTCGGCGGGGCTGGTGCCGACGATCCTGCGCGACATCCCCACCCGGCCCGCGCTGGACCTGCTCTACCACCTCTCCAGCCCGGTGCTGATCCTGCTCACCTCACTGCTGCCGCTGTCCTTCCTCGTCGCCACGGCCGGCACGGTCGTCGGCTCCGTCCAGGCGGGACACCCGCTGATCTCCCCGATGTGGATCCTCGGGCCGTACGTCCTGTCCTTCACGGCGGCGTACGCGTACGGGTTCGTCTATCACCGGCGCGAGCGCGACCTCGGGTTGCTGCGCGCGATCCTGCTCTCGCACGTCTTCGTCTTCTACGGCTACATCTGGTTCGCCGCCGGATGGATGGGCCTGTGGCGGATGCTCACCGGCAAGCAGACCTGGCTCAAGACCGCGCGCACCTAGAGCCTGTCCGGCGGTTCTCCGCGGGCTCCCGACGCCCCGCACCGGTGGCACCTCCCACCCGAAGATCCGCCGGACAGGCCCCCAGCCGCACACGTCGACCACGCGTACGTCGACCACGCGCACATCCACTGCCCGAAATCCGCCCGCAGTCACCACCCTGTCTAGGGAGACCCATGTCCCCGAACATCATCAGCGCGCCCGTACGGGCCATGCTCGTACTGGGCACCCGTCCGGAGGCCATCAAACTGGCGCCCGTGGCCCGCGCCATGGCCGCCTCACCGCTGTTCGACCCCATCGTCGTCACCACCGGCCAGCACCGCGAGATGCTGCACCAGATGCTGGACCTCCTGCGGGTCGAGGTCCGCACGGAACTCGACGTGATGCGCGACCGGCAGGACCTCTCCAAACTGACGGCCCGGCTCGTCGACGGCCTCGGCGACGTGGTGCGCGAGCACCGCCCGGACCTCGTCATCGTCCAGGGCGACACCACCACCGCGCTGACCGGCGCGCTCGCCGCGTTCTACGAGCACATCCCCGTCGCCCACGTGGAGGCCGGGCTGCGCACGGGGGTGTTGGACAACCCCTTCCCCGAGGAGGCCAACCGGCGGCTCATCGGGCGGCTCGCGCGCTGGCACTTCGCCCCCACGCCCCGCGCCGCCCAGCACCTGACCGCCGAGGGCGTCCCCGCCACCCAGGTGTTCACGACCGGCAACACCGTCATCGACAACCTGCTGTGGGTGCTCGAGGAAGGCACCGGGAACAGCCTCTTCCGCACCAAGCTGCGGCGGGTCCTGCTCACCCTGCACCGCCGGGAGAACCAGGGCGACAAGATGCGGGCCATGGGCAAGGCCATGCGACGGCTCGCCGACCGCGGCGACGTGGAGATGGTGGTGCCGCTCCACAAGAGCCCGGCCGTCCGTGACGCGCTGCTCCCGGAGCTGACCGACCACCCCAACATCCACGTCGTCGAGCCGCTGGGCTATCTCGACTTCTCCGCGACCCTCGCCGCCTGCGACCTGGTACTGACCGATTCCGGCGGCATCCAGGAGGAGGCACCGAGCCTCGGCAAGCCGGCCCTGGTCCTGCGGACGACCACCGAACGGCCGGAGGCCGTCGAAGCGGGCGCGGCACGACTGGTGGGCACCGAGCCGGACGTCATCCTCAACGCGGCCGTCCACCTATTGGATGACGCGGAGGCGTACGAGCGGATGGCGACCGCCGGGAACCCCTTCGGGGACGGGCACGCCACCGACCGGATCGTGGCCCAACTCGCCGAGGACTTCGGGGCGGACGCCGAAACGGAACCGCCGTCGGGCCCGCTGATCGCCAGTCGCCCCGACGGACCGGGGTCATACTCGACGGCATGACGAGAGTTCACCGGCTCCTCGGTCTGACCCTGCTCGCCGCCGCCGTGCTCGTGGGCGCCGCCTTCGCGGTGGCCGGGCTGTGGGGAGGCGGTGACGACACGCCGGACCGGCCGTGGGCCGAGGGGTCGGTCCACGGCCCGTGGCGGTCGGTGTTCGACGGCCACGGGGACAACGTGGGCAGCGATGACGCCCTGGCCCTGTCCCCCATGCCGTCCCGGGTGCCCGAGGAGACCCACGCGGGACTGATCGTCTCCACCGCCGCGTACACCGACGTGGACTTCCGAGCCAGGATGCGGACGGTCGCCCAACTGCGCGTGCCCCGGCCCAACCCGTGGGAGGTGCCGTGGCTGGTCTGGGCGTACACCGACCCGGAGCACTTCTACTACATCACCCTCAAGCCGAACGGCTGGGAGCTGGGCAAGCGCGACCCCGCCTATCCCGGGGGACAGCGCTTCCTGGCGACGGGGGGCGGGAAGTTCCCGATCGGCTCGTGGTCCGACGTCCGGGTCGCCCAGCGGGGGGCCCGGATGGAGGTCAGCGTCGACGGGCGGGGGCTGGTCGCCTTCGAGGACCGCGAGCGCCCGCTGCTGAAGGGGAATGTGGGGGTGTACACGGAGGACGCGCGGGTGGAGTTCACGGGCCTGGTGGCGCGGAAGCTGGACGACTGACGGGGGATTTTCCCCTACCCGCTCCTTCGGAAGCGCTGGTCCCGTGCACGGCGGGAACGCAGGCGCGGGTCAGCGGGGAATGGGCGGGATCGGCGACGACGCTTCGGCGGGCACGGTTCATTCGCCCGCGGCGTCCTCGGCCTCCCAGCGAAGCAGGTCGCCCGGCTGGCACTCGAGCACCTCGCAGAGCGCAGCGAGCGTCGCGAAGCGCACCGCCTTGGCACGGCCGTTCTTGAGTACCGCCAGGTTGGCGGGCGTGATCCCTACGCGGTCCGCGAGTTCGCCCACGGACATCTTCCGCCTGGCCAGCATCACGTCGATGTCGACAGCGATCGGCATCAGATCACTTCGTCCAGCTCGGCCTGCATCTGAGCCGCTTCGACGTCGCGGGCGACGGCCTGGGCGAGCAGCATCCGCAGCACGAGCACGATGAGCGCGACTCCCAGGATGGCCACGCCGATCCCGCCCATGATGAGGGTGACGCCCGGGTCGTCCCGCTGGCCGGGCGCGTTCAGGGCCGTGACCGCGAACCACACGAGAGCAGCCGCGACGATCGCGCCGATGATGACGTCCACGTACCGGAAGGCGGCGTGGGAGAACACGGTTCCGCGTCGCACCATCGTCACCAGTCGCCATATGCAGACCAGGGCGACCTGGGCCGTCCCGATGCCCAGGATCGTGATCACGCGCAGCGGGGTCAGCGGGAGCGACCCGTCCTCCGGGTCGCTCCCGCTGGCCAACGCCCACACCATCAATGCCTGTACGAACACGGTGCCGGTGAGCACCAGCAGGAGCACGGCGCGCAGCGCGCGCACGGTCAGCTTTCCCATGACCCATCTTTCCATCGATTCACGATGGGAATCTATCGATTCACGATAGGTTCTGCAAGGGTTGAGCCGGAGGGCGGGCGGCTGTTTCGCACCGTGGCGCCCTGCCGCCGCCCCCTGTCGACCTCGCTCAGCCACAAAGGCCACTGCTCGGGTCCGGGGCGGAGCCCCGGGAAGACCGCGGCACCCGCCCCCGGTCGGGGAAAGGCGGGTGCCGCGTGTGTGGGGCCCGGCGGGCCGAAAACCGCCGGGAGTCGGCCGGGTCAGACCGTCAGTGCGCGGTCCGTCGGCCGCACCGGAGCCGGCAAGGCGCTGGTGCCGGTCAGGAAGCGGTCCACGCCACGGGCCGCGGAGCGGCCCTCGGCGATGGCCCAGACGATGAGCGACTGGCCGCGGCCGGCGTCACCGGCGACGTACACGCCGGGGACGTTCGTGGCGTACTCGCCGTCGCGGGCGATGTTGCCGCGCTCGTCCAGCTCCAGGCCGAACTGCTCGACGAGGCCGTTCTCGCGGTCGGTGCCGGTGAAGCCCATGGCGAGGGTGACGAGCTGGGCGGGGATGCGCCGCTCGGTGCCGGGCTTCTGCTCGAGCTTGCCGCCGGTGAACTCGACCTCCACGAGGTGCAGCCACTGGACGTTGCCGTCCTCGTCGCCCTCGAAGTGGGTGGTGGAGACCGAGTAGACCCGCTCGCCGCCCTCCTCGTGCGCGGAGGTGACCTTGTAGAGCATGGGGAAGGTGGGCCAGGGCTGGCCCGGGTTCCGCTCCTCCCCCGGCTTGGGCATGATCTCCAGCTGGGTGACGGAGGCCGCGCCCTGGCGGTGGGCCGTGCCGACGCAGTCGGCGCCGGTGTCGCCGCCGCCGATGACGACGACGTGCTTGCCCTCGGCGCTGATCGGGGAGACCGTCAGGTCGCCCTCCTGCACCTTGTTGGCGACGGGCAGGTACTCCATGGCGAAGTGGATGCCCCCCAGCTCACGCCCGGGGACAGGCAGGTCGCGGGAGGTCGTGGCACCGGCGGCGATCACGACGGCGTCGTAGCGCTTGCGCAGCTTCGCGGCGTCGATGTCCCGGCCGATCTCCACCTCCGTGCGGAACTTGGTGCCCTCCGCGCGCATCTGCTCGATGCGGCGGTTGATGTGCCGCTTCTCCATCTTGAACTCGGGGATGCCGTAGCGCAGCAGACCGCCGATGCGGTCGGCGCGCTCGTACACGGCCACGGTGTGGCCGGCCCGGGTCAGCTGCTGGGCGGCGGCGAGGCCGGCCGGGCCGGAGCCGATGACCGCGACGGTCTTGCCGGACAGCCGCTCGGGCGGCTGCGGTGTGACGTCGCCGGTGTCCCAGGCCTTGTCGATGATGGTGACTTCGACGTTCTTGATGGTGACGGCGGGCTGGTTGATGCCGAGGACGCAGGCGGACTCGCACGGCGCGGGGCACAGCCGGCCGGTGAACTCGGGGAAGTTGTTGGTGGCGTGCAGTCGCTCGCTGGCCGCCCGCCAGTCCTCGCGGTAGGCGTAGTCGTTCCACTCGGGGATGAGGTTCCCGAGCGGACAGCCGTTGTGGCAGAACGGGATGCCGCAGTCCATGCAGCGCCCGGCCTGCTTGCCGATGATCGGCAGCAGTGAGCCGGGGACGTAGACCTCGTTCCAGTCCTTGACGCGCTCGCCGGCGGGGCGGGTACGGGCGACCTCGCGGCCGGTGGTCAGGAAGCCCTTGGGGTCAGCCATGAGTCGCCGCCTCCATCATCTTCTCGTGGGTCTCCGTCTCGGAGAGCCCCGCTCGCTCGGCGGCGTCCTTGGCGGCGAGCACTGCCTTGTAGGTGGCCGGGATGACCTTGCTGAAGCGGGTCACGGCCGTGTCCCAGTCGGCGAGGAGCCTGGCCGCGACGGTGGAGGCGGTCTCCTCCTGGTGGCGGCGCACGACGTCGTGCAGCCACCGCTGGTCGTCGGCGTCGAGGGTGTCGACGGCGGCGGTCAGCTCCTTGTTGACGTTGTGGGGGTCCAGGTCGATGACGTAGGCGACGCCGCCGGACATGCCGGCCGCGAAGTTGCGCCCGGTCTCGCCGAGGACGACGGCCCGGCCGCCCGTCATGTACTCGCAGCCGTGGTCGCCCACGCCCTCGGAGACGACGGTGGCGCCGGAGTTGCGGACGCAGAACCGTTCGCCGACGCGGCCGCGGAGGTACATCTCGCCGCCGGTGGCACCGTAGGCGAGGGTGTTGCCGGCGATGACGGAGTACTCGGCGAGGTGGTCGGCGCCGCGGTCGGGGCGGACGACGACGCGGCCGCCGGAGAGGCCCTTGCCGACGTAGTCGTTGGCGTCGCCCTCCAGGCGCAGTGTGACGCCGCGCGGCAGGAAGGCGCCGAAGGACTGGCCGGCGGAGCCGGTGAAGGTGATGTCGATGGTGTCGTCGGGCAGTCCCGCGCCGCCGAACTTCTTGGTCACCTCGTGGCCGAGCATGGTGCCGACGGTGCGGTTGATGTTGCGGATCGCGACCTGGGCCCGGACGGGCTGGGCGTCCTCGGCGGACCGGGCGGCGAGGGCGTCGGCGGCGAGCTTGATCAGCTCGTTGTCGAGGGCCTTGGCCAGGCCGTGGTCCTGCTCGGTGACCCGGTGGCGGACGGCGCCGGCGGGCAGCTCGGGCACGTGCAGCAGCGGGGCCAGGTCCAGGCCCTGGGCCTTCCAGTGGGTCACGGCCTTGGCGGTGTCGAGGAGTTCGGCGCGGCCGACGGCCTCCTCCAGGGTGCGGAAGCCCAGCTCGGCGAGGAGTTCACGGACCTCCTCGGCGATGAACTCGAAGAAGTTGACGACGAATTCGGCCTTGCCGGAGAACCGCTCGCGCAGCACCGGGTTCTGGGTGGCGATGCCGACCGGGCAGGTGTCCAGGTGGCAGACGCGCATCATGACGCAGCCGGAGACGACCAGAGGGGCGGTCGCGAAGCCGAACTCCTCGGCGCCGAGGAGGGCGGCGATGATCACGTCACGGCCGGTCTTGAGCTGCCCGTCGGTCTGCACGACGATGCGGTCGCGCAGTCCGTTGAGGAGCAGGGTCTGCTGGGTCTCGGCGAGGCCGAGCTCCCAGGGGCCGCCGGCGTGCTTGAGCGAGGTCAGCGGGGAGGCGCCGGTGCCGCCGTCGTGGCCGGAGATCAGCACGACATCGGCGTGGGCCTTGGAGACGCCCGCCGCGACCGTGCCGACGCCGACCTCGGAGACCAGCTTCACATGGATGCGGGCCGCGGGGTTGGCGTTCTTCAGGTCGTGGATGAGCTGGGCGAGGTCCTCGATGGAGTAGATGTCGTGGTGCGGGGGCGGGGAGATCAGGCCGACGCCGGGGGTGGAGTGCCGGGTCTTCGCGACCCAGGGGTAGACCTTGTGGCCGGGCAGCTGGCCGCCCTCGCCGGGCTTGGCGCCCTGCGCCATCTTGATCTGGATGTCGTCGGAGTTGACGAGGTACTCGCTGGTGACGCCGAAGCGGCCGGAGGCGACCTGCTTGATGCTGGAGCGCCGGGCCGGGTCGTAGAGGCGGTCGGGGTCCTCGCCGCCCTCGCCGGTGTTGGACTTGGCGCCGAGCTGGTTCATGGCGATGGCGAGGGTCTCGTGGGCCTCGCGGGAGATCGAGCCGTACGACATGGCGCCGGTGGAGAAGCGCTTGACGATCTCGCTGACGGGCTCGACCTCGTCGAGGGGCACGGGGGTGCGGTCGCTCTTGAGGGCGAACAGCCCGCGCAGCGTCATCAGCCGCTGCGACTGCTCGTTCACGCGCTCGGTGTACTGCTTGAAGATGTCGTAGCGCCGGGAGCGGGTGGAGTGCTGGAGGCGGAAGACCGTGTCGGGGTCGAAGAGGTGCGGCTCGCCCTCGCGGCGCCACTGGTACTCGCCGCCGATGTCCAGCCGGCGGTGCGTCGCGGCGATGCCGGTGGCCGGGTAGGCCTTGGCGTGGCGGGCCGCGACCTCCTGGGCGATGACGTCCAGGCCGGCGCCGCCGATCTTGGTGGCGGTGCCGTGGAAGTAGGTGTCGACGAAGGTCTCGTCGAGGCCGACGGCCTCGAAGACCTGCGCGCCGCGGTAGGAGGCGACGGTGGAGATGCCCATCTTGGACATCACCTTCAGCACGCCCTTGCCGAGGGCGTATATGAGGTTGCGGATGGCGGTCTCGGGCTCGATACCGGGCAGGAAGGTGCCGGCCCGGACCAGGTCCTCGACGGACTCCATCGCCAGGTAGGGGTTGACGGCGGCGGCGCCGTAGCCGACGAGCAGCGCGACGTGGTGCACCTCGCGGACGTCACCGGCCTCGACCAGCAGGCCCACCTGGGTGCGCTGCTTGGTGCGGATGAGGTGGTGGTGGACGGCGGAGGTGAGCAGCAGGGAGGGGATCGGCGCGTGCTCGGCGTCGGAGTGCCGGTCGGACAGGACGATCAGACGGGCGCCGTCCTCGATGGCGGCGTCGACCTCGGCGTGGATCGCGGCGATCCGGGCGGCGAGCGCCTCGCCGCCGCCGCTGACCCGGTAGAGGCCGGAGAGGGTGGCGGCCTTGAGGCCGGGCAGGTCGCCGTCGGCGTTGATGTGGATGAGCTTGGCCAGCTCGTCGTTGTCGATGACGGGGAAGGGCAGGGTGACGCTGCGACAGGACGCGGCGGTCGGCTCCAGCAGATTGCGCTGCGGGCCGAGGGAGGAGATCAGCGAGGTGACCAGTTCCTCGCGGATGGCGTCCAGCGGCGGGTTCGTGACCTGCGCGAAGAGCTGGGTGAAGTAGTCGAAGAGCAGCCGGGGGCGCTCGGAGAGGGCGGCGATGGGCGAGTCGGTGCCCATCGAGCCGATGGGCTCGGCACCGGACTTGGCCATGGGCGCGAGGATGACGCGCAGCTCTTCCTCGGTGTAGCCGAAGGTCTGCTGGCGGCGGGTGACCGAGGCGTGGGTGTGCACGATGTGCTCGCGCTCGGGGAGGTCGGCCAGGTCGATGAGGCCGGTCTCCAGCCACTCGGCGTAGGGCCGCTCGGCGGCGAGCTCCGCCTTGATCTCGTCGTCCTCGATGATGCGGTGCTGGGCGGTGTCGACGAGGAACATCCGGCCGGGCTGGAGGCGGCCCTTGCGGACGATCCTCGAGGGGTCGATGTCGAGGACGCCGACCTCGGAGGAGAGGACGACGAGGCCGTCGTCGGTGACCCAGTAGCGGCCGGGGCGCAGGCCGTTGCGGTCGAGGACGGCGCCGACGAGGGTGCCGTCGGTGAAGGTGACGCAGGCCGGGCCGTCCCAGGGCTCCATCAGGGTGGAGTGGTACTGGTAGAAGGCGCGCCGGGCCGGGTCCATGGAGGTGTGGTTCTCCCAGGCCTCGGGGACCATCATCAGCACGCTGTGCGGCAGTGAGCGTCCGCCGAGGTGGAGGAGTTCGAGCACCTCGTCGAAGGAGGCGGAGTCGGAGGCGTCGGGGGTGCAGACGGGGAAGATCCGCGTCAGGTCCCGGTCCCCGAACAGCTCGCTCGCCAGCTGGGACTCGCGGGCTTGCATCCAGTTGCGGTTGCCCTTGACCGTGTTGATCTCGCCGTTGTGGGCGACGAAGCGGTACGGGTGGGCGAGCGGCCAGGAGGGGAAGGTGTTGGTGGAGAACCGGGAGTGCACCAGGGCGATGGCGGTGGCGCAGCGGCGGTCGGAGAGGTCCGGGAAGAACGGCTCCAGCTGCCCGGTGGTGAGCATGCCCTTGTAGACGATGGTGCGGGCGGAGAGGGAGGGGAAGTAGACACCCGCCTCCCGCTCGGCGCGCTTGCGCAGGGCGAAGGCCTTGCGGTCGAGGGCGAGGCCCTTGCTCTCTCCATCCGAAACGAACAGTTGGCGGAAGGCGGGCATGGTGGCGCGGGCGCCGTTGCCGAGCAGTTCGGGGGCGACGGGGACCTCGCGCCAGCCGAGGACGGTGAGGCCCTCCTCGGCGGCGATGGTCTCGATCTGTGAGACGGCGGCGTCGGCCTGCGGACCCGTCCCGTCCTCGTCGGCGGGGAGGAAGGCGATGCCGACGGCGTAGCCGCCTGCCTCGGGGAGGTCGAAGGTGACGCTCTCACGGAGGAAGGCGTCGGGGACCTGCATAAGAATGCCCGCGCCGTCCCCGGAGTCGGGCTCGGAGCCGGTGGCCCCGCGGTGTTCCAGATTGCGCAGGACGGTGAGGGCCTGCTCCACGAGCGCATGGCTCGCCTCGCCGGTCAGGGTCGCGACAAAGCCCACGCCACAGGCGTCGTGCTCATTGCGCGGGTCGTACATCCCCTGCTGGGCGGGGTGGGATGCGGCAAAAAAGGGGCGCATCGGCTCTCCCGTCGTCGTCATGGCATTTGCGGTGCCGAGGGACGACGTTGGCCCTCTGCGAAAGAATTTGGTGCAGGTTACAGGATGGCCCGCTTCTCGAAAAGCGGGCTACTTCATTCCAGCATGTGGACACCGCATGCGCGAGGCGGGGCGTCCCTGGAGTGGTGGGAACACCCGGCCCGGCCGTACCGGACGTCGGCGCAGCCGGTGGCGACATTGCCCGCGGCGCTTCCGGTCTATGCCCGGACCGCGCGGACTTGAAACAGCGGGGTTACCCGCATGTTATGCGGCGGTGCGCATAAAGCATCACCCCAAGGTGGCGCCGAAGGCAATACCCAGGGCGTACGTCACACCCGCCGCGGCCCCGCCCAGCAGCAGCTGGCGCAGCCCGCTGAACCACCACGACCGCGCCGTCACTCTCGCCACCACGGCACCGCATGCGAAGAGTCCCAGCAGGGCGAGCAGCACCGCGGGCCACAGCTGGGTGGCGCCCAGCAGATACGGCAGGACGGGCAGCAGGGCGCCCAGGGCGAACGAGCCGAAGGAGGAGACGGCGGCGACCGTGGGCGAGGGGAGGTCGGAGGGGTCGATGCCGAGCTCCTCGCGCGCGTGGATCTCCAGCGCCTGCTCGGGGTCGGCGGACAGCTGCCGGGCGACCTCCCGCGCGAGGCGGGGCTCGACGCCGCGTGACTCGTACAGCGCGGCGAGCTCCGCGAGCTCGTCGGCGGGGTGCTTGCGCAGCTCGCGCCGCTCCACGTCCAGCTCGGCCAGCACCAGCTCGCGCTGGGAGGCGACCGAGGTGTATTCACCGGCCGCCATGGAGAAGGCACCGGCCGCGAGCCCGGCCAGCCCGGTGATCACGATCGTCTGCGAAGAGGCGGAACCGCCCGCGACGCCCGTCATGAGGGCGACGTTGGAGACCAGTCCGTCCATGGCCCCGAAGACCGCGGGGCGCAGCCAGCCGCCGTTCACATCGCGGTGCGTGTGGTTGTCGCGGTGCGCTATGTGCGGTGCCTCTGCCGTATCGAGGACAGACATCTTCGCTCGTGCTCCCTTCCCCAGGGGAGGGCCTGCCGCCCGCCCCTCAATAAGTCGAAGGTACGCACGAATTGCGGTGATCCGCTAGCAAGGAAGGCCGAACTTACCTCTCTGACCTGCGCAAACGCGAAGGGCCCGGAAAAATTCCCGGGAAAAGCCCGAGGGCCGCCGGACCTTGGCGGTCCGGCGGCCCTCGGGGATGACGACGTCCCGGGTCAGAGCTTCTTGCCCGGCTTGTCGGCCGACGCGTCGGCGGCGGCATCGGCGGCTTCCCCGGAAACGGCCTCTTCGGGCTTCTTGACCGGCTTGGGGGGCAGCTCCTTGACCGGCTTCGGAGCCGGCTTCCCGGCAGCACCCTCGACCTGGTCCGTCTTGCCTGCCTTCTCGGACTTCTCCGGCGTGCCACCCGGCACGGCGCCCGGCCCGTCCTCGGCGGCGGCGGGCTCCACCACGGTCTCCCGGCCGGGCCGGCGCTTCGCGGAGATGATCATGTAGGCGATGGCGGCGAGGAACAGGACGATCGAGGTCCAGCCGTTGAGCCGCAGGCCCAGCAGGTGGTGGGCGTCGTCGACGCGCAGGTACTCGGTCCAGAAGCGGCCCACCGTGTACGCGGCGACGTACAGGGCGAAGGCCCGGCCGTGGCCGAGCGTGAACCGGCGGTCCGCCCAGATCACCAGCGCCGCGACACCGAGGCACCACAGCGACTCGTACAGGAACGTCGGGTGGTACGTCCCCGCGATCCGCCCGATCCCGGGGTCCGCGTCGATCTTGAGCGCCCACGGCAGGTCCGTGGGCTTGCCGTAGAGCTCCTGGTTGAACCAGTTGCCCCAGCGGCCGATGGCCTGCGCCACCGCGAGGCCGGGCGCCAGCGCGTCCGCCCAGGCCGGGAGCGGGATCCCACGGCGCCGGCAGCCGATCCAGGCGCCCACCGCGCCGAGCGCGACGGCACCCCAGATGCCGAGCCCGCCCTCCCAGATCTTGAAGGCGTTGACCCAGTCCCGCCCCTCACCGAAGTACAGCTCGTAGTCGGTGATCACGTGATAGAGGCGGCCGCCGACGAGCCCGAAGGGCACCGCCCACACGGCGATGTCGGCGACCGTCCCGGCCCGCCCACCGCGCGCGATCCAGCGCCGGTTGCCGAGCCAGACGGCGACGAAGACGCCGATGATGATGCAGAAGGCATAGCCGCGCAACGGGACCGGTCCGAGGTGGATCACACCGGTCGACGGGCTGGGAATGTAAGCGATGTCCATGGCAGCACCGACGCTACCTTGCCGGGACGCGCCCCCGGCAACCCACCCGGCGCAACGGCTGCGTAACGGCCCTCCGGCAGCCCGGCGTCACAGCGACCCGTAACGCCGTCGGCAGTGGCCCCCGGCGGCCTCAGTTCTTCGCCGCGCCCGCGACCATCTGCCGCAGCTTCTCAGGAGTGAGGGGGTTGGCCTGGTCGCCGTAGATGCTCTTGCCGTCGAGGAGGACGGTCGGGGTGGCGTGGAAGGCGGACTTGCCGAAGGACTCGTGGGACTTCTTCACCCAGCTGTCGTGGGTGCCGTCGTTCACACAGGTGCGGAAGGGCGGGCTGTCCAGGCCCGGGATCTTGCGGGCCAGCTCCAGCAGACGGGCCTTCTTGCCGAAGGCATCGTCGGTCTCCGCCGGCTGGTTCTTGTAGAGCAGGTCGTGGAACGCGGAGAACTTGCCGACGTCCTGCGCGCACGCCGCCGCGTTCGCCGCGTT